>CBDTUS010000152.1:0-8741 GCA_965363725.1 uncultured bacterium | reverse complement strand
CGATGGTGTTGGTGCGGTTGGTGGAGAGGCTCTGGGCGGCGCTGTTGGGCCAGTAGTCGAACCGGGCGGCCACCTCCATCACCCGCTTGGCGGTATTTTCACTGACTAAAGAGCTGTTGTTGAACACCCGGGAAACCGTGGCGATCGAAACTCCCGATTCCCGGGCCACGTCACGAATGGTAGCCAAAAGGATTCTCCAACTCAGAACATATTCTGAATCAAGATGGGATCACCCTGCCTTCCCTGCTCCGGGTCGATCCGCGAACAATGTCGCAGACAATCCTTGTCCGCCGGCAATGTAAACGGTTTCATAAATCTCATTTTTTGTCAACCTCGACTTTGACAAAGTTACAAAAATAGCCTAAGTGTCAGGTCTGGAAGCGGGGTTGAAATCGGCTCCATTCCGCCTGAAATGACCTTTTACCCGGAGTTTAACCGTGAATCCAGCCATTCGAACCACCCCGGGTCTCCCCCCGCACTATCGTTTTCTGGGGGACCGGAACTACTCCGTCTGGATCAATGAACGCGGCTCGGGAGGCTCGTATTCCGGGGATCTGCTGCTGACGTCCCTGCAAGACACCCGGAACCAGGCCCCGGAGGGGTTTCTTTTTTACCTGCGGAACCTGGAATCAGGGAATTTCGGGATTATCGGACAAGAAATGGCCAAATTCGCCTGGAAACCGGGGGTTTTCTCCATTTTCCACGAACAGGACGGCATCGAGGCCCGTCTGGATATCTGCGTGGTCCCGGGCGCGGCCGCCGAAATCCGCAAAGTGACCCTGACCAATGGAACCGAGGCCCCCGTCAGGCTGGATCTGACCACCTTCGCGGAAGTGGTCCTGAACCGGAAAGAGGCCCATCAGGCCCACCCCGTGTTCTCCAAGTTGTTTCTTCAAAGTGAATTCGACGAATCGCGCTCAAGCCTGCTGGTCAATCGAAGGCCCCGTGACCCCCAGGATTTTTTCCCTCTGCTGGTTCACGCCTTTCTGGGGTCCGGAAAGGTCGAGCATGAAACGGCCAGGCCCCGTTTCCTCGGGCGCGGCCGCCACCAGCGGAGCCCCGTCGCCCTGACGTCGCCAGAACCGCTGTCCGGTGCCACCGGCAATGTCCTCGATCCCATCGTTAGCCTGCGAAAAACCATTCAACTTCCCCCGGGAGGCCGGGAAGAGTTTGCCTTTCTCCTGGGAACAGCCTCAAGCCGACGGGAGGCCGCCGATCTGGTCGACTCTTTCCGGCCCCGGAACGCGGCCGCCGAAGCCTTCAAGGCCGCTTCGGCAAGGGCGGACCGGGAGCTCGAACAGGCGGGCGTTCCCAAGAATGAAGAGGATTATTTCCAGGACCTGGCGGGTGCGGTCATCTTCGGTCATCCGGCGTTACCTCCCCGGTATGACTGGTTGGAAAGATCCCAGGGCCGGATTGGAGACCTGGTTCGGCTGGGATTGTCACCTTTGCATGACTGGGTGGTGATCCATGCGGAAACCCCCGAGGGGGCCCACAGCCTGGAGCTGTTGATGCGGGCCGGCCGCCGGTGGCATGAATGGAATCTCCCCATCCAGCTGGTCATCGTCAACGGGGGAAACGACCCCAAGGTCCCGGCGTCCGTATCCAAATCACTCCCGGCGGGCACCGACCCATTCCACGCCACCAGGATTGACGCCGCGGACCTGACCCCCGGTGAATTCCACCTCCTGAATGCCTCGGCCCGGGCGGTCATCACCGAATCGCTCCCCGATCTGGTCACCGTTACCGGGCGGTCCGCCGATCCGGGCCGGCCCTCCGGTTGGACGGCGGCCGGACCATTTGCGGGCCCCCCGGATAAGAACCCGAGTTCGGAATCGCTGCGGTTTTTCAACGGGTACGGAGGATTCAACGAGCAGGGCGACGAATACGTGATTCGCTTGACCAGGGATCCCGAGGGCCGCCTGGGCTTTCCGCCCCTGCCCTGGGTCAACGTCGTGGCCAATGACCAGTTCGGTTTTCTGGTCAGTGATTCCGGCGCCGGATGCACGTGGTACGGCAACAGCAGGGAAAATCGTCTCACCCGGTGGTCCAATGATCCCGTGCTCGATCCCCATGGCGACGCCTTCTACGTCCGCGACGAGGAGACGGGCGGTTACTGGTCCTGCCTGCCCGGCCCGGTTCCCGGAGGCGGGGATTACGAAGTGCGGCATGGGTTCGGCTACACCAGGTTCCTTCACTCCGGCGCCGGACTTGACCTGGACACCACGATGTTCGCGGCGTGCTCCGATCCCCTGAGGGTCACTCGGATCTCGGTCACCAACCACAGCGGCCGGCGGCGCAGGATCTCCCTGTTCAGTTGCGCTGAGTTGGTGCTCGGCGACAACCCCCGTCAAAACGGTCGGTTCGTCACGACCTGGCTGGACGATCAGACCGGCGCTCTTCTGGCCAAGAACCCGGTCTCCGAAACCTGTCCCCGATGTGTGGCGTTCGCGACCGTGGTTGCCGACCCGTCCGTGGAGCAGATTCACCACAGCTGCAGCCTGGCGGGATTCCTGGGCCCCGAAGGGGATTTTTCTTCCCCCGCGGCCCTGGGCCGGACTTCCCTGGACGGGAACGTCGCATCGGAAATCGAATCCTGCTTCGCGCACCAGGTGGTGATGACCCTCGACCCCGGTCAAACGGCCGAGGTGTCCTTCCTCCTGGGACAGGAAGCCGACGCGGACTGGGCCCGCGAACTCGTGGCGCGGCACCAGTCGCCCGAGGCGGTCGCATCAGCCTGGCGTGAAGCGGTCGCCTTCTGGCGGGAGGGCTTGTCCTGTTTGCAGGTTAAGACCCCTTCACCCGCACTGGACATCATGGTGAACGGCTGGCTGCCGTATCAAACCCTCGGTTGCCGCATCAAGGGCCGGACGGCTTTCTACCAGTCAGGCGGAGCCTTCGGCTTCAGGGATCAGCTGCAGGACTCCTCGTCTCTATTGCCTCTGTGGCCGGAAAAAACCCGGCAGCAGATCCTCCTTCACGCCGCGCACCAGTTCGTCGAAGGCGATGTTCTTCACTGGTGGCATCCTCCCCACAGTCGGGGAATCCGGACCCGGTTCGCGGACGACCTTCTGTGGCTACCCCTGTTGACGGTCGATTACATCCAGGCCACTGGTGACCTGGCCATTATGGAGGAATTGATTCCGTACCTCACCGCCAGACAGCTCGAGCCGGAAGAGGACGAGGCCTTTCTGTGCCCCGAACCGTCCGGCGAATCGTCGGACCTGTATGAACATTGCTGCCGGGCCATCGATCGCTCCCTGGCTTCAGGTCGGCACGGACTGCCGCTCTTCGGTGCCGGGGACTGGAACGACGGCATGAACCGGGTTGGCCGTGAAGGCAAAGGCGAAAGCGTCTGGATGGGATTTTTTCTGGTCATGGTCCTTGAAGGTTTCGAACCCCTCTGCGCCGGGCGCGGCGACCAGGACCGGGCCGACCGGTATGCGAATCATCGCCATAAACTTGTCGGTGCTCTCAATGATACCGGATGGGACGGCAGATGGTATCGCCGGGGATATTATGATGACGGGTCGCCTCTGGGTTCGGCTCAAAACCAGGAATGCCGGATCGACGCCCTGGCCCAGGCCTGGGCGGTGCTTTCGGATGTGGCGCCGCCGGACCGGGCCGATCAGGCGCTGGCCGCCCTGGAGGAAAACCTGGTCTGTGAGGATCCCGGCCTCATCAAACTCTTGACGCCGCCGTTTGTCGACACGCCCCGGGATCCCGGTTACATCAAGGGTTACGTTGCGGGCGTCCGCGAGAACGGCGGCCAATACACCCACGCCGCTTGCTGGGTGGTCCGGGCCATGGCCAAGGCCGGGCGGCGGGACAAGGCGGCCCACTTTTTGGATCTCTTGAATCCGATTCTCCATGCCCAGACCCCGGAACAAGTGGCCGTCTATCAGACCGAACCCTACGTGGTGGCCGCCGATGTCTACGGAGCCCCGCCCCATGTCGGGCGCGGGGGTTGGACCTGGTACACGGGATCTTCAGGCTGGATGTACCGGGTGGCCGTCGAGTCGATCCTGGGCCTGCGCACCGAAGGCGGCGATACCCTGGTGGTGCAACCCTGCATCCCCGACCAGTGGCCCGGGTTCGAGATGACCTGGAAACTTCCCGGAGGCGACACGACGTACCGGATCGTCGTTTCGAATCCGGACTCCTGCAGCGCCTCCATTGGGCGTGCTTTTGTGGATGGCGAAGCCGTGGCCGCCGGACCGCGCGCGCTACGGATTCCCCTGGTCAAAGACGGCAAGAGCCATCGAATTGAAGTGACCCTGGGTGCGGAATCCGGGGCGGGAGTCGGGAGGTCAGAAGAGTGATGGAGGAAAAGGCCGCCGCCCGCGGGCCGCGCTACTTCCAGATCACCCGAGACGGCAGGCTACGAACCACCACCCGATCGCCGGCAGCGTAGGGGACGTTGTCCCCGTCCACGTCAACCCTGGTCACGCCCGCCGGCAAGGGCGGATCCAGGACCAACCCTCCTGCGGGAACCTCCAGACTCGGAGCAATTTCCATGACCACCGAGTCGCCCTGTCGGTACAAGATGTAATTCAGGTCTCCGTAGGGCGTAGGCAGATCTTCGATGGCCACGCCCGGCTCTTCCAGCCACGCGGCGGGAATCCCCGCGGCCAGGACCAGCTCGTTGGTCCGGCCGGCGGTGACGACACCTGCGGATTGCTTCTCGAACATGAACATGTCCAGCACCGAACGGATAAAATCTGACCCTACCCAGGTATGGGGCATGTCGCCCACGAAGCGGGCGGCGCGTTGGTCCTGGAACACCACCTCGGCCCAGTGGCGCCAGCCGGGAGGACGACGGTAGGCCAGGAAAAAATCGAGCAGTTCCTGAGCACGATCCCTCCAGCCCAACCGCACAAAAGCGCCGATGTTGCGGACCTCGTAGGGAGTGAAGGCTTCCCACGGTGCGCCTGCCCGGCGTTTGACGAAAAACCGGTAATACTCCTCAAAGGTTCTTTCCAGGGACCCGGGCGGCAGGAGGCTGCCGGCGTCCGCAGGGGACAGGGCGATGGTGGTGGAGGTGGGATCGAAATCCCCGAGGTCCGCGCAGCCGGGCACATAGTTGATGGCATGAACCTCCATGGCCCTGGCCACCGAAGCGCCCAGATCGGTCTCGAATTCCTGCAGGATTTTTTCCAGCCGGCGGAGCTCGTCCTTTTCCCCGAGAACCTCCGCCAGTTCCACCGCATCCCGGAATCCCCGCAGGGCGAAAAAATCATCCCAGTAGGAATGCATGGGCTTGGCGGAATACCCTTCGTGGCTGATGGACGGAGGCAAGATCCCGTAGAAATGGTCCCGTGGCGGATCGCGATACTCTTTGGTGCGACGCTGCAGGCGCAAATCGTTCAGGTAGTTTGCCGCCCCCAGGACCCGGGGCCACATCCTTTCGAGAAGCTCCAGATCCCCGGTGTAGCGGTAAAACTGGGCCACCAGAAAAATGAATTCGCCGCTGGAATCGTGTTCGGGAACGGGGTCGGCGCCACGGTGATCCACCACGCAGGGCACCTTACCGTTTTCATACTGGTGGGGAGCGTACCACTCCAGAAATTCCCGGACCGGTCCCTTCGATCTCATCTGCAGCAGGGCCCAGCTGGTCAGCGAGCCGTCCCGGATCCAGGAACGGGCGTAGGAGCGGGTCCCCGGCTGAATGCCCGGGCCGGATCTGTTCACCAGGATGTAACCCAGCTGAGCTTTCAGGGTCAGGAGCGCTTCTTCGGCGGCCGGCGGACCCGTGATCGTCACCCTGTCCAATTTCCGGCGCCATTGTTCGGCCACCGCATACTCGATCACCTCCGGATCTACCTCGGCCGGCACCTGATCGTGCAGGGGAAGGACAAGATCCACGGTCCGACGTTCCCCGGGTTCGATACTCCACCGGTAGGCCAGCGCGGCCGAGGCGGAATGGAAAGGATCGACCACCTTCTTGGCTGCCGGCAGTTGTCCTCCGCGCAGAAAATCCTGAACGATTTCACCGCTGAAAAAGGGAGTGGCTCCGAAACCGTCGGGCGCCAGGTGCGTGATCAGTGCCGGACGGTCGTCCACCAGGATCTGGTCACCCTTTTTTTCGATGCGGCCGATGGGAGAAACGCCGCCGCGCTGGTTCAAAGATTGACTTGGTGGGTTGACCTGCATGGGTCGCAAGGCCAGGAACAGGACCACCCGGCGCGGCCGCTCGCCCAGGTTTTCCAGGTTGTACCGGGCCAGTAACGATGATTTTTCCGGTTCGCCCCATCCCAGAACCTTGATCCTGAGCCGAAGATCGTCCCGCCCGGGTCCGTCGTGGAACCAGGTCACCGTCGGGATGGGCAGGTACCTGTCCTGCAAGGATTGTTCACCGATCACGTCGTTCCAGGTGATCAGTTCACCGTCGACAAACAGGAACGGTTCGACGGTGAAACCGCCGACGCCTACCTCCAGGGCGCCGTCTTCGCTCAGCAATCCTTCCTGGCTGTCGGCGTCGGCCCCCACCACCGTCCAGTACACCTGTTCGCCCAGGAAGCTGCGGGGCATCGTTCCTCGCGGCTGTTCGGCGGCGATGGCCGAGAAGAAGGCTTCCCGCGTCGCCGACCACTCCAGAGGCTTGAGTTCCAACCCGCCGACCGCGGCACCGCCGGCGTCCGGACCCGTGGTCCGCAAGCGAATCAGGCGCGCCTCGCTTTCGGGAAGGAAGAGGTAGTCGCGGCCCCCGTTGCTGCCGGTGACCGTCTGCAGGAGGCGCCAGACATCTGCTTCGTCCGAGGCTTCCACCACGTAGTCGGGCACCGGATGTCCCGGAACCCAGGCCACCACCAGGCCACCGAATTCCCGCGGCTGCAGAAAATCGAGCCACAAGGACGGTTGGTCGTCCCCCGGAGCGGGTGTCCAGTAGGTGGCCGGATCGTTGTCCAGAACCAGGGCTGATTCGTGGCCTGGGGCCGCGGTTTGCGCCCCGGTCACCGGGTCCGGCACCGGTGTATCGGCCGCCGGCAGTGTGACCAGTTCGAGGTCGTCGATCCAGACCGATCCCCGGCCACCCGACCCCGCGGTGATGGCGAATTCGATGGCGGCCACGCGCGTGATCTCACCTCCGCCAAGTGGCCCCCAGGCGAATTCGAGATGGCGTTTTTTGATGCGGAAGGTCTCCCAGTCTTCGGGCCAGACGACATCCCGCCGGACCTTCCACCAGACGTTTTCCCCGCTGGGATCGACCAGCTTGAACTCCAGGTGGTTGACCGGCGCGGCCCCTTTGATCCTGAAACGGAAAGCGTAGTTCGAGGGAAGTTCGAGATCCGTTTCCAGCCTGGCGATGGCATAGCCCCCGCCGGTGAATTCAAAATCCAGCCGCATCGCCCCGCTCTCGTGGGAGATGTCCAGAGTGACGCCGTCGGCCGGATGAGCGGTCCAGGTCCGATTCCCTTCGAAATCATCCACGACCCGGACATCCTGCGCGCGGACCGAAGGTGCGGCCAAGGTGATGGCCAAAACCCAAAGAACAAGGTTGATTCGCTGGGTCATTCCTTCACCCCGCCGGACATGATCCCGGTGACAAACGTGCGCTGGAAAATCAGGAACACCACCAGGGCCGGCAATATCGTCACGACCGACCCGGCCATCATCAACTCCGTATCCTGCACGTGCTCACCCACCAGGTTGGCCAGGGCCACCGGCAGCGTGTACATCCCGCTGTCCGAAAGAATGATCAGAGGCCACATGAAATCGTTCCACGCGCTCAAAAACGTGAACGCCGCCATGGTGACCAGAATGGGTTTGATGATGGGCAAAGCGACCATGCGGAAAATCCTGAATTCGCCTGCCCCGTCGATGCGAGCGGCGTCCAGCAGATCGTCCGGCACACTCAAGGCGTACTGGCGTATCAGGAAGATGCCGAAAATGCTGGCCAGGTAGGGCACGATGACCCCCGCGTAGGTGTTCACCAGTCCCATCTCCCGCATCATCAGGAAAAGCGGCAGCATGCCGACCTGGGCCGGAACCACCAGGGCACTCGCCAGTGTTCGGAACAGCTTCTCGCGCCCGGCGAAAGGAAGCTTGGCGAAGGCGTATCCGGCGAGAGAATTGACCAGCACCGACAGCACCGTGGCCAACACCGTCACGATGGCGCTGTTGGCGAAGTTTCGAACCATGTCCAGCCGCGTGACCAGGGCGGTGTAGTTTTCCAGCGTCGGATCCCGGGGTAGCAGCCGGGGCGGCAGGCTGTTCGCTTCGCCAGCGGACATGAACGAGGCGGCGACCATCCAGACCAGGGGCATCATGGTGATCGCCGCTCCGGCAATCAGCACGGCGTGCAGGAGGATAGTTCCCGGAGTTGGTTTTTTCACGACCCCCTCCTCATGTCCGGGCCTTCTGAAGTTTCATCTGGATCAAAGCGCCGATCAGGGTGATCACCAGCAGCACGCCCGCCACCGCGGCCGCCATGCCCATGCGCCACCACCGGAAGCCCTCTTCATACATGAACAGCACCAGGCTGCGGGTCGCGCCCAAAGGGCCTCCCTGGGTCATGACGTAGGGTTCGGCGAATAGCTGGAAGAAGCCGATCATCGTGGTCACGCTGACAAAAAGAAAGGTCGGTGCCAGGCCGGGAAACGTGATGTGGCGGAACCGGCTGCCGGCTCCGGCTCCATCGATCGCGGCGGCCTCGTACAGGTTTTCCGGAATGGTCTGCAGGCCCGCCACGAAAATCAGCATGTTGTAGCCGAAGTTCTTCCACACCGCGAGCAGGATGA
>CBDTUS010000151.1:0-8937 GCA_965363725.1 uncultured bacterium | reverse complement strand
GCGCCTTCGTGATGGACGCCATCGACACCTACGACAAGTTCCTGCTGGATCTGACCTGGGGAGGATTCGACGTGGCGCTGGCCCGGCGGATCCAGCGGCATTTCCGCGACCGGGATGACCAGCAACTGGTCGACGACCGGGAAATCTTCACCCTGATCCATTTCGCGGCCAAGCGCAATGATCCGACCATCAACCTCAGCAGCTCCCACCGCCGCCTCATCCAGTTCGAGCCCGGCGCCGGGGTGCCCACGCTCCTGAACCACTGGCGGTTTCTGCAGGGTGAGCCCATCTATGATATCAATCTGGGTTTCAGCCGCGTGCCCGCCCCCCAGTTCTACGAGGCGGCCAAACTGCGCCTGGCGGCGGTCGGACTGCCGGTGCTGGAGCCCCGTTATATCAAGGGCAAAGCCGGCGAATAAATCCTGACGAAAGACGATGACATGGGCCTTCCCGAATTTCCCTCCTTCATCCAGGACAACCCCGACGTCGATTTCCCCTTTCCGGGTGTACATGGCTGGATGATCGCCAGCGACCGGCAGCAGACCGTGTTTGTCGCTTTCTCCGAGACGGTCGAGGTGCCCGAGCATTCGCACGCCGACCAGTGGGAGTTGGTGATCTCGGGGCGGGCCGAGTTGCACCGGAACGGCAGCACCGAAGTGTTCGGCCCCGGGGACAATTTTTTCGTGCCGGCGGGGCAGCCCCACTCGGCCACTGTTCAGGCGGGATACAAGGCCGTCATCGTGTTCGACGCGCCGGATCGTTATCGCGCCAAGCAGGGAGAATGACCATGGCCAAGGCATTGGGAATCGGCGGCGTGTTTTTCAAGTCCCAGGATCCGGCCAAGCTGGGGACCTGGTACCAGCAATGGCTCGGCCTGCCGGTGGAGCACCCCTACGGCGCCAGTTTGAAGCTCGAGGATCTGCCGACCGGTTCTTTCAATGTGTGGTGCCCCTTCAAGGAGGACACCACCTACTTTGCGCCCAGTGACCAGTCCTATATGGTCAACCTGATCGTGGACGACCTCGACGGTTGTCTGGCTCGGGTCGCCGAAGGCGGCGCCGTCATCATGGACGAGAGGGAGGACGGCGAGTTCGGACGGTTCGGCTGGTTCCTGGATCCGGAGGGCAACAAGGTCGAGCTGTGGCAGCCGCCCGCTTGATGAGGTGCTTGACGAAATAGCACTAACCGCCTAGGTTTGTATCAGAAAACCCAATATCATCCGGGTGATTTTGCCCGGATACGAACCTCAACTTCGGGGCGGGGTGAAATTCCCCACCGGCGGTCACAGCCCGCGACCTTTCGCCTTTATTGACGGAAGCTGACCTGGTGGAATTCCAGGGCCGACAGTGAGAGTCTGGATGGTAGAAGTTGGCGGTCCTTTGCTGTCCCTTTCCGCGGCGTCCGCTGCGATTTACAGGACAATACCGCCCTTTTTCCGCCATCATTCGTTCCCCTCGGCGACCTCATGGAATTCGTGGATTGCTCCAGCAGTTTCGGTGACGACCAGGTCGCCCTGGACCGGTGTTTCATGGCCGAGGCTTTGGCGCTGGCCGCCGGTGTGCGGTCCCGCACCTGGCCCAATCCTCCGGTGGGGGCCGTGGTGGTCAGGGACGGGTCCGTGGTCGGACGTGGGGCCCACGAAGGACCAGGGCGGCCCCATGCCGAACCGGTGGCCCTGGCCGACGCCGGGGACGACGCCCGCGGTGGAACGCTCTACGTCACCCTCGAACCCTGCAATCATGAAGGCCGCACGCCGCCCTGCGCACCTACGGTGGTCCACAGCGGTGTCAACCGGGTCGTGGTGGCAATGCGGGACCCCAATCCCACGGTGATAGGCGGAGGCTGCCGCTACCTGCGGGACCGAGGGCTTGAGGTGACATGTGGTGTGCTCGCCGCCGAAGCCCTGGAACTGATCTGGCCCTTTGCCGCCACCGAAAATTTCACCCACGCCTACGTCGAGCTCAAGACCGCGTTGAGCCTGGATGGCCGCTTTGCTCCGGCCCCCGCAGGCCGGTCCACGGCAACCCCGGTCTATCTGACGGGTGAGGCGGCCAGGCGGGACGTACATTGCCGGCGGAAGCGGGTGGACCTGGTGCTGGTCGGTGAAGGCACGGTACGCGCCGACAGGCCGCGCCTGGACGGACGTCTGGCCAGCGGTGCCCATGGGGTGCCCGCTGTTGATCCTATTGCCGGCTACGTGGACACCGACCTGAGTTGGACCGGAGGATTCGCCCGTGAGGAGTACCTGATCTTTGCCGGCCGGAGCGCGAGCCAATCAGCAAACAGGGCTGCGTTGGAGGCCGACGGTGGCGAAATAGTCTTTTGCCGGGAAATTGAGGGCCATGTCGATCCGAAAAGCCTTTGCGAAGCCGCCGCGGAACGGGATCTCCTGACGATCATGGTCGAAGGAGGGCCCCGGCTGGCGACGTCGTTCCTGGAGTCGGGACGGGTCGACCGCTGGATCCGATACCTTGCTCCGACGGTTCTGGGCAAAGGTGTGGGCTGGCCCGAGGGACACGGTGACACCCCGGTGGGGAGCGGTTTCTCGCTGACCCGTCACGAAAGAATCGCAGACGATCTGCTGGTCATTCACGACCGCCGGAAATTCGCCGACGTGCTGGCCCAGGTCACCGTCTGATCCGGAAGGGGAATGCGGACATGTTCACCGGCCTGATCCGGGAAATCGGAAGACTCAAGGGCATCGCTCCGGGAGGGGGGATCGTGCGCCTGGCCATCGAGGCGCCGGGGATCGCCCGGGTCGCCGGCCTGGGGGACAGCATCGCCGTCGGCGGCATCTGCCTGACGGTGACCGCGGTGTCGGGTCCGACCTTCAGCGTCGAGGCCGCGGTCGAGACGCGTCGGCTGACCACCCTGAAACACTGGCGCCGGGGCGAACGCCTGCATCTGGAGCCGTCCCTGCGCGTCGGGGACCCGCTGGACGGGCACCTGGTCCAGGGTCACGTGGATGGGACGGGCCGGGTGAAGGCCGTCCGCAAAGCCGGAGGCAGCCTGTTGATGACGGTCGAGGTGCCGCCGCAGCTGTCCCGTTTCCTGATTCCCAAGGGGTCGGTGGCCGTGGACGGTGTCAGCCTGACCGTCGACGAAGGCCCTTTCGATCACGAATTCACCGTCAACCTGATCCCGCACACCCTGGCGTGCACCACCTTCGCGGAAGTCCGGGCCGGACGCCGGGTCAATCTCGAAATGGATGTCCTGGTCAAAGCCGCCCTGGGAGCCGGCAGCGTGGACTGGCCCCGGATCGACTCGTCACCTGGTGACTCCCAAACCAAGAACTCCGCATGGACCATGGACCGCCTGCTGGCCAAAGGCTTCGGCCGGCGCCGGTCCCTGCAGAACGGATGAACGCACCATGACCGAATCAGCCCCAGTCAACACCATCGCCGAAGCCCTGGAGGCTTTGCGGAACGGTGAAATCATCATCGTGGTGGACGACGAGGACCGGGAGAACGAGGGCGACTTCATCATCGCCGCCGAAAAGGTGACGCCTCAGGCGGTGAATTTCATCGCCAAGACGGGCCGGGGGTTGATCTGTCTCGCGGCCACCGGCCAGCGGCTCGCCGACCTGGACATCCAGCCCATGGTCGCCCGGAATACCGCTTCGCTGGGGACGAAGTTCACCGTGAGTATCGACGCGGCCTCGGGCGTCACCACGGGGATCAGCGCGGCGGACCGCGCCCGCACGGTCGAGGTCTTCATCGATCCGGCAACCCGGCCCGATGATCTGGCCCGCCCCGGCCACATCTTTCCCCTGGAAGCCCAGCCCGGGGGGGTGCTGAAGCGCGCCGGCCACACCGAGGCGGTGGTGGACCTGTGCGAGGCCGCCGGCCTGTATCCGGCGGGACTCCTCTGCGAGATCATGGATGACGACGGCGAGATGGCACGCATGCCCCGGCTGCTGGAGATGGCCGCCGAATACGACCTGAAGCTGATCACCATCGCCGATCTCATCAAGTGGCGGAAGGACAACGAGAAGCTGGTCGTGCGGGAGGCCCAGGTGCCGCTGCCGACGGAGTTCGGGAATTTCGAGATGGTGGCCTATTCCACCAGTGTCGACGGCGCCACCCATGTGGCTCTGACCAAGGGCCCGGTCGATCCGGAACAGCCGGTCCTGGTCCGCGTCCACAGCGAGTGCATGACCGGCGACCTATTCCACAGCCAGCGCTGTGACTGCGGACAGCAGATGGTCGCGGCCCTGGCCCAGATCGAAAACGAGGGCGCGGGCGTTTTCCTGTACATGAGGCAGGAAGGCCGGGGCATCGGCCTGGTCAACAAGATGAAGGCCTACCGCCTGCAGGACGAGGGGGCCGACACGGTCGAGGCCAACGAAAAGCTGGGCTTCCCCGCGGACCTCAGGGACTACGGCATCGGCGCCCAGATCCTGCTGGACCTGGGCGTGCGCCGCATGCGCCTGATGACGAACAACCCCCGCAAGATCGTGGGGCTCGAAAGCTACGGACTGATCATCGAGGACCGGGTGCCGCTGCAGATCGAACCCAACCTCAGCAACGCCAAATATCTGCAAACCAAGAAGGCCCGCATGGGCCACCTGTTGGATCACCTCTAAAGGAGAAAAACGATGGGCAGGAAATTCGAGGGCAGTTTCGATGCGAAGGGCGCCAAGATCGCCATCGTGGCCAGCCGCTTCAACGACTTCTTCACCTCCGAGCTGATGGAAGGCGCGCTGGACTGCCTGCATCGCCACGGCGTGCCCGATGACCAGATCGACACCGCCTGGGTGCCCGGGGGGTTCGAGATCCCTTTCGCCGCCAAGCGGTTCGTGCAGACCGGGCGTTACGCGGCGGTGATCTGCGTCGGCTGCATCATCCAGGGGGACACGCCCCACTTCCACTACGTGTCCGGCGAGGTGACCAAGGGGATCGCCCAGGTTTCGCTGGATTCGGATATCCCGGTCATCTACGGCATCGTGACGGCGGAGACCCTGGACCAGGCCATCGAACGTTCGGGCACCAAGGCCGGCAACAAGGGTTTCGATGCCGCCATGACCGCCCTGGAAATGATCGATCTTTGCGCCAACATCGACAAGGGCTAGAGCCGCTCTGAGAGGTCAGGCGCCGTGAGCCGCAGGATCGGATCCCAAATTCCGGACATGGCCGCGCCCGCGCTGGCGTTCGCGGCCCTGTTCTTCTGGCTGCGGGCGGCCAACCAGACGCCGGACGGACTGAGTTACGCCCTGGCGGTGCGCACGGGGGTGGACATGTTCCATCCCCATCATCTGCTTTACGTGCCCGTGGCCCGGCTGATCCATCTGGTGACCGGAACCGATCCGATCCTGGCGACCCTGTGGCAGAACCTGTTCTGGGTGGTGGTGCTGGCGATGGCGGCCTGGCGCCTGGCGGCCCGGATCCTGCCGGGAAGGGCCGCCCCGGTGCTGGCGGCGGTGGCTCTGCTGTCAGTGCGCGGGGTGATGATCTACAGCGTCCGGATCGAAACCTACCTGCCCGCGGTGGCCTGCCTGACGCTGGCGACCGTTCTGGCCACCGGAAGCCCTTCCCGCCGATGGCTGCTCGTACCCGTATTGGCACTGGCGGTCCTGTATCACCAGACCAACGTCCTGTTCGCCCTGCCCCTTCTGGTCCTGTTGCGGACCGGAGGTTTCCTGTCGCGATCCCAGTCGGCCGGTGTCCTGATCAGGTCCGGCGCCCTGGTTCTGGTTCCCTATATATTCGCCGCTGGCCGGGCCGCTCATCCCCAGGGGTTCTGGGGATGGACCCTGAACTATGCCCGGGCCCCCATCGAAGCCTGGGGCAGTTTCGGCTACTTTTCGTGGCAGGGGCTATCGGCGCTGGCGGCGAGCCAGTTGCGCATGATCCTGCCGGTGCCGGAAGCCTTCGGGACGCCCGGCAGTGTGATCATGCTGGTGGTGCTCGTTTTCCTGGCCGCCTGGCATATCGGGAACCTCCGTCGCGGGGCTGAACACCGGCCGCTGCGGCTGTTCGCCCTGGTTTTTCTAGCCGTCTACCTGCTGTTCTTTTTGTGGTGGATGCCCTCGGATACCGATTTTTTCGTGGTCACCCTTTTGCCGCTGTGGCTGCTGACAATGATCCTGATCACCGATCTGCCGCCGCGGGTCCGATCCCAGTCGGCAGGATGGGTTCTGGTGGCACTATTGGCCGCAGGCAACCTCATTTTCACCATCCGGCCCATGCACCTGGACCCCGGCCCGGGCCGCCGGCAGGCGTTGGCTTTGGACAGGTCAGCCCCTGCCACGGCGGAGATCGTGGCCGGGTACGCCGTGCAGCAGGAGATACTCTACTTCACTTCCCGCACCAATGTCCATGAGGCGGAAGGCCTGGTCCGGGCGGTCCAGGAGGGTTCGGTGCCCTGGGCGCCTGCCGACCTGACCGGCCAGGCCGTGGTGATGGATGGCCTGTATCTGCGATCGCTCCTGGAAAAAGAAGACCCTGCCTCGCAGCCGTTCCTCAAGTGGTTGTCGGGGTATGACCGGGAAAAGGGCACCTGTCTGACGATTCACTCCTTGCCGGGGGACACCGGGCTGATCTTCGGCCCTGCCAGGGGTGTGTTTCCCACCTGGGAATCGGTCCGGGCCCAACTGGGAGTCCAGGCCGGTCAGATCGACCCGTAATGGACGTCCGGTTGCATTTTGGGGGCCGCGGGTTTAAATTTTTTCAGGGGGAAGGCTCTGCCTTCCTTGTTTTTTTGCTTGATCAGGGCCCGATATGCGGAACAATTCCCATGGCAGGGCCTTGATGTCATTTCGGCCGATCTTTGACAGGGGAATAGCTCGTGGGTAAACGCAGAAAAGGCAGGGAAATCGTTCTGCAGTCGATGTACGCCTCGATGATCAGCGGGGCTCCACTTCCGGACACGCTGGACGATCAGTTGAGCTTGCGGGAATCGGCCCCCGATACCACCGAGTTCGCCCGCGATCTGGCCGGCAAGGTCAAGGACAATGCGCCCGAGCTGGACCGGTGGATGAATTCCCTGATCAGCAGCAAGTGGGATCCGTCCCGCCTGGGCTCGCTGGAGGTCGTGATCCTGACCATCGGGCTGGCCGAACTCAAGTACAGCCCCGATGTCCCCTGGAAGGCCGCCATCAACGAAGCCTGCGAACTGGCCCGCCGCTATTGCGAAGACGGCGCGGTGGGATTCGTCAACGGGGTGCTGGACACGGCAGCCGCCCAGGTCTATCCCCAGACGGAGGGAACCGGCACGCCGTCGCCGGACAAGGATACCGCGTGAGAGAATCGACCCCCGATCACTGGCAGAGATTCTGGGAAGAGGCGGACGGTCTCGAACTCGACGACGTGTACGGCACCGACGGCCGCATGGTACGCGAGGTCATGGGCCTCTACGAGGGGATCGAAGGCGGCCTGGCCGGCAAACGGATCCTCGAAGTGGGGGCGGGCACCGGTCGGGACGCGGTGACCCTGGCCCGAGCGGGAGCCGAGGTCCTGACGCTGGACTACGTGGCGGGGTCCCTGGAGCTGACCCGCAAGGCCGCCTCCTTGGCCCAGGTCAACGTGACCACCGTCTGCGGCGACGCCCTGGACTCGCCCTTTCCCGCCGGCTGTTTCGACGTGGTCTTTCACCAGGGTCTGCTCGAGCACTTCCGCGACACCACGCCCCTGCTGCGGGACAACGCCCGCATTCTCAAGCCCGGCGGATTCGTCATCGTCGACGTTCCCCAGACCTTCCACTACTACACCCTGGGCAAGAAGATCCTTATCGCGATGGACAAGTGGTTCGCCGGCTGGGAGACCCAGTTCACACCGGCGGAGCTCGAAGGTCTCGTTCGCGACCAAGGTCTAGAGGTGGCCCGCACCTACGGCGACTGGATGGTGCCGGGCCTGTGGTACCGGGCGGTGCGCAAACTGCTCATGACCCGCACGGGGATGCGGTTGCCTATGAACCCCGAGCCCGTACCGCCGGTGGCCCGCCTCGGCGAAAAATGGCGCGACTGGTTCGGCCGCCATAGGCTTTCCCTTTACACCACGCCCACCATCGGGGTGATTGCCCGCAAACCGGAGGCGGTGTCCTGAGGATCCTGGCGGTCAACTGGCGGGATATCAACGACCCTCTCGGGGGCGGAGCGGAGCTCCATCTGCACCACATCCTCAAGGGTGCGGTGGCCGCGGGCTGGGACGTCGATCTTGTCTGCTCCGGATATCAGGGGGCGCCCGCCAAGGACGTCATCGACGGCGTGAACATCCATCGCCACGGCCACTGGGCGGTGGCCAACTTCATCCTGCCGCCGGTGGTGCGTCGCCTGCTGAAAACCGGCGGCTACGACCTGCTGGTCGAAGATATCAACAAGATCCCCTTCTACACGCCCTTGTACCGAGGCGACACGCCCCTGGTGGCCATCGTCCCGCACCTGTTCGGCAAGACGGTATACCGGGAGGCCAATCCCCTGACGGCCACCTACGTCTACGGCGCCGAGAGTCTGATCCCACGCATCTACCGCGACGTGGATTTCGAGGTGATCAGCCCCTCGACCAGGGACGACCTGATCGCCCGCGGGATGAACGGCGACCGCATCCGCACCATTTTCTGCGGCTTGGAGCATGAGAAATTCACCCTGGAAGACCCGCCGCCCCGCAGCGAGACCCCTCTGGTCGTCAGTTGGAGCAGGTTGCGCCGCTACAAGAGCCTCGATGTGGCCATCCGTGCCTTCGATCTCATCCAAAAGGAACTGCCCGCCGCCAGGATGCTGATCATGGGCCGCGGGCCCGACGAACAGCGCCTGCGGAATTTGACCCGAAAACTACAGCTGGAAGACAAGATCGAGTTCCGCGGCTTCCTGGACTGGGAGGAACTGGTGGCCACCCTGCACCGGTGCCAGGTGTTTTTGAATCCCAGCCCCAAGGAAGGCTGGGGCCTGACCGTGGTCGAGGCGAACCAGTGCGGACTGCCGGTGGTGGCCAGCGACCGGCC
>CBDTUS010000150.1:0-9148 GCA_965363725.1 uncultured bacterium | reverse complement strand
TCTCCTGCAGTTCGTATTTGGCCTCGTCGCAGCCGGCAACGTCCTCGAAGGTGATATCGGGCTTGTCCATGTTGAACATCTTGGCCTTGCTCTTGCCGAAGCTGAAGGCCTTGTTGCCGCCGCCTTGCATCTGGCGCAGGAAAAACAACCACAATCCCAGGATCAACAGGAAGGGCAGATAGTAGGTGAGGATGTGGGCCCACCAGTTGGTCTTGGCAGGCTCGCCGACCAGGGAGGCTTCGGGATTGCTCGCCGAGATCCAGTCGGTGAAATCGTCCCGTTCCGCCAGCAGCCTGGTGTGGAACTGGTCCACTTCCTTCAGGGACCCGTCCTTGACCGTCAACGTGGTTTTTTCGTTCAGTTCCCCGTTGATGTCCAGGCCGGTCTTGGCGATGGCGCGGATGTTCCCGCTGGTGACCTGCTCCTCGAAAGCGGAAAAGGTCAGTTCGTGGATCGCCGACCGGTCGATGTAGATCATCTGGTAGACCAGGAAGACCAGGAAGACCAGGAGGATCCAGAAACCCGCGGTCTTGCCGGGAATCTGGGGCGGTTTCATGCCGGATCCCTTGTTCGGGTCCTTCGGGGGCCGTTTGCCGCCCCCAGGGTTTTTGCGGCCGGAATTGGGGCTCATCAAATGACTTTCCTTACTTCGAATGTTCAGTTCGTTCCGCGACAGAGATAGTAACTGTCTGTTCGGCGGTCGGCAACAACCGGGTTCGTTCGGCGCGGGCCAGTCCGACCACCCAGAGGATGCCGGACTCGTCCGTCACCACCAGCACGCCCGGACGTTGGCTGCGGGCCACCTGACGTTCCCGCAGCAGGTCGCTCAGTTTCTTGGTGCCGTCCAGGCCGAAGGGCTGGAACCGGTCTCCGGGCTCGGGGTTCCGCACCTTCAGATTGCCCTCCAGGGCCGAGGCGGGGCAGGTCAGCTGCCAGGTCTTTTCGTCGGCGGGATCGCCGACCCCATCGGGGGCCTCCGGTCCGCCGGCATGCTTCGCCACCAGGATACGATAATCGCCTGCGTCCCGCAGGGGAGGGGCCGCTGTCCCGGTGTCCCGCCGCCACAAACGGTCAAAATCCCGTTCCAGGCGAAGGCCACCAGGCAAATCCAGCCCGGATCCGGACTGGCCGGATCCCAGCCAGGCCAGGGCATTGTCCACATGGACGCGCTCCAGGCCGGGAGGGTTCCCCTCGTCCAGCCACCGCCGCAACACGCGGGCGGCCAGGCCGTCTTCAAGGGCCAGCAGACCCGTGACGCCAATGGCCCCGGCATCGCCGGGCAAACGAACCTCCGCCAAGGTCGTCGTGGTGATCTTCTCCAACAGGTCCATGTCCTGCTGAAGCAATTCGGCCATCCGAGTCGGCGCCGTGTCGGCGCCCGGACCGAAGATACCCCGGGCCAAGGGCAAAAATTCGCGGCGGATCCGCGCCCGCATGTTGTCCCCGTCAAGATTGGTGGCATCCGTGCGCCAGGGCTGCCCAAAATCCTCGAGAAAAGCCAGGATCTCGGACCGTGGAACCTGGAGCAGGGGATGGATGGTCCGTCCGCTGACCGGCAGGATCCCGCGCAAACCCTCTGGCCCGGTACCACGGAACAGGCGCATGATCACGGTCTCCAACTGGTCGTCCCGGTGGTGTCCGGTGGCGACGCAGTGGTATTCCCCGTCTTTGGCCAGAATCTCCTGGAAAAACCGCCGGCGCAGGTGCCGGGCAGCCTCTTCCAGGCCCTGACCGCGTGTCCGGGCGGCGGGACGGGGATCCCCTTCGGCTTCAAAAAGGGTAATTTCCAATTGCCGACACAGATCGCGGCAGAAATCCGCATCCCTTTCGGCCTCGCCGGGCCTGAGCCGATGATTGAAATGAGCCGCCGCCAAGGGAGCGCCGTTTCGGTCTGCCCAGGCCCGGGCCGCGAGCAACAGGGCCACGGAATCCGGACCGCCCGAGAGGCCCACCACCAGCCCGGGAAGCGAATCACCGCTGCGAAACGTCCCGACAAGCGCATCGATACGCGCGGTCGTGGCCGCAACGAAGGGATGATCGGTGTAGGCGGGATGGGGCACTCTGCCTCCGGTCACGGACGAGGCGATGGCGAGCGTGGTGGACGGCGATCAGGTGCGGCGTACTAGGTGCGGCAACCAGGGACGGGTCGGAAAAAATGGTAGCGGCTCAGGGACTCGAACCCCGGACACTCGGATTATGATTCCGATGCTCTAACCAGCTGAGCTAAGCCGCCACCGATGTCAAATAGCGCCGGGAACATCCCCAAGGGCCTGAAGGATCGATTTTCCCGGCAGGCAGGGAATTTATCCAATCAGTGGTTTCTTGTCAAGGAACCCCGATCCGGGTATTGTCCGGCCCATGGGCAGTCCTGTATTCGAACAATATCCGCCTCCGGCGGGTACGGTGGTTGAGTCCGCCGAGGTGACCCTCCAGCTTCTGCAGGGGCGGGTCATCGCCATGGTGGGTTTTGGAACCATGGGGCGGGCCCACGCCCTGAATTTGCGGCGGAGCGGTCTCGAGGTGGTCGTGGGCAGCCGGCCCGGCTCGGGATCGGGGCAGCGGGCGCGGGAAAGCGGGTTCCGGGTGCTGACGGTGGCCGAGGCCGTTGAGGCGGCTGACGTGGTGATGCTCCTGCTGCCGGACGAGGCCATGGCCGAAGTCTACACCGCGGAGGTGGCGCCGCACCTGAAACAAGAGGCTGCCCTGGGGTTTGCCCACGGGTTTGCCGTCGCCTTTGACCAGATCAGGCCGGATTCCGGGCGGCCCTGTTTCCTGGTGGCCCCCAAGGGCCAGGGGGACATGCTGGCCGCGGCCCACGCGGCTGGTTCGGGGGTACCCGGGCTGCTGGCGGTCACCGCCGATTCACCGTCCGAAACCTGGGACCTCGCCGCTGCGTATGCCCAGGCGGTCGGCTGTCTGACGGGCGGGGGATTCGTCACCACCTTCCGGGCCGAATGCGTCAGCGACCAGTTCGGGGAGCAGGTCGTCCTGTGCGGCGGGGTGATCGAGCTGGTCAAGGCGGCCTTCGAGGTCATGGTCGACGCGGGTTATGACGAGATCAACGCGTATTTCGAGTGCGTCCACGAGTTGAAGTTGATCACGGACCTGTTGCACCGGCACGGCATCGACGGGCTGCGCAACAGGATCAGCGGGACCGCCGCCTACGGGGGGCTGACGAGGGGGCCGCGGATCATCGATGAGAACGTGCGCCGGAACATGCGGGAGATCCTGGCGGAAATCGAATCGGGTGCCTTCGCGGAGGAATTCCTGCGGCGCCATGCGGAAACGAAATCCCTGGCCGCGGCCGAAGCCGAGGGACCTTTGGCCGGGACCGGGCGCGGGGTCCTGCCGCGCCTTCATGATGTTGAACCCACTGACTGACCAAGGAGCCGGACGATCATGAACGACACATTCTTCGGACGGATCAGCGACCTTTTCACGAACCCGGGGCGTCTCATGGAAAACGTCGGGGTCCAGCCCCGCTGGTGGCAGCCCTGCCTTCTGGTCTTCATTGTCATGATCCTGTTCACCTGGCTGACCCTGCCGGTGTCCGCCCCGGAACAGATCGAATTGATGCGCGATTCGCGGCTCATGCAGATGGCGCCCGAGGAAGCCATCGAGCAACAGTACGAAGAGGCCCTGAACATCAGCACGACCAAGCGCCTGACCCAATCGGTGCTCGCGGGGTTCACGACCTGGATCTTGATCCTGGTCTTCGGTGTGATCCTGGGATTCTTCGTGCGGATGGGTGGTGGCACCGGCACCATCAAGCAGGCCCTGGGCATCGTGTCCTGGGGCGCCATTCCCGTGTTCGCCATCGCCTCGATCGTCAAGGCGCCGCTCATCCTGGTGACCGAATCGGTATATAAGGTCAACATCGGTCTGGCGGCCCTGGTGCCCGGCGCGGAGCCCAATTCGCCCCTGTTCATGATCCTGATGACCTACGGGGATTTCTTCACCTGGTGGGGACTGTTCCTGCTGATCGTCGGGTTCAGCAAGGTCTACGGGATCGGCCGCTCGACGGCGGCCCTTTCGGTGCTGTTGCCCTGGGCCCTGCTGACGGCCATACCGTTGACCCTCAGCCTCATCTTCATGTAAGCCGATCCGGCAAGGAGTAGCGGCGTGAAAAAGAAGATATTCATCCCTGTGGCGGCGATCATCCTGGTCGCGGTGGTGGTGTCCATCCTCAAATCGGGAGACAAGGCCGAGTTCAAGGTGGAAACCAAAGAGATTGTGCAGAAAAACCTGACGGCCCTGGTCAACTGCTCGGGGACCATCCAGCCCAAGCGCAAGGTGGATGTCAGCGCCAACGCCATGGGCACCATCGTGCACCTGGCGGTGGTCGAGGGGCAGCGGGTCAACGAGGGCGACCTTCTCCTGGAGATCGATCCTTCCGAATACGATGCGGCGGTCAAGGCCCTCGATGCGACCATAAAATCCTCGCGGGCGGACCTGGAGCTTGCCGAAGCTTCCCTGGACAAGGCCGTCCAGGACCATGACCGCGCCGAAGAACTCTACCAGGAAAACATCGTTTCGGAGGAACAGGTCGCCACCGCGCGGACCAACGCCCGCATAGAACAGGCGCGGGTGGAAGCCGCCCGGCACCGGATCACGCAGTATCAGGCCAACCTGGACAAGGCCCACCACGACCTGACCAAAGTGACCATCACCGCTCCCATGACCGGGGTGATCACGCGGCTGAATGTGGAGCAGGGTGAAAACGCCATCATGGGCACGCTCAACAACCCGGGCACGGTGCTGCTGGTGATCGCGGACCTGGGCACCATGGAAGCCTGGGTCGAGGTGGACGAGACCGAAGTGGTGAAGGTCGAGCTGGGGCAGGTTGCCGAAGTGGAGATCGACGCCTTCCCCGACCAGAAGTTCATCGGCAAGGTGACCGAGATCGGCAACAGCCCCCTGCGGGTGCGCACCGGAGCCAGCCGCGAAGCTGTGGATTTCGAGGTTAAGATCACCCTGGACGGGACGCTGCCCAACATCCGTCCGGGGCTGTCGGCCAAGGCCGAGATCACCGTCGCCGACCGCGCTGAGGCCCTCGCGGTGCCCCTGGGTTCGGTCACCGTGCGCGATTGGCCGCTCAAGAGCGCGGACATCCGCCGCTACACCGGGGCGAAGGCCCGCAAGCAGAAAGCGGCCCTGGAGGAGTTCGGTTTCGGAGCCAAGGACAGCGCCAGGGACACGACCGAAACCGGGAGCGACGACGTCAAGCGCAAGGAAACCGAAGGCGTCTTCATCCTCAAGGATGGATTCGTCAAGTTCGTTCCCGTCAAGATCGGGATTGCCGGCGAAGACGACTTCGAGATTCTCAGCGGTCTGGCCGCGGGGCAGACCGTGGTCACCGGCCCCTTCCGTATCCTGCGCCAGTTGAAGGACGGCGCCATGGCCGAATCCGAAGGCGGCAAGGGCCGTCGGGGCCAGGACGATGAAGAAGCGGAAGACCAATGAACCTGTTCGAGGGAGTCCGGATCGCCCTGTCCAGCCTGCGCGGACACAAGCTGCGGACTTTCCTGACGCTGCTGGGCAACATCGTCGGCACCATGTCGGTCATCGCGGTGGTTTCGCTCATCTACGGGGCGGACCGTTATGTTTCCCAGGTGGTGCTCGACGAGGGCACCGACGTGTTCACCATCACCCGCATCAACGATCTCCAGTTCCTGACCGATTTCGACGCCTTCCTCGAATCACTCAACAACCCGGATCTGACCCTGGACGATCGCGACTGGCTGGCCGAACGCATGCAGGAGGCTTCCTCGGTGGGAGCGCTGATCACCCGCACCGCCACGCTTCACGCCGGGGGTGAGAAATTTCGCGGCACGCGGGTCAGGGGGGTCACCGAGGACTATTCGCTGATCGAGGATCTTCCCCTGCTGCTGGGCCGCCACCTCACCAGGCAGGACGTGGCCAATGCCAAGCAGGTTACGGTGCTGGGTTTCGAGGTGGCCCGCGACCTCTTCCCGCGCCATGCCGATCCGGTGGGCCGGGAGGTCAAGATAGGGGGGCGCCACTTCAAGGTCATCGGGGTGGTGGAAGATCGGGGCACGGTCATGGGCAACAACCGCAACCAGTTTGCGGTGACGCCCATCACCGCGTGGCAGAAGGTATTCGGTTCCGGGGATTCGCTTGACCTGAAGATCGCCGCGGCTGACCTGGAAAGGTTGGACGAAGCCCAGGACGAGGCCGCTTTCCTGCTCCGCGTCCGCCACCGTCTGCGGCCCCTCGAAAAGGACGATTTCGCCGTTTCTACCAGCGACCAGCTGCTTTCCATCTGGGGCGGGATTTCGGGGGCCATCTACGGGGCCCTGGTGCCTCTGGTGGGCATCAGCCTGGTGGTCGGCGGCATCGTGTTGATGAACATCATGCTGGTATCGGTGACCGAACGCACCCGCGAGGTGGGCGTGCGCAAGGCCCTGGGCGCCCGGCGCCTGGCGATCATGTGGCAGTTCCTGGTCGAGGCGATCACCTTGTCCCTGGTGGGCGGGGTGATCGGCATCCTGATAGGCCTGATGCTGGCCTGGGGCATATCCCTGGCCTCGCCGCTGCCTTTTGCCATAGCCGGCTGGTCCCTGGTTCTGGGGCTGAGCGTCACGTTCCTGATCGGCGGGGTGTTCGGTACCTATCCCGCCTGGAAAGCCGCCGGCTTCGATCCCGTGGAGGCTCTCCGCCATGAATAAGTCACATGTCCACGGGCGCGACGCGATGGTTCAGGCCTGGGCCACCGTGACCGGCAATCGCATGCGCAGCTCCCTGTTGATTCTGGGCGTGGCCATCGGGGTGACGACCCTGCTGGCCATCTTCACCATCGTCAACGGTCTGAGCGGCCGGATTCGCGACGACGTCGTCTCGGCCAACCAACCCTACATCTACATCTCCCGCAACAGCGGCGTGGGCGGCGGCGATCCCGCCGAAAAGATGCGCCGGCCCCAGCTGATGCCCGAGCTGGAGGAGGCCCTGGCCGCCACCGAAGGGGTGGGGCTGATCGACTACGAGATTTCGAACAACAGCGGCACCGTCCTGAAATACGAAAAGGAAAAGACCCAGTTCGTGCAGGTCTTCGGCTGCTCCCAGAATTTTCCCCATATGTTCTCCATCACCCAGGGCGAGGGGCGGTTTTTCACGGCAGCCGACGTGACGGCCCGCAACCGGGTGGCCGTCCTGGGTTACGGCCCGAGCCAGGACCTGTTCCCCGATCGCGATCCCGTGGGGAAAACTCTGCGCATCTACGGCCAGCCCCATCTGATCGTCGGCACCATGAGCGAGCGCAAGCACATCATCGGCGCCCTGGGCGACAACTACGTCTGCGTGCCCTGGACCACCTTCGAGAAGGACGGTCTCAAGGAGGGATTCGAGGACCGGAACATCGCCCTGGTCCTCGAAGACGGGTACGAGACCGACGAAGTCATCTCCAACATCACCGGGACCCTGCGCCGTGAGCGCCGCCTCCGTCCGGGCCAGAAGAACGATTTCGACATC
This sequence comes from uncultured bacterium, assembly GCA_965363725.1. GTDB lineage: Bacteria > Krumholzibacteriota > Krumholzibacteriia > LZORAL124-64-63 > LZORAL124-64-63 > JAGLCY01. The sequence goes on along the minus strand of CBDTUS010000150.1, from coordinate 1,660 downwards.
ATCGCCAGCGAAACCTATGGAGAGATCATCGACAAGGTGACCGGCGGCATCGCGCTGGTGCTGGTGGTTCTCTCGTCCATCGGGCTGCTGGTCGGCGGCATCGGGGTCATGAACATCATGTTGATTTCCGTGGCGGAACGGACCAGGGAAATCGGGGTGCGCATGGCGGTGGGAGCCCGGCGGCAGGACGTCCTGTTGCAGGTGCTGATCGAAGCGGGGATCCTGACGGGCATCGGGGGCGTCGTGGGGATCATCCTGGGCTACCTGGCCTCCTGGGGCATGACCCATCTCCTGCGGTTCCCGTTCGCGGTTTCCCCGTTCGTGACCGTAGGCGCGGCCCTTTTTTCGATTTCCATCGGGATTTTCTTTGGGCTCTATCCGGCCAACAAGGCCGCGCGCATGGACCCGATCGTGGCTCTGGGAAGGGAATGATGAAGGGGAAGGGAAAGATGAAGCATCTCAGAGAGGCCAGCATCCTGGCGGCCATATTTTTCGCTCTGGCCTGCGGTGGGTGTTCGAAGGATCCCGGTCCGGAAGTGTGGATCATCGGTCTGGACGGGGCCGACTGGGACCAATTGGGTCCGATGATGGAACGGGGAGAGCTGCCCCACCTGGCCGGCCTGCGCGACGGAGGGGCCTCGGGTATCCTGCGCAGCGACATGCCCATGATTTCCCCCATCCTGTGGACGAGCATCGCGACCGGCAAGACACCTGACCTGCACGGAGTGACCTGGTTCATGACCGACGCTCCCGACGGCTCGAAGATGCCCATCAGCAGCTACGAGCGCGAAGTGCGGACCTTCTGGAACATCGCTTCGGAGGCGGGCCGCACCTGCGGCATCGTCGGCTGGTGGGCGACCTGGCCCGCCGAACCGATCAACGGCTGGCTGGTGAGCGACTACGTGGCCTGGCACAGTTTCGGCGTGACGGGTCGCAGCTCGGTGGACCAGGGCAAGACCTGGCCCCCGGAGCTCATGACTCTTATCGAAGGAATCATGCCCTCGCCTCTGGACCTTCCCGAAAGTCTGCTGGAGCGCATGGTTCATCTGCCGGCCAGTGAACTGGTGCCCGACCCCACCAAGGATCCCTACGCCGACCCGGCTGCCCACCTGCGGCAGGCCATGGCGACCTCGCGGGGTTTCACCGACCTGGTCCTGCACCAGCTCGATCATGACCGGACCGAACTGATGTCGGTTTACTACGAAGGAACCGATGCGATCACCCACCTCTTCGGCGACTACCAGGAGCCTCGCCTGCCCTGGGTTTCGGACGCCGACTTCGCGGCCTACAAGGACGTCATCAACGAATACTGGAAATGGCAGGACGAGTTGGTGGGCGAGCTGCTGGCTCACCGGGGTCCGCAGACGACGGTCATCGTGGTCAGCGACCACGGCTTCCGCATCGGCGATGAACGGCGCAAGGAAGACCATTTCAACATCGAGACCGCCGACGCCGACCACATGCCCGACGGGGTCATCATCCTCCACGGGCCGGATGTCCAGGCCGGCGTCCGGATCACCGGTGGCGACATCTACGACGTGGCGCCCACGGTCCTGTACGCCATGGGGCTCCCGGCCGGCAGCGACATGAAGGGACACGTCCTGACCGAGGCGTTCTCCCGCGAGAGGCTGCGCGACCGGCCGGTCGCCACCGTGGCGAC
>CBDTUS010000149.1:0-9258 GCA_965363725.1 uncultured bacterium | reverse complement strand
GACCAATGGGGCCTGGTTCTTCTGCTGTTGACGTGGGTGACTGCGGCGCTGGTCGGCTGGGGCTGGTACCGGGAGGAGTTCTCGAACCGTTTGCGGCGGCTGGTGCTGGTCAGCACGGCCTGTCTGGTTATCGCCGTGGCAGTGACCATGGGTCGCTGGTACCAGGAAGAGGTTCGGGACATAGCGGTGGTCATCGTGCTGGAGGCTGAAGTCCGCTCCGGGCCCGCTGATAATTTCCCGGTCCTGTTCCAGGTGCATGACGGCCTGACCGTGAACATCGAAAGCAGGCGGGAAGGCTGGGTACGAATTGGCCTGGGCGGCGAGTGGGTGGGGTGGCTTCCCGCCGACAGCGTCACGACCGTTCGTCAGGACCTGGATGCCACCTAGTTCCGGGGCCGGAAAACCGCCGTCGTGGTCGGGGTTTCGCAAACTGTCACGTCCGCCAGGAGTGGCAGCTCAACTTTGAGCCGATTGAAAATCCAGCACGCCATCACCTCGGCCGTCGGATTTTCCAGCCCCTTGATCTCATTGAGACAATGATGGTCCAACATCGCGTACAAGGGGGCGAATACCTGGGAAATCTCTCCATAGTCCTGAACCCAGCCCAGACGGGGGTCGATCGGCCCCTCCAACCCCAGAATGATCGTATAGGTGTGCCCATGCATGCGCCCGCACTTGTGGCCCTCGGGAACTTCGGGCAGCCAGTGGGCGGAATCGAGCGAAAATGATTTAGTGATTCGGCAGTTCATGATGTCCCGTTGCGTGTTGGTTTACTGGTCCCAGGCGGCTGGAAACCGAAAATTATCCCTTGGGAGGACAGAACGCAACCGCGGCGGCGTGTGACAGGCCCTTGCTCTTTACGCGAAATAGTCAAAAAACGGTAAATATATTGCTTGAATGTGCCGATTCAGTTGAATGTCGCTTTTTGCTTCGCACGGGGGTCTCGGAAAGACCATTTCCGCGGCCGCCGCAACGAATGAGGATTCCCTTGGCTACAAAAACGGATGAACTCCAGGGTACGGACGAAATGGTGGAATCCCTGGATACCCAGGAAAACCTGGAAAACCTGGAAACCGCAGACCAGGAGTGTTCTCAGCCGGAACCCGGGCCCGAACCTGAAGCCGGATCCGCTCGGGATCTGCCCCTGGATCAGGTATCGTTGTTGCGGGTGGGGATCGACGAGATGTCCACCATGTCGCAGGTCAAGGATTTCCCCGAATTTTTTCTCCGGCTCGCCCGCCGAACGGGCCTGCGACTGGTGCTGCTGAAACGCTGGACCAGTGGCCTGCAGGTTTTCATGGAGGAGAATGCCAGTTTGCCGGCCGAGGCCAAGCAGAAGCGAAAGGACGGTAAGGCTCCCATCCCGAGCTCGGGAAACGATATCTTCCAGGCCATCACCGACGATGCCACGGTCTACGCGGGGCCGGTGCCGGTGAAGCACTTTCCCCTGGATCTGACCCTCATGCTCGGGCGCGGCAGCCGCGACCGCCAGATCGTAATCCTGCCCCTGCCTTCCCAGAACCACTGGAACACCTTCCTCTACCTGGACGCGGATCACAAAACCGGCAAGGCACTGGCCCTGGCGGAAATCCTGGCTCACTACGCCCTGGCGCGGATGTGCCTGCTGAACAAGGGAGAACAGGGCCGCAAGGGTCTGGTGGCGGGAATCCTCAAGGCCGAACTTCGCCGCCGTCAGAAGGATCGCGCCGAGAAGGCCAAGAGCGGCCCCGTCCCGCCCCTGGTCGAGCCGGGTGCGCAGGTGGCGGCCCCGCCGACGCCGGCCATCGTGGAGAATGACCGGATCGAGGATACCCCGGTGCCCGTCGTTGAGACGTCTGATGTGCCGGCTTCCGCGGGTGATGACGAGGCCCTGCCGGCAAATCTGACGCCGGAAGCGATCCTAAATCACAGCGGGGAATTGCCGGCCCTGCCCAAGGCGGCCTGTCATATCATGGCGGTCATCGAGGATCCGAGCACGACGGCTACCAAACTGGAACGCGCCCTGGCGATGGACCAGGCCCTGACGGCCAAGGTACTGCGCATCGCCAACAGTCCCTTCTACGGGGCGGTCCGGGAGATTACCACGGTGAGCGAAGCCATCGTTCGACTGGGTTTCGTGTCCATCCGCAACTGGACCCTGGTAACGGCGGCCCGCAGTGTGTTCCTGACCCCGGGGGCCGGCATGCTCTACCAGAAAATCTGGCGCCAGTCGGTCATGTCGGCCATGGCGGGACAGCTGGTGGCGCAGGCCCTGGGGCGCGGCAACCCCGACTCGGTCTTCATAGGCGGCTTGATGCAGAACATCGGTCAGCTGGTCCTGGCCCGCAGTCATCCGGAACTCTTCCAGGAAATCCTCAATGATTCCTCGGAACGCGGATTGCCTTACCACATCGTGGAAAGGGGCCGCCTCGGCTTCGACCACGGTGAACTCGGGGCCCTCTTGATCAGGGACTGGAACCTGAGCCAGGAGTTGGAGGAGGCGGTCCGATGGCACCATCGGTTCGGGGATCCCTCAGCCCGGGAAAACCGGACCGCGGCCATGATCGCGCTGGGCGAAGAGATTGCCCTTTGCAGCAGCGGTCACGAAGAAGAAACCGAACGCCTGGAGACCGCCGAAGGTGAGCCCGTGCAAGGCCCCGAAGACGACATGAGCGAAGCAGCCAGGTTCCTGGAAATCGATCCGGAAAAACTGGCCGAGCTGAAAGGCAAGGCGGCGGACCTGAAAATCGATCCGCATTTCTTCAGCTGACCGGCGGGTCAGGAAAGCGGAACCATCAACCCCGGGCCTTGTCCTTGCGCCCGGGGTTTTCCTCTTCCGGGGGCTCGAAGTGGCGGCGGCAGCGGGCCTCGTAGGTCTCGCTGGCACCGACGACGATCTGGTCGGTGGCCGGGGTCAACCGCTGGGTGAAGTTGGCCGGGTCGCCGCAGGTCATGCATATGGCCAGCTGCTTGGTCACGTATTCGGCGGTGCACATCAGGTTGGGCATGGGGCCGAAGGGGAGGCCTTTGTAGTCGAGGTCGAGCCCCGCGACGATGACCCGCTTTCCCAGGTTCCCCAGCTTGTTGACGACATCCACGATGTCGTCGGAAAAGAACTGACCCTCGTCGATGGCGACCAGTTCGGTCCTGTCGTCCACCAGGGTCAGGATGTCGTTCACGTCGGTCACCGCGATGCCCGGAATGCTCTGCTGGCTGTGGGACACGATGTTGGTGGCGTCGTAGCGGGCGTCGATACCGTGTTTGAAGATCTGGACCCGGCGACGGGCGATCTGGGCGCGGCGGATCCTCTTGATCAATTCCTCGCTCTTGCCGCTGAACATGGGGCCGCAGATGACCTCGATCCAACCCGACTTTCCGTCTATGATCTGCATGTCTCTCCTTTTATCCCTTTTGAAACTCCGAGAGGATAATCTATTCTATCATATCTTGACCGCCAAGCAAATGAACCCGTCCGGACCCGGAAAGTTGAACCAGCCCATGTGGACCCGATCCGATTTTCGCGACCTGATCCGACCCGCCGCCATCGGCATGATCCATCTGGAGCCCCTGCCCGGAAGTCCCCGGTGGGGTGGTGATATGGATACGGTCCTGGCCGCGGCCCTGGCCGATGCCCAGGCCCTGGTCGAGGGGGGGCTGCAGGCCGTCATGATCGAAAACTACCACGACATCCCCTTCTTCCCCGGCCGGGTGCCCGCCGAGACCGTGGCGGCGCTGACGGTGGCGGTGCAGGCGGTCCGGATCCGGTTCCCCGACCTGCCGGTGGGGGTGAATGTCCTGCGCAACGATGTGGAGTCGGCGTTGGGGATCGCCGCTTCCACGGGTGCCCGTTTCGTCCGGGTCAATGTCCACATCGGCGCCGCGGTGACCGACCAGGGCACCATCGAAGGATGTGCCTGGCGAACCCTGCGGCGGCGGCGAGAGCTGGGGGTCGAGGTGGGAATTCTGGCCGATGTCCGGGTCAAACACGCGCGGCCTCTGGTGGAGCGCCCGCTGGCCGAGGAGGTCCTCGATCTGCGCCTGCGGGGTCTGGTTGACGGAATTATCGTGACGGGCGCGGCCACGGGTGCGGGCACGGATCCCGCTCAGGTCGCCCAGGTGCGGGCCGCGCTGCCCGATTGCCCGGTTCTGGTGGGCAGCGGGGTCACCACCAAAACAGTGGGGGAATTTTTCCCCCATGCCGACGGTATCATCGTAGGCTCCTCGCTTCAGGAATCCGCTCCGGAAACGGGACGCCGCCGTGTCTCGGCCGCACGGACCCGGGATTTTGTCCAATCGCTCAAGGCAGCTTCGTGAAAGGAAACGGCTAGATGAACATTCTTGTGACTGGAGGAGCCGGCTTCATCGGTTCCAACTTTGTGCGGCTGCTGCTGGGGGAATCTTCGGACCGGGTCGTCAATCTGGATCTGTTGACCTACGCGGGCAACCTGGCCAACCTGGCCGGTTGTGAAGACGATCCCCGCTACCGGTTCATCAAAGGGGACATTCGCGACCGAGATCTGGTACGGAGCGTTCTGGCCGAGGAAAAGATCGACGCGGTCGTCCACTTCGCGGCCGAAAGCCACGTCGACCGGTCGGTGGAAGGACCCGAGATCTTTGTCCTGACCAATGTGCTGGGAACGGAGATCCTCCTGGAGGAGTCCCGGGCCGCCAAGGTGGAGCGCTTCGTCATGGTTTCCACCGACGAGGTCTACGGCTCCCTGGGCACCGAGGGGCTGTTCACCGAAAATAGTCCGCTGGCCCCCAATTCACCCTATGCCGCCAGCAAGGCGAGCGCCGATCTGTTGTGCCGCTCCTTTTTCAAGACCTTCGGTTTCCCGGTGTTGACCACCCGCTGCAGCAACAACTACGGGCCCTATCAGTTTCCCGAAAAGCTGATCCCGCTGATGATCGCCAACGCCTTGGAGGACAAGTCCCTGCCCGTTTACGGCGACGGGACCAACGTCCGTGACTGGCTTTACGTCAAGGATCACTGCACCGCGGTGGATCTGGTCCTGCGCGCCGGCGTTCCGGGCGAGGTCTACAATATCGGGGGCTGCAACGAAATGCGGAATCTGGACCTGGTGGAGATGCTGGTGGACAAGCTGGACAAGAGCCGCGACCTGATCACCTTCGTCAAGGATCGTCCGGGCCATGACCGGCGCTACGCCATCGACGCGGGGAAGATCATGGACCGGTTGGGCTGGCGGCCGTCGGTCGATTTCCAGACCGGCCTGGCCCGTACCGTGGACTGGTACCTCGCCAATCGCCGGTGGTGGGAGGAAATCCGCAGCGGGGACTACACCTCCTATTACCAGAAGATGTACGGCACCGACGGAAGGCACGCCTCGGGAGAAAGGCCTTGAACAGCCCCGGCTCCACGCGCCTGCCCGACGGCCGGCAGGTGACCATCGACCCCGAAGCCGCCGACCGCCTCAGTTGCGGTGTTCTGGTCCTGGGGGATGTCCAGGTTCGGGACAACCCGGCCGTAGCCGAAGCCACCGCGGCTCTGGGGGCTGACCTCGCGGTCATGTTCGAGGGACTGTTGCCGTCGCAGATTCCGGGGCTCCTGGAGGCCCGCAACCTCTACAAGTCCTTCGGCATGGATCCGTCCCGGCACCGGCCCAGCAGCGAGGCTCTCCTGCGGCGGGTCCTCAAGGGCAAGGACCTATACCGGATCAGCAACGTGGTCGACACCTGCAATCTGGCCTCACTTTCGTTCCTGCTGCCGATCGGAATGTACGATCTGGACCGGGTTCGCGGGGATGTTGTCCTGCGCACCGGCCGTCCGTCGGAGCAGTACGAAGGGATCCGCAAGGGTGAGGTGCACCTGGATGGCAGGCTGGGGTTGTTCGATGCCGAGGGACCCTTCGGGTCTCCCACCAGCGATTCGGCCCGGACCTGCACCACCGAAAATACGAAAACCCTTCTTGCGGTCATCATGGCCACGGACCGATATCCCTGCCTGAAAATGGAGAAGAACCTGTTGCTCTTCAGTTACCATTGCCAAAGGTTTTGCGGGGCCGAAGAAATTTTCCGCGCCCTCCTGGGGGGTGAAGCCACGTGAGATACAGTCCTCTTTTCAGCTCGGTCGTCCTGGTGGGGGGCCTTTTGGCTGGGGCCCTGCCGGGGCCTTGCCTTGCCGGCGATCCTTCCGGGGAACTTCTGCGCGAACGGGTGATGGTCCTGACCTCGCCCACCCTGGCCGGGCGCGGCAGCGGCACTCTTGAAGCGGATGCCGCCGCCGATACTCTCGCTGCCTGGATGGCCGCGCTGGGCCTGAGGCCAGCCTTCGGAGGGTCCTGGTTTCAGGATGTCCCTCTTTCGGGAACGGGCTGGTCCGGTGAGGACCTGACTGGAAAAATCGGACGCAACGTGGCGGGGATCTTGCCGGGAAGCGGATCACTTGCCGGCCGCTACCTGGTGGTGGGGGCCCACTATGATCACCTGGGCAGGTTGGACCCGCAGGAGGGTGCTGCCCCACCACCGGCTGCGGGCGAGTACTATCCCGGGGCCAACGACAACGCCTCGGGCGTGTCCCTGGTGGTGGAACTGATCCGTCTGGCGATCGACGATCCCGGCACCTCCGCCGACCGCCGCAGCCTCCTGTTCGCCAGCTTCGTGGCCGAGGAAGTCGGCCTGCAGGGTTCTGGATTCATGGTGTCGAGCCTCCCGGTGGTTGCCGACAGTATTGATGCAATGATCAATATCGACACGGTCGGCCAATTGACGGACAACCGGTTGCATGTCGGTGGGGTGGGAACCACGCCGGTGTTCGAGACCCTGGTCGCCGCGGCCAACACCGGGGGCCTGGATCTCTCCTTGTCCAGGGGCGGATGGTCCGGCAGCGATCACATGTCGTTCAACACCCGGGAGATCCCTGTCCTCTTCCTGTTCGGCGGGGCCTATCCACAGTACAACCGACCCGCCGACGATTGGACCACCCTCGATTTCGCGGCCCTGACCAGGGTGGCCGGGTTCACCGACCGATTGGTCAGGCTGCTGCAGACCGAACCGGGGGAATGGGTCTGGGTCATGGTGGCGGAAAAAAAGCTGCGCCCCAGTGAAGGGGATGATCAGAACCGCGCCACCTGGTTCGGTTCCCTGCCGGATTTCACCGAAGCGGTTCCTGGCTACAAACTGGCGGGGGTCTTCGACGGCAGCCCGGCGGCCCGGGCGGGCCTGGAGAAAGGGGATGTCCTGGTCCTTTTCGGCGGTGCGCCCGTCGAGGACCTGGCGAGCTTCACCCGGGCCCTGCGCTCCCATGCGCCCGGCGACCTGGTCGAGGTGCGGGTGGAACGTCAGGGCCGGTTGATGAATTTCACGGTGGTCCTGGGGGACCGCGCCGACCGCCAGTAGTTCAGGTGGCCGGTCCGCTTTGCGCGAGCGGTGGACATTCGGGGCAGTGGTGGACCAGGTCGCGATCGCCCGGTTCGACGTGGACGAAGACCCGGGTCACGTTGCCGACCTCCCGGCGGATCCGGTCTTCGACGGCGTGCGCTATGGCGTGGGCGGTTTCGATGGTGTGTTCCGGGTGGACGGCAATACGCAGGTCCACCATGAACCAGGATCCTCTCTGGCGAACCTGAAGTCCGCGTAGTTCCTGGACGCAGGTCACCTCCAGCGCCGCGGCCCGGATTTCCTCCAGCAATTCCTCGTCAGGCATGGTGTCCATCAGGGCCATGACGTTTTCCCGCATCAGGTCCCAGCCCATTTTCAGGATGAACAGAGAAATGACCAGGGCTCCGACGCTGTCCAGGAAGGGGTACCCGAGCATCGCTCCGGCGATGCCGGCGGCCGCGGCCAGGGAACTGATGGCGTCCGAACGATGCATGGCGCCGTTGGCCAGCAACGCCGGGCTGCCGTGCATCCGGCCCACTTTGAGGGTGTAGCGAGCCATGACTTCCTTGACGCCCACGGCGGCGATCGAGGCCAGCAACGCCGGCATCTGGGGGTTGAGGAAGGTTCCGGCCAAAAGATTCTGGATGGCCTCCTTGGCGATCAACACCGCAGTCAGAAGCATGAACAGGGCGACCAGAGTTGCCCCGAGGGTCTCGAAACTGTGGTGGCCGTAGGGGTGGTTCTCGTCAGGTGGGCGGGTGGAGGCCTTCAGTGCCAGCAGGATGCCCACGTCGCTCAGTACGTCGGCCAGACTGTGGAAACCGTCGGCCACCAGGGCGCTCGAGCCGGCCATGACGCCGAAGGCAAGTTTGCCGCCCGATAGGAGGATGTTGCCGAACAGCCCCACCGTCGTGCAAACCATCGGCCGGTACCAGCGAGAAACGCCGCCGGCCTCCTGCCGGTCTTCCAGGGTTTCACTCATTTCAGTCGGTTTCCCCCTCCAGCGGGGCGGGGTACATGGTGTCGATGATGCCCTTGTACTTCTTGTTGATGGCGAACCGCTTGATCTTCATGGTGGGCGTCAATTCCCCCTCGTCCAGGCTGAATTCCCGTTCCAGGAGGGCGAACTTCTTGACCTGGCTGAACCCGGGGAGTTCGGCGTTCATCTGTTTCACCACGTCTTCGAAAAGGGCCAGGGTCTCGGGATGGCGCACCAGATCCGCCGGGTCCATGGTGCCGATCCCCTTGCTGGACGCAAATTCCTCGAGGGTTTCGAAGTTGGGTACGACCAAGGCGGAGAGGAACGGCCGCCGGTCCCCGATCACCACCGTCTGGACGACGTATTTGTTGGTCACGTAGCGGTTTTCGATGGGCTGGGGCGCGATGTTCTTGCCCCCGGCCGTCACGATGAGATCCTTTTTCCGGTCGGTGATGAACAGGAAGCCGTCTTCGTCCAGGTGGCCGATATCACCGGTGGCAAACCAGCCGTCCGGACCGAGGACTTCACTGGTGGCAGCTTCGTTCTTGTAGTAGCCCAGCATCACCTGGGGACCCCGCGCCAGGATCTCGCCGTCCTCTGCGATTTTGATGTCAGTATCGGCAATGGGTTTGCCGACGCTGCCGTAGCGGAAATGGTGGAAGGTGTTGGCCGTCAGGATGGGGGAGGTTTCGGTCAGCCCGTATCCCTCCAGGATGTTCAGGCCCGCCCCGTTGAAGAACTGGTTGATCTTGGAGTTGAGCGGGGCGCCGCCGGAAATCATCAATTGGATCCGGCCGCCGAGCTTGGCCCGCAGTTTGGTGAAAACGAGTTTGTCGGCCAACGCGTACTGGAATTTGAACCAACCATGGGGTTTTTCGCCGGCGACCTTCATCCGGGCCATCTGGATCGCCACGCCCCGGGCCCAGAAGAAAATGTTCTTCTTGGGAAAGCCGGCTCCGACG
>CBDTUS010000148.1:0-9261 GCA_965363725.1 uncultured bacterium | reverse complement strand
CGGGAAACTGGTCCATCAGCTCCTCAATGTCATGGAGCCATTCCAGCCGAGGCGGCCCTCCGGATTTGCGACCGAATTGAGCCTTCGCAAACGAATTCAGGATAAGGGTGCCGCCCGGTTCGAGGCACCGGGCCACCCTCCGGTGTACTTCCGCCATTTCCTTGGGAGGCATGTGGACGAAACAAAGCACGATGACGTCCCAGGCCTGCCGGTCCCATGGCTCGGCGACCACATCGGCGAGCCGGTAGTCGAGGGTCACGCCCTTTGCCGCCGCCAGGTCCAAGGCCTTGCCCCGGCCGACGGCGCTATTGTCTACGGCTGTCACTTCGTGACCCAGCCCCGCCGCGAAAACGGCATTGCGCCCTTCGCCCTCGGCCAGAAATAGCACCCGCTTCGAGACGCGGCCCTTCAGCTTTCGGGCCACAAAATAGTTGGGCTCGCGGCCATAGAAAAAATCATCCTGGTCATACCTGGCATCCCATTTGTTCTGGTGTTCGGCCATTTTCCCGCGTTCTCCTGTCTGAAGTTTCCCAAAACCCATAACCGACCGTTTTTGTGTTGGTTTGGGCGTTCAAAGATAACGAATTTTCTGGAAATTCGCCCCCCTTAGGTGTTAACGTGCAATCCTGACGCATCGGAACGAACTGTTCCCGAAAATCCCGCAAAGTTGGACTTACCAGCAAGGAGCTTGGTGTCATGATCAACAAAATCGGTATCGTTGGCGGCGGCAATATCGGCGGCGTCCTGGTTTCGGAAATCGCTACTCGCGGCCTGGCCCGCAACATCGGCCTGGTCGACCCCGTTCCGCCTGAATTCGCCAAGGGCAAGTGCCTGGATATCGCCGAGGCCACCCCGACTTTTCGCAAGGACGTCAACCTCGAAGGCAGCAAGACCTATGAGGTTCTCAAGGGCGCGGATTTCGTGATCAACACCGCCGGTGTACCCCGCAAGGCCAAACCAGACGGCACTTTCCCCTCGCGCGAAGAACTGCTGGCGACCAACCTGAAGATCACCGACTTCGTGGCCGCGGGCATCAAGAAGTACGCCCCCAACGCGTTTATTATCTCCATCGCCAACCCGCTGGACGCCATCGTCTACCGCCTGTTCAAGAAGCTGCGCTGCAAGCCCAACAAGATCATGGGCATGGCCGGCGTCCTGGACTCGGGCCGCTACAAGTACTTCGTGGCCAAGGAAGCCAACGTGTCGGTCGAAAACGTCGAGGCTGTGGTGCTCGGCGGTCACGGCGACACCATGGTGCCCATCCGCAGCGCCTGCCGGATCTACGGCCTGCCCGTCGAAGAGTTCGTCAGCAAGTCCGCCCTGGCCAAGATCGAAGCGCGCACGCGCAAGGCCGGTGGAGAAATCGTCGGTCTCCTGGGTAGCGGATCCGCCTTCGTCAGCCCCGCGATCAGCGCCCTGGAGATGGTCGAGGCCATCGCCTTCGACAAGCGGAAGATCATTCCCGTCGCCGCCTTGCTGAAGGGCGAATACGGAGTGAAGAACCTGTTCCTGGGCGTGCCCGCCATCCTGGGCAAGAACGGGATCGAGGACATCATCAAGATCAAGCTCACGGCGGAGGAAAAGAAGAACCTGAAGATCTCGATCAACGCGGTCAAGAAGACCGCCGCCGCGGTCGACAAGGCCAAGTAGTTCGGAAGATTGAAAAGTTGCGTGAACGACGCCGGCCCCTTCTCAAGAGGGGTCGGCGTTCTTTTGGGTTGTCCTAAAAGTGGTGTTTTGCATATCGGGATGCCGAGCCCTGACATAAGGGCCCTGGTGCATCATTCATCAAATGGGCCCTGGGGTGGGTTCGCCCTACAATCATGATCACCCTCTGGGGTTCCCGCCGCCGATTGTGGCGCGAGAAGATAACTCTAACCTTTTTCGCCCCATGTAGCTAAATATCATGTAGAATTATAGCTGTAACCCTGGGTTTTTCTGCTCCAATGGAGGCCATCTCATGTCCACGCCCCGGATATTTGCCCTTTTGATACTGCTCCTTCTCGGCCTGACCTCGCAGGCTATAGCCGCCGAACCCCATCACGCCCTTGTTCAGCTCGACCTCAGCGTTCCCGGCGGCAATGAGTTCATCATGGCCAACGGTGGCCACCTGGACATCCTGTATGTCAAGCCGGGCTCCTTCGCCCGTATCTCGGCCAATCCGAAAGACCTGGCCTTCCTGCGGGAATCGGGAATGCCCATGGAGATCCTGGAAGAGGACCTGGAAAGCATCCCGGCCTACCCCGACAAGGATGTCGGCTACGGCGACTATCACACCTGGAGCGAGACCATCGACTTCGTGGACGAACTGCGCCTGCTGTATCCCAATATCGTCAGCGAAAAGTGGTCCATTGGCCAGACTCATCAGGGCCGTGACCTGTGGGCCTTCCGTATTTCGGACAACCCCGATGTCGACGAGGACGAACCCGAGATCTTCATCGACGCCATGCACCACGCGCGGGAAATCATGGCCTCGGAGTTCACCATCATGTTCGCCGAGTACCTGGCGCAGAACTACGGTGTTGATCCCGAGATCACCTGGCTTCTGAACAACCGCGAACTCTACATCGTGCCCGTGGTCAATCCCGACGGGTCGGTATTCAACGAAATCAATCAACCACAGGGCGGCGGCATGTGGCGCAAGAACCGTCGCAACAACGGGGACGGAACCTACGGGGTTGATCCCAACCGCAACTATCCCTACCAGTGGGGTTTCGACGACAACGGCAGCAGCCCCGACACCGACAGCGAGGTCTACCGCGGCCCCTCGCCCGGTAGCGAACCTGAGGTCCAGGCATTGATGAATTTCGTCAACACTCAAGATTTCCGGACCCACGACACCATCCACTCCTATGGCAACCTGACCCTGATCCCGTGGGGTTATACCTCCGAACCCACAGTCGATGACGCCATTTTCGATCACATGGCCGACGAAATGGTAAAGTACAACGGATACGATCCCGGACAGCCGTTCGAGGCCATCAACTACATGGTCAACGGCGGAACTTTCGACTGGGTCTACGGAGACCTGACCTTCCACGACAAGATCTACACCTTCAGCAACGAGATCGGCAACAGCAGCGACTGGTTCTGGCCCCCCGAGAGCCGTCGTGTACCCCTGTTCCAGGAGAACATCTGGCCCCACATCTATCTGATGCGGGTCGCCGGCGCCTTCGTGGATGTTCATTCCCCTGTGGTGACGACCGGGGTCAAGAACATCGAGCCGGGCCAAACCGGTACCCTTGATTTCACCATCGAGAACCAGTCTGTGTTCGATGCGACAGGCAGCCTGACACTGACCATCCGGACGGACGATCCCTGGGTCCAGTTTGGTGCGGCCACCCGCGTCATCGGCAGCCTGGGCACGCTCGGCACCACCACCCTGGCCGCCAATCCCATTCCCCTGGCCATTGATCCGGCCTGCCCCAACGGACATCTGGTCAACTTCACCGTGACCGTTAACATGCCCGAGGGCGACCTGGTGTATCCGCTGGGCTTTGCGGTGGGCTCGCCCACGGTTCTTTTGAGCGACGACATGGAAAACGGCTCGGGGAACTGGACCACCACCGGTCAGTGGGGTTTGACTACCGGCAGCTATCATTCCGCCAACCACAGCCTGACCGATTCTCCGGTCGGAGAATATGACGACATGGAATCCACTTCGGCCACCTTGAACACCACCTTCAACGCCACCGGACTGAGCTTCTGGCACAGGTTTGATATCGAAGACGACTACGATTACGGCAAGGTGCAGGTGTCCGGCGACGGCGGCCCTTGGAGCACCCTCGCTTCCTATACCGGTCTCCAGTCGAGCTGGCAGCAGGTCAACCTGGACCTGGCCGAATTCGCGGGGCAGGAAGTTTCCCTCCGCTTCATCCTGGAAACCGACCAGTCCGTGACCGAGGACGGCTGGTATATCGACGACGTGGTGGTGACCGGTAATCCCGGTTCTTCGTTGGCCCTGGGCCCTCCGATCCCCCTTTCTCCTGGTGAGGGAGAAACGGTCGGCGCCAACCCGACGCTAACCATCGCCCCCGGCGCCAAGGCCCTGGTCGATCCACCGGTCCACGGCTTCCGGATCTATACTGACGAGCTGGGCACCGACCTGGCCGCAAGCGCCGACAACGTGCCTGACGGTGGCAATGAGACCTCCTGGGTCTCTCCCACCCTGACCAACGGCAACTACTGGTGGCGGGCCTGGTCCGGTGACGGCATCGAACGAACGGATCTCAGCCAGCCGGTCGGGTTCATCGTCAGCGGCGTCAGCGGCGTCGGTGACGTGGTGCTCGGCAGCACGAGCCTGCGGGTGCTGGGCAGCGTGACCGGTTCCCAATCGCGCCTGGAACTGAGCCTGCCCGGCCAGGCCGATGTCACCGTGGACATCTACGACGCCCGCGGCGCCCGTGTCCGGCAGCTGTTCACCGGCACCCTGAACAGCGGCACCCGGGTCCTGGTCTGGGACGGCAAGGACACCCACGGCCAGGCCGTGGCCAGCGGCGTTTATTTCGTGCGGATGAATACCGGACGGGAAGCCTTGACCGACCGGGTTGTTATCGTTCGGTAACTTCTTTTGATCAGACATGGAGGGCCCCCGGGGGCCCTCCATCCTCCCAACTTCCTCTTGCTAATAACCCCTAAATGATATAGGCTGCTCAGGATTGGGGGATCGCATCCGCGAACCCGTTCCCTTCGCCCGGATTGACGTGGGGACCGCGTGATCGGCCAGACCATTTTCCATTACCGGATCACCCGCCAGCTTGGCGCCGGCGGCATGGGGGTGGTCTACGAAGCGGTCGACACCAAGCTGGACCGCACGGTCGCCCTCAAGTTCCTGCCTCCCGAATCCGTAAGCGATCCTGACGCCAAGGCCCGCTTCATCCACGAAGCCAAGGCCGCCTCCTCTCTGGATCACCCCAACATCTGCACCATTCACGCCATTGAAGAAACCTCGGACGGCCGCCTGTTCATCGCCATGGCCAGTTACGAAGGCGAAACGCTAAAAGATATGATCGCTCGCGGCCCCCTCGACTTCCCCGACGTCCAGGACATCATCATCCAGACCCTTCAGGGGCTGGCCAAAGCCCATCGGTTGGGCATTGTGCACCGGGACATCAAGCCGGCCAACGTTCTGGTGACGAGCGAGGGGCTGGTCAAGCTGCTCGATTTCGGAATCGCCAAGCTGGCGGGCCAGACCCATGTCACCAAAACCGGGTCGATTCTGGGCACGGTGGACTACATGGCACCGGAACAGTTGCATGGCGAGGAGGTGGACCGACGGGCGGACCTCTGGTCGGTCGGAGTCCTACTATATGAAATGATCACCGGCCGGTTGCCATTCACCGGAGATCATCCACCGGCCGTCATGTACGCCATTTTGAACACCGACCCGGAGCCCATGACCAATACACACGGAGACATCCCGTCCGAGCTGGAGGCGGCGGTCGCAAGGTGCCTGGACAAGTCCCCTGCTGGCCGGTACCAAGGTGTCGAGGAACTGTTGCTCAATCTGAAGCCTTTGACCCAGCAAACCATGACCCGGCCGGCTAACGCCCGCACCGTGAGCCTGCGTGGCGAAGCCGATTCCCTCAATGTCCAACCCTATCCGGGATTGGCCTCCTTCACCGAAAAGGAGGTGGAATATTTCCATGGCCGCGAATCCCGAGTGGAGTCGGTCTGGCAAAAACTACGCCGGGGGCGGCTGCTGGCCATCACCGGACCCTCCGGTGTGGGAAAAACCTCGTTCCTGAAGGCCGGCCTCATCCCGGCCAAGCCGCCCGATTGGGGTATCATTCTGGCGACTCCCGGGGTTTCCCCCTTCCTGTCGTTGCGTCAAGCCCTTGTGCCCGAACTCGCGGCCGATACAGGAGCTATGAAGGCTCTGCTGAGTGACCAGGACCTCGAGGCCACTGTGGCGGGGGTCCGCCGTTTCCGCGACCGTCACGACGAAGCACTTCTGATTTTCGATCAGTTCGAAGAGCTTTTCACCTTGTGCCCTCCCGAGGAACAGGAACGTGTTGCCGATCTACTGAGCCGTCTGACCTTCGAAGCCGACGTCCATGTGCTGGTTTCCCTTCGCGATGACTTCCTGTTCCACTGCCAGGAATACGCGGGTCTGGCCCCCTTGTACGAATCCCTGACCGTTCTCGGCCCCTTGACCGGCGCCTCCCTGCGCCGAGCCCTGGTCCAACCGGCCCTGGACTGCGGGTACGGTTTCGAAGACGAAACGGTCATCGACGAAATGGTGGCAGAGGTAGAAGGGGAACGGGGGGCGCTGCCACTGCTGGCTTTCGCCATGGCGCGGTTGTGGGAGCGACGCGACAGGGAAAAAGGCCTTTTGACCCGCCAGGCTTTTGAAGACATGGGCGCCGTGAGCGGTGCCCTAGCCCAGCACGCAGAATCCGTGATGGACCAGATCGGCGCCGACCATCACGCAATCGTCCAGGAACTCTTCCGCAATCTGGTGACCGCCCAGGGAACCCGTTCGGTGCAGGAACGGGAGAAGATCCTTTCGGTGTTTGAATCCGAAGACCAACATGCGGCCGAGGAAATCCTTGGCCGATTGATCGACGCGCGGCTCCTGACCAGCTACGAGATGAAGGGTGAGGACGGGAAGGAACGCCACCGGATCGAAATCGTCCATGAATCATTGCTCAACGCCTGGCCTCGCCTGGTCAGGTGGCGGACCAGGGACGAAGACAGCGCCCAGATGAGGGACCAGCTGCGGCAGGCGGCTCAGCTCTGGGAAGAGAAGAACCAGACGGACGACCTCTTGTGGACAGGGACGGCCTTTCAGGAATTCGAACTGTGGCGCGAGCGATATCCTGGCGGTTTGTCCAGCAGCGAGGAGTCGTTCGCCTCCGCCATGACCGAAAGAGCCGTTCGCGGTCGACGGCGGCGGCGGATCGCCCTGACCGGCGCCTTTATGGTTCTGATCGCGGTCCTGGTCGTGGTCGGAGGTTTCTGGCGACAGGCCGAGAAAGAGACCCGGCGCAGTGAAGCCGCCCGGCTTCTCATGCTGGCCAATGATCTGGATATCAACGCCGACAACACGCTGGTCTTTGCCTGGGCCACCGCCAGCCTGGAGGAAGCGGATTCCCCCGCGGCGCGCCATCTGGCTCTCAAAGCCATGAGCCGGGCCCCGCTACGCCGTGTTTTGATACCCCCCGATACGTTGATCAGCCAATTCTCGGCCATTCTCGGCCCCGACGGGGAGTGGCTAGCCACCGTGAACAAGGACGGGATCCTGATCTGGCCCCGGGATGGGGAAGAGCCCCGCTCCCTGACCTGTGAACAGCCCGAAAAGGAGCACCGCACTGAAACCATCGACATCCATCCCGATGGGCGGTACATCGTTGCCAATCGTATTCCCACAGACCTAAAGGAGCGCTATGGGAAGACCAGCCAGCTCGTGACACTCTGGTCGGCCCTGGACGGTCGCCACCTGCGAACCTGGCGGACCCCTTCGATTTACGGAGGCGGTCCCATGGTTCGTGGAGATCCTCCTTTTGTCCTGGCGAGGGGGCGGGAAGAACCCGACCTGCCCGGAAAGTGGTTGCGCTATACCCTGGATTCGGATGTTCCCGAAGAACTTGGCTCAACTCCCTCTTCGCTATTCTGTGTGGACAAGAGCGGCAAACAAGTGATCTACGCGGAGGGCAATGGAGTCTACCTAGCCTTGCTTGACAGCCTAACAAACCCTCCCCTTCTTGTCGGCCGCCACGAGTATGAGGTGATCAACCCCATTTTCAATCACGACGATAGCTTGATCGCGTCCCTGGACAGGGCGGGAACCATGCGGGTTTGGTCCCACCGCGACGACGGGAGTTTCAAACTCACCTTTGACCAATCCGTCGACGAGGAACCCGCCTTTGTGGTCAACTTCGATCGATCAAGTTCGCGTCTGTCATATGCTAGGGGTAATGCGGGAAGAATCGACGTTATCGATCTCACCAATCACCAGGCAATCCCCACCCAGTTATTACCAAGGCGTTTCATGGTGGGAGCGACAAGTTTCACTCCCGACGATCTCTGGCTGGCTTCCGGCTGGTTCGATGAGCGCATAAAGGGCGGCCGCGAGTACTACTTCTACTCGCTGGCACAGTCCCGGCCCCGGTTGTTCCGTTACCTGCCGGATGAAGAGAATCTCGCGCCGGAATTCTTTCTTCCGGACGGCTCGGCCTTGATTGCCAGGAAAAACGTGGCCGAGCTGTTGCTTTGCCAGGTAGAAACCCGGGAGCCCGATTACCGAGAGCTCTGGAGCAATCCGTTGGGACGGTTTGAGACGTGCCAGCCTGGTTCAAATGGCAAATATGTTTGCGTCAACAATTGGAGAGGGGATCGGGTGGTCCTGGTTCCCGTCAACGGATCCGAACCGATCAGCCTGGACAAGCCGCAGGGAATCATGAATGGAATGAGCGTCGAGCCCGGCGGCCGTCGCGTGGCGGTTTCCGGAGGCCAGCTGCACCCCAAGGGATTGCCCGATGAACCGATCATCAGGATCCACGATCTCGAGACCGGCGAGGAGCAGGTACTGCAAGCGGAAGGAGAGTGCGGCTTCTTCGGTGTCTGGTTCCTGCCCGGCGAGAAACTGATTTCCTTCAGCCACGAGGGTTTGTTTCTCTGGGACTTGACGAACGGACAGTACGAGATCCTCAGCGACCGGAAGTACCCCTCGTTCCAAAGCGATATGGATGCCGCGCGACGCTTCCTGGTGGTGAATTCTCCAGGGGGCGTGACCTTGTGGGATCTTCAGGAACGTACCGAACGTATCCTGCCTCTTCCTACCGAAAAGCTCAACGCCCTGGCCATCTCGCCCGACGCCCGATTTGTGGTGGCAGGGATGGATGGGAACGAAGTCCTTGTCCTTCACCTGGACTCGGACGAGCCACACGTGCTTCTGGGCCACGACAGCTGGGTGGGTGCCGTGTGGATCTCACCGGACAGCAAGGAGATTCGCTCGGCAAGTTCCGATGGACTGGTCTGCAGCTGGGAAGTTCCCGATGGTAAGCCTGTCCACACCCTACCCTACATGGAATTCATGGAGGTACTTCGTTCCCAGACCAACATGCGCGTGGTCAGCGACGTGGATGCCGAAGAAGGCTACCGCATCGAATACGACCGCTTCCCGGGCTGGGAAACGGCGCCGGATTGGTAACAAACAAGGGGCCCCCGGGGGCCCCTCGTTCTCTTCCATTTCAGTTTTTTATTCCGCCCCCGAAACCGCCGGCGGCCTGGTCACCCCCAGGATGATCGGCAGATCCG
>CBDTUS010000147.1:0-9308 GCA_965363725.1 uncultured bacterium | reverse complement strand
CCAGGTTACCGCCTCGGGCGTGTATTTTTACAAGTTCACCGCAGGAGACCAGAACCGGGTGGGCAAACTGACTCTGTTGAAATAGATCACTATGTCGAGGCCCCCCCGGGGGGCCCTCGTTTCCACTGAGGTTCAATATGAAACGCTTCCTGATGTTGCTCGGCCTCGTCACTGTCCTTGTCGCCGGCGCCGGCCTGGCCAAACCGACACAGGAAATGACGGTTCCCCAAATCACGGACAACCCTGCCCCACGGTTGGCATTTCCTAACGCCATGGCCAAATCCGCCGTCGACACCACCTACCTCCTGGGCGGCCCCGACCGCTGGGACGGCAGCTTTGATACACCCGGCGGCCAACCCGACTGGCACGGCTGGACCCATGAGGACGCCAGCCTCCCCCTCGATAACAACTGGCACGTGTCAAATTACTATGCCGAATACATCCCCGGCCATGGCCTCGGCAACCACGCCATGTACTGTGGAGATGAAACCATGCCGGAATGCGGCACCGCCATCCCCGACACGATCGGCGGATACGGCAACAACTGGCTGGATGAAATCGAGTGGCGCCAGGCCGTCGCTGATCCTTCGCAGGCGGTGACCGTCCGGTTGACCGGAGCCATGCTCTACGACACCGAGGATGGTTACGACATTGTTCAGCTCCTCATTCAAAGGGGAGAAACCACCGAAATCCTGGATTCCTGGAGTGGAGAGGATACCGCGGCCCTGGACTACACAACCGTTCTCTCTCCCGGTGAATTCACCGGACCCGGCCTCGACGAGGTTCGCCTGATTTGGCGGTTCAAGTCCGACGGAGCCTGGTCGGACGAGGGATGCATCTACCCCTCCCACGGCGCCTGCCAGATCGACGACCTGTCCGTCTATCTGGACGGCAACCTGATCACCTTTGACGACTTCGAACCGGGCAGCCCCGTCAACTGGAGCGAAGGCCCCGTTCTCGTCGCGGGGGATTTTTCCAACCTGCGGAACAACCTCCCGTCGGTGCACCCCTGCCAGTCGGTCAACCAGTCCTACCAGGCCAACTTCATCGACGACGGCGTGGTGGTTCCCGGCACCGGAGGCACGCCCTGCATCACCTGGTGTTACGGCCCCGGCGGCTACATCATCAACAACAGCGGCGGTCTGACGAATGACTCAGATTTTCACATCATCAACCGGGTGATTTCCCCGCCCCTGGCCTGGCCTGCGGGGACCGACGCCGCGGAGCTCGCCTTTGACGCCTACGTCCACGAATTTTTCTTTTCCACCAATGTATCCGGTATTTTTCCCTTCTGGTGGGTCCGGTCCACGGCAAGTTCCGATCCGGCCGATCTCCAGGAGGCTCCCTGGGTTGACCGGGGCCTCGGCCTCACAAATGCCCAGGGTTCCTACGAGAGACAGATTCATGAGATCAGCGACATGATGGTTCCCGGCCGCCAGTGGGCCCAGGTCGCCCTCGGGATCTACGAATTCGGTTTCGCCCATGGATTCGACGGCCCCGACGGAACTCCCGCCCCCTACTTCGACAACGTCGCCTTCAAAATCTGGGATCCGGTTGGGCCGGATATTTTCATCAAGCCGGAAAATGTTTTTGGCGACGCGACGCCCGAAGCCGGCGTCCTGGATCCTGTGGATCTTGCGGCCAACTCCTGCCGAATCGACCGGGTTTTCGGTTTGGAAGCGCGGGGTGATTCCCTGATCGCCTTTGTGACCCCGCTTAGGCATGGCGCCACCGTGGTGGACCCGCCTACCCTGCACTGGGTCCTGAAGAGCAACCCGGTATTCGACCCCGTCAGGATTTCCACTCCCGATGCCCAGGGTGTCGTGCGCGCTTCGGTCAGCGGCATCATGCACAGCAGTCCATCCCAGGATTGGTGGTCCTTCGATCTACCGGACACAGGCTTGTTCTACCCCGGTGACGTGCTGCGCTATTACCTCACCGCGAGTGACGACCTGGCCGGAGATATTCGCACCAGTGTCTGGCCGCCCGACACCACGGGTGTCCTCGATTTTTCTCCAGGGGAACCCTATCCGCTGCAGGCCGAAATCCGCGGTCTGCCAACTCTCACCCAGCCCGTCCCCGACCAGTTCGCCCATCCGCAGGTACTTTACATTGATGACAGCGGCGGCGATGCTGAGACTAGGACATCCTGGCTTGCGGCACTGGATGATCTGGGATATATGCAGGGCAACAACCTTGACATTTTGACCCTCCATTACCCCGGTGATCTTGATTTCTTTACCACCGCCGAGGTTATCGCCGGTTACACGACCATGATCTATTCATCGGGCCCCTCATTTACCAGTCTGGGCCGGGAAGGTCCCGCCGTGTTGATCGACTGGCTGGAGAGCAGCGGGAAAAATGGTCTATTCGCCGGCCAGAGACTTGTGAGCCGAATGGGGAGTCGCGAGGTCGGAGTAGACCTGCAATTTTCCCTGGGCGTCCATTCCGAATCTTCTTCCGTCACTGGGCTCAACGGCGGCATATGGGACCTCCTGGTTTCCCCAATACCCGGAAACGGCATCCTGCCTGACGATGTATCCTGGCAGATCAACGCCGCCTGTCCCAAAATCCGTTTGATCGATGCCCTTGGCACCGTGGTATCCGGCCAGTCGGCCGCCGACCTCGATGCGGCAGGTTCTTCCGGAAGCCTCTATTCAGCCACCGTAACGGTCGACGATCTGGCGCTGGGCAACCGCACGGTGGTTGTACCCTTTGACCTGGACTCCATAAGCGGCATAACGGTCGGGTCCGGCAAGAGGGATAAAGCTTTTTCCCCCTCGACCTATCTGGTCTATTACCTGATGTCCTGGCTGGGGGCCGACGTGGTCAGCGGGATCGATGATGTTCCCGGGGTCGGCCAGGTGACGGTCGCCGCTCATCCCAATCCCTTCAACCCTTCGACCACGATCGCCTTCGAGCTGCCCCGGGCGGCGGAGGTCTCCCTGGATATCTACGATCTGCAGGGGCGGTTGGTTCGCCGGTTGCTGGATGAGAGCCCGTATGTCTCCGGCGTCCACAAACAGGTTTGGGACGGCCGTGACGGGGATGGCCGGGCCACTTCGTCGGGAGTGTATTTCTACCGCTTCACCACGGGCGACCAGAAGCGGGTTGGAAAACTGACCCTGTTGAAATAGATTTCAGGAACTTGAAGTATCAGGAAGGGCCCCCCGGGGGGTCCTTCTTGCGCAGGCAGCCCCAACCCACAGCGAGTCCACACCCATGAACGAGAATGCCCCCGACACCATCGAATCCGGCCAGGACGCCCCCAGCCTCGACAACGTGGTCGTGGTGTTGAGCCGCACCACCGAGCCGATGAACATCGGCGCCGCCTGCCGGGCCATGAAGACGATGGGTTTGAAAGACCTTCGTTTGATAGACCCGCTGAATCCGAAAGGGCGCAGCGCCCGGGCGCTGGCTCACGGCGCCGAGGACATTCTCGACAACGCCCAGGTCGTCGATACCCTGAACGAGGCGGTCAGCGACGCCCGAGTGGTCACCGGCACCACTGCGCGCATGCGGCAGCTGCGCAAGCGCGCCCTGCTGACGCCCGCCAATCTGGCCGACCACATTGCCGACCACAGCCGTTCGGGCAAGGTCGTCATCATGTTCGGGACCGAGCGCACCGGATTGACCAACGACGAGGCCGACATCTGCCGCTACCTGTCTACGGTCGACACCGCGCCCGAGCAGCCGTCGCTAAACCTGGCGCAGGCCGTGATGCTCTACAGCTGGGAAATCCGCCAGGCCATGCAGCGGGCCGGGGCCCCCAACAGCACAAGTCAGCCGCGCAACGCGCCGGGACCGGGTGTACGACGGCCGGAAATGCGCGTGCGCCACCCCCACCGCACCACCAAGCTGCCCACGCAAGTCGAGCTGGAGAACATGTACGCCCACCTGGCCCACACCATGGATGCGGTCGGCTATTCCGAGGCCGAGACGATCAAGTTCATGACCTACCTGCGGCAGCTGCACATGCGGGCGGGGATCGTCAACTGGGAGTCCCACATCTACCATCTGTTCTGCCGGCGGGTATTGAAAAAGGTGGGTGCGCCCCGCTTCCCCGGTCTGCCCGGAGCACCGGACGAATCCCAGGACGAGGGCATCTGACCGAACAAAAAAATCCCGGACCACTATGAAGCGGTCCGGGACTCCATCCAATCCCCTGGGCGAATCGATATATTTCAGGCGACGCCGATGGACCCGATGGCCTCGAACACGGCGTGGTATTCCATTTCCAGGTGCGCGATGTTCTCGCGGACCGTGGGCAGATCGTCTTCCTTGGCCAGCATCTCGAATTCCCGGCAGACCATGGCCAGACGCGGCGCTCCATAGGTGGCGCAGGCGCCCTTGAAGCTGTGGGCCTCGCGGGCCACGCGCTCGCAGTCGCCGGTGGCGATGGCTTCCTTGATGGCCTTGTACAGGGGCGGCGCGTGATCCAGGAACAGATCGCGCAGCTCATTCAGGATTTCCTCGTCCCCCCCGAATTCGGACATCAGGCGCGATTCGTCGATGACGGGCATATCGGATCCCGGAAGGTTCAGTTCCTTGCTCACGGCGATTCCTCTCGCTTGGCGAATCGATGGCTTCTTTCCCCATATTCGGCTGGATTGGCGGAACCTTGATCTCTCTTTTGATACCCCTTGACCGATGGGGATTCGGGCTGAAAACTCCGGAAATCCATTTTGTTGGGGGGGATCTGGATCTGCCGTCGAATTCCGACCCTCCGCCCGCGGTCCCAAGGAGTTGAAATGAAAAAGATTCTGCTGATCGCCCTGGCGGGGCTCATGACCCTTACAGCCGCGGTGCCGGCCCTGGCCCTCGGTCCTTTGGATATCGAAGCCGAATTGCCCGTCTATTCGAAATATGTCTGGCGTGGAATGAACCTCGCCAACGACTGGGTGCTGCAGCCCAATTTTGACATCAGCGTGTTCGGCTTCAATTTCAACTTTTGGGGCAACATGAACCTGAGCGATGTCAACGGCACCAGCGGCGAATTCGACGAAATCAACTACAACCTTTCCTATACTCTTGGTCTGCCTTTGATTGAACTTGGCGCCGGATTCCTTCATTACTACTATCCTAACAACAAGGACGACAACACCACCGAATTCTTTCTGTCCGCCAAGGCTAGCGTGATCCTGTCACCTGCCCTGGCCCTCTATCAGGACATCGACAGGTTCAAGGGAGCCTACTGGGGAGCCAGCATCGGCCACGGATTCACGCTGGGTGAAACCACGCAGCTTGATCTGACCGGCGGACTGGGCCTGGGCTCCAAAGGTTTCATCGCCGGTTATTTCGCGGGGCAGACCTCGATGCCCGACAACGACCTCAACGCCTCGTTGAACGATGCCTTCCTGCTCGCCGAAATCCCTTTCCATCCGATTCCCTTCTTCACCGTGGCACCCAGCGTGAAATTCACCACGCTGCTGGGCGACGCCAAGAAGGCCGTCGACGGCAACGACAACCTCTATTCGGGGAAGAAGACCAACGTGATCTGGGGACTGGCCGCCCGATTCAACTTCTGATTTCAACCCCGGCTCGAATCCCCAATCCCCGCGAACCCTCTCGCGGGGGTTTTGCTTTCCAATAGAGGAACCATCCGGCATCATCGCGGTTGAATCTGCAGCCGCAC
Organism: uncultured bacterium; assembly: GCA_965363725.1. Classification (GTDB taxonomy): domain Bacteria; phylum Krumholzibacteriota; class Krumholzibacteriia; order LZORAL124-64-63; family LZORAL124-64-63; genus JAGLCY01. Next base: position 3,673 of record CBDTUS010000147.1, on the reverse strand, counting down.
TTGCGGCACTTTTCCTGTCACCGGTCGCCCCGACCGACCAGCCATCCCATTCCGGGGGGAATTCCGTGAATCATGCTATTGCCGGCCGATCGGCCCTTATACTCCTGATGATCCTGGCCGCCACCTGCGCCCTGGCCGAACCGGCCGCCATCACCCTGCCCGCCGATCCGCCGTCCACCCGCACAGTGGAACTGGTCGAACAATGGCGCATCGGCGGAGAAGACGATGAAGACGTTCTTCTGGGCGTGATCTTCGGCGCCAAGATCGGCCCCAGCGGAGACGTTTACCTCATCGACCGCCAGCTTTCCCAGGTGCTGGTCATCTCGCCCGAGGGCGAACTGGTGACCACCCTCGGCCGCCAGGGCGAAGGCCCCGGCGAACTGAACCAGCCGCACGGCCTGCTTCTGCTGGATGACGACAAGGTCGGAGTGATCCAGGGCTTCCCCGGCAAGGTCACCGTCATCAATCCCGACGACACGCCCGGTGGTGAGATCCACATCGGCGGCCCCCCGGAAGAAGGCGGTTTCAATTTCGTGCGCGAACTGACCAAGTGCGGCGACCACCTGGTGGGTGTCCGCGGCCGCGCGACCTTCGACATGGAGACGGCCAAGAGCGTGGCAACCAACACCCTGGCGATCATGGATATCGAGGGCAACGACCAGTCGGTCATCCTGGAACACACCCAGGAAAACGACATGCAGCGCCGGGTCTTCGATGAAAAGGCCCAGTTCTCGGAGCTGGACGAATGGGCCGCCGGGGGCTCCGACGGAACCCTGTACACCGCCCCCGTGCGCGACGAATACATCATCAACGCCCGCGGTCTGGACGGCGAACTGGTCCGGGTCATGTCTCGTCCCTTCAAGCCCCGCCACCGTGACGAGGAAGACAAGAAAGAGCTCACCGACGGGATGGTCATCGTCATGAACGGTGTCCGGCAGGAAATCGAGAGCAAGGCCCTGGACAAGGACCCGTCCATCATGGGCCTGTCCGTGGCCGACGACGGCAGGCTGTTCGTCCAGAGTTGCTTCGACCAGGAAAATTTGCTGGATATCGGCACCGCGGCCAGGTACGACGTGATTTCCCCCGCGGGCGAATTCCTGGAGCAACTGACCCTGGCCGTCCCCGATTTCGACGGCGACCAGGACCAGCTGCTGTTCATGGACGGCGTGAATTTCCTGGTGATCCGCAACTTCGACCAGGCGCAGCAGGCCATGATGGCCGGCTTCGGTGGCGGCGACGATGAAGAGGAAGATGACCTCGACGACGCCGAGCCGCTCGAGGTGGTGTTCTACCGGATGCCTTAAGGGGGGCGATTGTGCGCTTTATCCGGCTTGTGGTCCTTTGCTTCTTCTTGTCCGGCTGCAGCTACCAGCAGGTTGCCCTGCCGACCACCAACGAACCCTCCCCAGAGGAACCCCTCGCCAAGATCGGCCAGACGGTGAAAGTGACCACCACCGACGGGTCGAAGTTCGAGGGGGAAGTCGTTTCGGTTTCGGTGGGGGAAATCGTCCTGGGCAAACCAGGCAACTATGGCTTCGAGGAAACGGTGATCCGGGCGGAGGACATCGTCGAGATCAAGACCGAAAAGGTCCATGGGGTCGTGTCGGGGATCGCGGTGGGGAGTGCACTCCTGTTTTCCCTGTTGATCCTGGCCGCTTCGCAGATTGAATGGGGGACTAGCTGACTAGCTGACTAGCTGGCGAAAGTCCCCCCGGCCCCACTTCCCCTCCTCACCCGTTTGCCTCACCCCTCCCGATCTGCTACAATCCGACAAGCCAATTTCAACCCGAACCATGGGAGGTACCCACAAGAACGATTGCTACCCAAGGACTCTCACATGAGCCCCGGTCAGCTTCGTTCGTCGATTTCTGGATCCGGGGCGGGCTGGTCGAGCAATCGGCCTCAACTCCCGAGGAGGATTCCATGGGTTACCCTGTTCATAATCTCCGTTCCGATTTCCCTCGCTTTATTCTGGGCGCAAGCCTGATTCTACTTCTGGCCATCTGTTTTCCTACACTGAAGGGGTACGCCGCGACCCCACATCTCCCGTCCGGCCTTCCACCGGGTGAATGGGACCACCTGATCATCACCGACGAATTGCTGGCACCCGCCTTCCACCCCTTGGTCAAGCATCGCCAAGGCCAGGGCCTGCCCAGCCGGGTCATCACCATCCAGGAACTTGGCGGATGGTCGAGCCAGAACAACCTGATGGAGGCGATCCGCTGGTTCATCGCCGAAGCCGAGCAGCAGTGGGGCACCCGGTACGTCCTGTTGGGCGGTGATGCCGGGATCATCCCGGTTCCCCTCGGTTTCTTCGAGTCGACCTACTACTCCTGGGACATCCCTCTGGATCTCTACTACGCCGCGCCCAACGGCGAGTGGGATCTCGATGGTGACGGGATTCTCGGCGAATTCGAAGACGACGACCCCGACCTTACTCCTGTGGTCGCCCTGGGCCGGGCACCGGTTTCCAGCGTGGACGAGGCCCGGGCCTTCGTTAACAAGGTTATCGCCTTCGAAACGGGCTCCGATCCCGCCAACAGCGATGTCCTGTTCGCGGCCGAGGTCGGCAGTCCCCATCCCTGGACCCCCGGGATGGATGTCCAGATGGATTTCGCCTGGATGATGGAGGACGTGGCGGACATCCTGGCTGGGGTGGAGGGTCTCGGGGACATTCAACGCCTGTACCAGAACTGGGAGGGGAATCCGCACGGGGAACCCCTTTCCCCCTCCGATTTCCTGTTGGCCATGAGGACCGGGCACCATCGTTTCTCGGGTCTGATGCTTTACGGCATCGTGGACGCCTAGTCCATGGGGCCGGACTTCCTCGAACCCGATCAACTGGACGCCCTGGAAGGGATGGACCATTCCCTCTTCATGGTCGCCGGGGTGCAGGAGGCGGCGGATTGGCGCGCAGAGGGTATCCTGGAATCTTTGTTGACGATGCCCGACGGAGGTTGCGCCGGCGCTCTGGCGGTGAGCTCATCCTACTATCTCTTCCTGGCCAACCAGTTCTACGAAGGCTTCTGGAGTGGCCTGGCGGAAGGCACCGCCGACCGGGTCGGCGACGTCTACCGGCAGACCCTGGAGACCCGGTTGCAGGCCCCCTATGCAGATTCAGCTTCCGGGCTCGCCACTCTGGAATGCTTTGGGGTCGCGGGCGATCCTGCCCTGCTTTTCTGGCCCGCCGAATCGGGTAGCTTGAACCGGGGTCGGGTGGCCCAGCCGATACTGACCGCCGCCGCTTCACCCAATCCCTTCAACCCGACGACGGTAATCTCCTTCGTGGTTCCCGGGGAGACGGGAATCCGGTTGCCCGCCGTGGTGGAGATCTTCGACCTGGCCGGACGCCGGATGATCAGGATCCTGGAGACAGACCTGGCGCCCGGATCGCATTCGGTTCGCTGGCGGGGCCAAGACGATTCCGGACGAAAAGTCGGTGCGGGTCTGTTCTTTGCGCGGATCAAGGTGGGCAATGCCCAGGCGGTAGTGAAGCTCGTCATGGTTGAATAGAGAGGCCGGTTTTTTCGGAATTCAGCGACAGGTGCGGGGGGTGGTGATAACGGCCGCCCCCCGGGGAATCTTCCGCCTGGTCATGCTGCGAGATATCTGTCTGGCTTGAGGGTTTATCAGCGGTGGCTCGGCCAGGGGGGAGGTCGGCTGCGGACATCCT
>CBDTUS010000146.1:0-9516 GCA_965363725.1 uncultured bacterium | reverse complement strand
CGGGCGCCATCATGTCTGCAAGCAAGAGCAGGGCCGGAACGGCGCTTTCCGTCCGCAAGACGACTTCATTGAGGGAATCGATGACAAATTCGGGCGTTGCAGGGGCTGTGGCCGCCGGCACGGGGGCCGGCACAGGGGTCTGATCGAGCCGGACGGTTGTGGTGAAGTCGATGGTCCCATCCTGGATTCCGTCCAGAAACGGCTCCAAGGCGTCCTTTTCCGGCAACGAATCCACGGGTTCCCAGGAGGTTAGCAACCGGGCCCGAGGCAAAGCCGATCGGTTCCGATAGATCCAGGGATTGCCACGGTGCACCGGGTCGGGATCGATGTCGCAGCCCAGCTGGGCGAGGCCGGAAATATCCGCTTCGCCGAACCCGGTCCCGAAGGCCACGACGCTGCCGGCCAGCCAGGACGCCAGGCGGCAGGCGGGCCGTTCACTGAACAGCCGCCGGCGAATGGGTTCGAAGTCGGCGAGTTTGGCCGCGTGGTAGCCCCCCAGGGACCGGATTCCGTCGGCCATCCAGATGTTTTGTCCGCCCAAGGGCCCCAGGGGCCAGACCCGTTCATGACCCACCACTTCGCGCAGAACATCGGCCGACGGTCCGGCCTGGTCGCGGTTATCCCTGACGTAGGGCCGCCCCATGGGTTCGGCCGCCATCAGCCTGGCCCGCCCCGACGCGTCCCGCCCCACCTGGTGCAGGGAACGATCGGGATAGATGATGCGTTGGTCCACCGCCATCAGGTCGACGGCCACCAGCAGGACCAGGACCCAGACCAAGCCCTGGACCCGGAACTTTTCGTGGCCCACAGCGAACCAGAGCGCCGCACCGGCGGTCATCAGGATCAGACCGATCCGGATCAGGTCCGCACGATGCAGGGCCCAGGCTTCCTGCACCAGGACCGGAGGCGCCTGGCGACCGGCCGCTTCCGCCAGGGAGGTCAGGCTCGATTCGAAGCCGCCCCGCATCAGGGAGGCCCCACCGCCCAGCAGAAAAATCAACCCGCAGAGGGCCAACAACGCGGGCAGGACTTTCGCCGATACGGAGGACGGATCCTTCTCCAGCCAGGAAGCCGCACCCCGGGCCGCCAGGACCGCCAGGGCAAAGGCCACCACGATCAGGATCATGGAAGGAATCCGGAACTTGTTGAAGAAGGGCAGCCATCCGTAAAGCCACTCGTAGAAACCGAGTCCCAGGTTGCCGAAGGATATCATGACCGCCAGCAGGGACATCACCGCCAGCGCCAGCACGAAGTTGCGCCCCCCCCGCACCCAGCCCGCAGCCGCCAGCAGGATCACCAGCAGGCCGAAATAGTTGGGATAGTCGGTGAACGGCATGTGGCCCAGGTAGGTCGCCTTGCCGAAGCCGGCGCTCGCCGGCAGGATGAAGGTGCCCATCTCCGCCGGGGCCAGGGACCATCCGGTGGCGTAATCCAGGCCCACGCCCCCGCCCCCCGCGGTGTCCTGTCCGCGGATGGATATGCCCGCGTAGTTGTGGGCCGGCAGCAGCATGATCCCGCCGATAAGGAAACCGAGAACCAGCCCCAGGAGCAGGGTCCCCAGACGCCCCCAGCGGACGGCGGCCTTCACCCCGCGCAGCTGGAGGTCGAAAGGGCGAATGGTATTCCACAACCCCAGCCAGCCGGCAATCAGCAGGGTGTAATAGGTGATCTGGGGGTGCCCGCAAAGGATCTGCAGCCCCAGCATCAGACCGGTCATGCCGACCGCACGTCGTCCGCCCCCGTCGGTGACCTTCAGGACCCAACCGACGATCCAGGGCAGGTAGGCCGCGGCCATGATCTTGGACCCGTGACCGTGCACGCCCCAGGCCACCAGCTTCGGCGAAAGCAGCCACACCACAGCGCCCAGCACCAGAAAACCCAGAGGCAGTTTCCAGCGGGACAGGAACCAGGCCATGCCCAGGCCGCCCAGCAGCAGGTGGCCCAGCATCCAGGTCAAGGGGGCGAACCTCAACTGGTTCTGGAGGAAATTGAACACCGGGGTGGGCGGATAGAGAAACTTGACGTAGGCCAGGGAGCCGAAGGAGGGCATCCCGGCAAACAGGAAGGGGTTCCACAGGGGGTACTGGCCCTCGGCGAGAAGGGCGTCCCCGGTTCGTTCAAAAGCGTCGGCGTTGCCGGCGTCGCTGCTTCCAAATACTTCTGCGCGGAACATGGGTCCGGGATAGAGAATCGCCAGAAGAAGCCACAGCAACCCGGCGACAAGAAGCCAGCGTCCGGTTCCACTTTCCCGGAAAAACGCCGCGACCCGGGCCGGGCCGGCGAAGGAACGGGCAGGCGCACCCGTAGAGGCGGCGGCTTTTTTCCTGGTGCGTTTTCCGGCCAATAGGATCTCCCGCGGAAAAGACCGCGAAAATGGCTCCGGGCCACTTCCGGGGACCGTTTACTGCTTGGCGTGAAATAATATCACCATCGTGCGGCCGGTGTCCATGGCTCACCCTCCGCCGGGATCCGGATCAATACGGGCGGCCCCGCAATTCGTCCAGGGCCCCCTGCCATACGGCCAGGGCCGTGGCCAACCGGCCGTTGACCAGGTGCCAGCAGGAATGCCCGGCCAGATAGGCCATATGGGACAGGATCAATACCGGCCGGCGCCGCCGCGGCCAGTGCTTGCGCAGCAGCCGGATATGACTGCGGCTCCGCAACCAGATCTTGCGCGGGCTCTGGCTGCCGACCGAAGCGCTGACCTTGTGGAGCACCAGGGCCGACGGCACGTGGAGTATCCTGCCGCCGGCTGCGCGGATCCGCAGGCTGTAGTCCGCGTCTTCGCCGTAAAAGTAGAAATTTTCGTCCAGCAGCCCCACCTCGGCAACCACCTGCGGCCCCAGCAGAAGGGCGCAGCCCGACCCGTAATCCACGTAACGGACCTTGGGGTCCAGGTTCCCCGTCAGTTGACGGATTCCATCATGGCGAATCCAACCGCTCCAGCTGCCGATCACGCCGCCGTCATACCAGGCGCGCGCCGGATCCGCGGCGTAGCAGATGCGCGGGGTGGCGGCCCAGGCCCGGTCGTCGTCCTGCAGGGCTTCGACCAGCCGCAACAGGCTTCCGCCGGGCACGATGGTGTCGTTGTTCAAAAGCAGGACGCAGCCGCCGAAACCCTCGTCGCGCAACAGGCGCAGGGCCGCGTTGTTGCCGCCGGCCCAGCGCAGGTTCCGCCCCGTTTCGATGATCTCCACTTCGGGGTGGTGCATGGCGGTCCAGGCCACCGAATCGTCTTCGGATCCGTTGTCCACCAGAATGAGGCGCAAGCGGGGAAGGCCGGAATCCTGCAGGGAGGCGAAACAGTCACCCAGGTCGTGCCGGCCGTTCCAGTTGACCACCACCACGGCCAGTTCGCAGGGAGGCGTCGGGGAATCCTGTTCAGACACGGCGCGCGACCCTGTATTCCTCTTCGGGCCGGCGACCGGCCACGACCAGTTCGGCAATCAGTCCCAGGCTGATGAACTGCAGGGCCACCAGGATGAACACCAGACCCAGCAGGAGGATGGGGCGCAGCCGCAGTCCGTTGCCCAGCATCCACCAGACCAGGAAATACAGGCTGATGCCCCCGCCGACGGTCAGGAAACCGAGCCCGGCCCGGCCGAAAAAGTGCAGGGGCGAAGTCCGCCGCGCGAAGAGAAAATAGACCGTCAGCAGGTCCAGGAAGCCGTTGACGAATCGCGCCACGCCATACTTGGTCTTGCCGTACTTGCGCACCGAGTGGCGCACGGGCTGTTCGGTGACCCGGAAACCGTCCAGGTAGGCCAAGGCCGGGATGTAGCGATGCATGTCCCCGTAGAGCCGGACCCGCTGGGTCACCTCGCGCCGGTAGGCCTTCAGACCGCAGTTGAAATCGTGCAGGTTGAGGCCGCACATCCGACTGGTGAACCAGTTGAAGATCTTGCTGGTGTTGTTCTTGATGAAGCTGTCCTTGCGGTCCTGCTTCCAGCCCGAGACCAGGTCCCATCCCTCTTCGATCCGGCCCACCAAAATAGGGATCTCCGCCGGGTCGTCCTGCAGGTCGGCGTCCATGGTGATCACGATGCTGGCCGAAGCCGACCTGAATCCGGCCGCCAGGGCAGCCGCCTTGCCGAAGTTGCGGCCGAAAGAAAGGCCGTGAACCTCGGCGTGGGCCGCCGCGAGTTCCTCGATCACGGCAAAGGTATTGTCGGTGCTGCCATCGTCGACGATCCAGACTTCCCAGGAACAGTCCATCGGCCGAACGGCCTCGCCGATGCGCGCGACCAATTCGGGCAGGGACTCGGCCTCGTTGAAGGCCGGCACTACCACCGCCAGGTCGGTGCGGATATTTTCCCGGATCCCGGCGCCCATCGGTTCGTTCATCCTTGCCGCCTCCTGGCGATGGCCCAGTCGACTTCCCGGGCCAGACCCTCGTCGAAGGCCACCGTCGGCCGGTATCCGATGGCCGCTTCCACATGGCTGCGGTCGGCGAAGGTATCCTTCACGTCCCCCTTGGCCGTTTCGGTGAACTCGATGGCGGCTTTCAGCCCGCACTGCCGGTCCACCAGGATGGCCTGGAGCCTCTCGAGGGTGTCGCGAAAGACCAGACGGCTTCCGCCGCCGGTATTGAACACGGCCCAGTCCTCGTCCGCGGCCACGGCCACGGCCAGGAGATTGGACCGCACGGCATCAGCCACGTAGGTGAAATCCCGGGTCTGGGAACCGTCTCCGTAGACGCGGAAAGTCCGCCCGTCCAGGGCCGCTTCGATAAACTTGCGGAAGGCCATGTCGGGCCTTTGCCGGGGCCCGTAGACCGTGAAGTAGCGCAGGCTGCTGGTGGGCACCCCGAAGTTCATGGCGTAGAGAACGCACAGGTGTTCGGCCGCCATTTTCGTCACCCCGTACGGGGAACGGGGCTGGGGCAGGGCCTGTTCGGTCACCGGCAGTTCCTCCTGGTCACCGTAAACGGAACTGCTGCTGGAGTAGACGAACCGGGCCAGGGAACCGGCCACCGCTTCGTGCCGGCAGGCCTCCAGCAGACGCTGGGTCGCCATGACATTGCGGCCGAGATATTCCTCGAAGTAGTCGCCCCAACTGGCCCGGACACCGGCCTGTGCAGCCAGGTGGAAACACGCCTTCTGGCCGGTCAGCAGAGCGACGGGATCCAGGGTCTGAAGGTCATCCTCAACGAAAGTGAACCGTGCGTGGTCGGCGAAGCCGGCCATGTTCTCCCGCTTCAGGCCGATATCGTAGTAGTCGGTCAGGCAATCGACGCCCGTCACCTGGCAGCCAAGTTCCAGCAGGGCCTCGGTCAGGGTGCTGCCGATGAACCCGGCGCACCCGGTCACCACCACCGGGACATTCGGCCCGAGAATGTCCGTGACGCGCGCGGGCAACCCGGTGACGGTATCGGCGAGCTCACTCCCCTTCATCTGTCCCTCCCAGCGCTTCATCGATCCGCTGCTGTTCCCGTTGGAGGGCCTCCTGCTGCATCAGCTCCAGGCCCTGAACCATGTCCTGGGGCCTTTCCCCCGTGCGCCGTTCCCAGGCGTCCAGCACACCTTCGGCTTCTGGCCGCTGGCCGAGGGCCTGGTAGATATGAAACTGAAGCTGGTAGTAGAACAGGCGGTCCGGATGATCGGACACCTGCTGGGCGATCCATTCGATGGCCAGATCCGGGGCCCCTCCTCCGACAATGCCCCGCAGCGTGTTGTAGAGGATCCGCTCCTCGATTTCCTCCGTGACGCTCCCCTGCAGGGTGCGAAGGAATTCCTTGGCCTTGCCGTCCTGGTAGGCCTGCACCAGCAGCAGGGGATAGTACTCCAGGGCCAACTCGTTGAAGGGGGCGACGGCGAGGCTGGCCTCGAAGGCGACGATAGACCGCCGCAGCAGCCGCATGTATTCGAGGGAATCGGCTCGGGCGACCTGGCTGGCCTGGAGATAGTACTCGTACCCAGCCCGGTTCAGGGCCGCGGGATAGTTGCCCAGCAGATGCCGCGCGTTGACGTTGCGGAAGACGTCGGTGCGGGGCTGGCCGATCATACGGCCGAGAGTGTCCAGGTCGGCCACCGAAAGTTCGCGGGTCCGCTGACCCAGGACCGGCGGTTCACTGTCGCTGGCCAGGCCCGCCATCTCCAGGTACCTCTTCTGGCGGTCGGATGTGTCCCCGTCCATCAGCGCATTCAGGCGGTAGACGCCGAACACGTTTTCCAGGACCCTGTCGGGGGCGACCCGCGGCATGCCCTCGGGCCCGGTGACATCGGTCAGCCGGTAGGCCATCCCCTCCATCAGCATGTTGGGAAAGTAGCGCTGCATGTTTTCCTGGGGAATGGTGACGGCGAAAAACACCGGGTGGCCGGAGCCTTCGTAGTTGGTGGTGATGATGTCGTGGACCACGTAGTCCTTGATCATCAGCACCGTGCGATCCCCCGTCTTGGGGTCTTCGAAGATGCGATGTCGCAGGGCGTCGATCTCTTCTTCGCTGCGACCCATGGCCAGCGGCTTGTCCGGGCTGTTCTTGAGCTGCTTGACGTACCAGGGCAGGTTCACCAGGGACAGGTTCACCACCGTCACGTCGGTCCGGAATTTTTCCACTTCCTGCAGATACCAGATGGGGAAGGTGTCGTTGTCGCCGTTGGTGAAGATGATGGCGTTCTCGTCCAGCCCCGCCAGGATGTTCCAGGCGTATTCGTAGGCGATCCGATTCTCGCTGTTGTCGTGCTCGAAGTACTTGGTGTGGCCCGGCAGGGCCGGCAGCAGGGAAATGACCACCAGGACCACGGCGGTGACCAGACCCAGCGGGCCGATCTTCACGTGGGGGATCGCGGTGCGCCAGTCGATGCCCTCGGCTTCGGCCTCCGGGGCCGACTTGCCCTCCCCGCCCACGGCATAACGCATCAGGGCCGACGCCCCCAATCCGATGAACACCGCGAAGAACATGAAGGCCGCGAAATAGAAGTAGTCCCTGTCGCGCACCTCGTGGTCGGTGAAATTCAGGTACAGTGTCAGGATGTCCCCATTGATCAGATAGCTGATCAGGGGCAGGAAGATCAGAGGCCGGATCCGCCGCAGGCCCTGGAACAATCCCACCAGGGCCAGAAAGATCGGGCCGAGCACCGTGGTGACCACCGACAGGGTGCCGTGGCCCGGGCCCAGGAAATAGAACTGCTTGAACAGGTAGTTGTAGTAGTAGCCGTACTGCCAGAGAAGGGGGGCCCGGCGCTCCAGGGGATTCAGGGGCGGATACTGCTCACGCCGAATCACCGACATGAGGGTTTCGAAGTTGTCAGGAGCGGTCTGGTTGATGAAGGGCTCCGGCGAGGCGCCCGCGCGGATCAGCATCATCACGTGCACGGTCAGGCCGACGAAGAACAGGGCGCTGCCCACCAGGGCGAAATGATGGCCGCGCATGCTGCGGGCCGCGACCACGACCACGTAGGCGATCAGGATCAGGATCACCAGGCCGTTGTTCCGGGTGGCCGTCGAGAGCAGGAACACGAACAGCCCGGCACTCATCAGCATCAGATCGAACACCGGCAAGGCACGCCGCTTGGACACCAGGACCAGAATGAAAATCCCCGGGTAGGCCAGGATGCTCCCGAGGTGAAAACCCACCCCGAGGGCCAGCAGGTAGATCATCAACAGAAGCAGGTTGTTGCTGCCGGGGTTCTCCCGGTATTCGTACCAGCGGATGGCAAGCCAGGTGAACAGGGCCATCATGAAGGCCGAAAGACCGTACACTTCCGCTTCGATGGCGTTGTTCCAGAACGTATCGGAAAAGGCCAGGAAGAAGGCCCCCACCAGACCACCCGCATGGGCCAGCCAGCCGGCGTCGGGATCCGCGCGCCGGGAGAGCTCCCAGATGATGAGATAGATGAGCATGACGGCCAGGGCGCTGAAGAAAGCCGACATGAAGTTGACGGCCCAGGCGGTATGCATTGAGGCCTGGGTGATGTCGGCCGACCCGAACACCACGTCGAAGACTCGCCCCACCAGGACATACAGCGGCGTCCCCGGCTGATGGGGCACCCCCACGATGTGGCTGGTGGTGATGAACTCCCCCGCGTCCCAGAAGGGAGTCGTGGGATTCAGGGTGGCGATGTAGACCCCGAGGGTCACCAGGAACACGACCGCGGAAATCAACAATTGGGGGCGTCGCAGCCACTTTTCGATCACGACCACACCTTTGCTCTAGCAGGCAGTTGAAAAGGCCCCGGAACGGGCCGTGGAAATCCACCGTAAACTAACACACCCGACATTCAGCAACAACAATTGGGTGAACTAGTTCCCCCGCCGGGCCGACCGTCCCCAATTCCCCAGCCACAGCAGGATCCCCCCCTGCAGGCTGAACACCACCTGGACCAGATAGGCCACCACCTCCATGGCCACCGACTGGCCAGCGGTCAGCCCAGCCCAGGTCAGCAGGCTGGCGGACAACGATTCCCGCAGGCCGATGCCGTTGATGGTCACCGGCAGGGTCAGGCTGATGGCCAGCAGGGGAATGAGGGCCAGCAGCTGCAGCACCTGGTCCGGGCCCAGGGAAAAACCCAGGCCCAGGGCCACCAGCAGATGGGTCACCAGGCGAAGGAACTGGACCCCCAGGCTGAACAGGAAGATGCCGTTCAACCAACGGACCTTCGGCCGGTAGAGACCGAATTCGTCCGTGATTTTTTCCAATTGGCCGGCCAGCTTCTCCAATTTCAGCCGCCGGAACAGGCCGGGCAGCTGCAGGCCTATCCGGCGGGACAGAAGGAAGGCCAGGATCATGGCCAGGATCAATAAAACCGGAATCAGCACCAGGGTGGACGCCGGCAACGCAATTCCGGCCACCGATGCGGTCACCAGCGCCAACACGCCCAGCCCCGTCAAGGCGCCCAGGCCGATCAGGCGATCCAGCAAGGTGGCGCAGAAGACCCCGTGGGCCCGATTCTCCCGCCGGCCCAGGTCGACGATCTTGTAGGCATCGCCCCCGATGTTGGCCGGCAGAAAATTGTTGAAAAACAGACCGATGAAATAGAGCCGCTGGATCTCCCGGCGCGGCGCCTCGATGCCCGCCGCCTGCAGGATCAGGGACCACTGCAACGCGCCGCCAAAGGCCGAAACCCCGTACACGGCCAGGGCCGCCAGCAGCCAGCCCCACTGGGGATTTTCCATCGCCAGGCGGATCTCCCCCAGGGACAGCCGGGAAAGCAGGTAGCCGATAAGTGCCGCGCTGACAATCAGCTTGGCGAAAAATATCAGGACCGTCCGGGTCCGCCCCGCCGGAGGCCTGTTGTCCGTGCCCGCGGTCATGGTGCCGCCTGCCGACCGAGAGAGGCCACCTCGCCGAACAGGTCCAGGGACTCACGGATGCAGCGTGACCAGCTGAAGGTGCCGGCCCATTCGCGAGCCGCCTGGCTTCGTTTCCGGAACAGATCCGGATCCCGCAGGATCCTGAGGGCTTCGGCGGCGAAGGCCTGTTCGTCACCGTAGGGCACCAGTGCACCGGTGACACCGTCACGGACCGAATCCTTCAAGCCTGGTCGATCGCTGGCCACCACCGGCAGTCCGCACTGG
>CBDTUS010000145.1:0-9559 GCA_965363725.1 uncultured bacterium | reverse complement strand
GCGAGGGGATGGTCCGCGGCTTCAGGCCGGCGATCACCACCGAGGCGGGGTTGGTGCCGTGGGCCGAATCGGGGATGAGGATCTCGTCCCGTTCGCTGTCGCCGTTGGCCAGGTGCAATGCCCTGATCACCAGCATGCCCAGGTACTCCCCTTGGGCCCCGGCGGCCGGGATCAGGCTGCAGGCGGCGAACCCGGTGATCTCACACAGGGCGTTCTCCAGATCCTTCAGGGCCTTCAGCAGGCCCTGGATGTCTTCGGGGCCCTGGTCGGGATGCAGGTCCGCCAGTCCCGGCATGCCGGCCACCTGTTCGTTGACCCGCGGGTTGTACTTCATGGTGCAGCTGCCGAGAGGATACATGCCGCGCTCGATATGGTGGTTCAGGATCGACAGCGCGGTGAAATGCCGCATGACCTCGGGTTCGCTCAGGGCCGGAAAATCCGCCGGGACGGCCCGGCGCATGTTAGCCGGCAGGGCGGCCTCGAGTTCCGCGTCGACCGGTTGGCCGTCCCACCTGGGGAAGGTGAGTCCCCGTCGCCCGGCGCCACCCTTGCCGAACAGGCTGTCGGGCAGGCTCGCGTTCCAGCGCCCGGAGGTCAATCCCTTGTTGGGGAGGCTACCTGAGCTCATGCCTTCACCTCCGTTTTTCCGTCGGCCAGGAATTCCTCCAACAGGAGGCCGTAGTTTTCGATCTCGGCGGCCGTGCGTTTTTCCGTCACGCTCACCAGGAGATCGTTGGGGCCGCACCCCGCAATCCCGTCCAGGAGAATCCCGGCCAGCACTCCGCGCCGGCGGGCAAAGGCGTGGAAGTCCGCGGCGGGTTTGGCCAGACGGATCACCGTCTCGTTGAACACCGGTCCCGGGAACGGCAGGGTCACACCGGCGACGGAGGCCACCCGCCGGCGCAGGGCGGTGATCCTGGTCAGGTTGGCCTCGCCGAGTTCGGCCAGGCCCCCGGCCCCCAGCATCGCCAGATAGACGGTGGCGCGCAGGGCGTTCAGGCCCTGGTTGCTGCAGATGTTGCTGGTGGCCTTCTCGCGGCGGATGTGCTGTTCCCGGGTCTGCAGGGTCAGGACGTAGCCCTTCTGGCCGCGGTTGTCCGTGGTCCGGCCGACGATGCGGCCGGGAATGCGTCGCTTGTGCTGGTCACTGCAGGCCAGGAATCCGAGCAGGGGACCGCCCCAGGTGGGGTTGATCCCGAACGGCTGGGCTTCACCGACGGCGATTTCGGCCCCGAATTCCGTGGGGGATTTGAGCACCGATAGAGCCACCGGATTGACAGCGGCCACCACGATGGCGCCCGCGTCCCGGATCACCTGCGACAGGCCGTCCACCGGTTCGACGAGACCGAGGTAGTTCGGGTTCGCAATGACGCAGGCCCCCACGTCAGGGGTGATGGCCGCCGCCAGGGCGGCCGGGTCGGTGGTCCCCTCCGGGCCAGCCGGAACTTCTATCACGGTGATCCCTTCGCCCGCCATCATGGTCTTGACCACACGGCTGTAGCGGGGATTCAGGGTCGCCGGCAGGACGATCTCTTTTTTCCGCTTGGCCGCCAGGGCGACCGAGAGTGCTTCGCTCAGCGCGGTGGCGGCGTCGTACATGCTCGCGTTGGCCACATCCAGACCGGTCAGCCGGCAGATGAAGGACTGCCACTCGTAGATCACCTGCAGCGTACCCTGGGAAACCTCGGGCTGGTAGGGCGTATAGGCGGTGAGGAATTCACTGCGGGAGCTGATCGCGTCCACCGCTGCGGGAATGATCGAGTCGTACACCCCGCCCCCCAGGAACGACACCAGTTCCCCCTGCCCGTGGTTGGCGCCGGCCACCTGGCGGAAGTAGCGACGGACCTCCTCCTCGGTCAGTCCGGGCGCAAGGTCCAGAGGACGGTCCAGGCGCACGTTGCCGGGCAGGTGTTCGAAGAGATCGGTGACCTCTTTTTTGCCGATGACCTCGAGCATCGTCCGGATGTCGTCCGGTGAATGTGGAACGTAGGGCATGACCCGGTCAGCCTCCCAGAAGTTCGCCGTAGGCCGCCGCATCCATCAGCTGGTCCACCTCGGTGGCCTCGCTCAGACGGACCTTGATCATCCAGCCCTCGTCCAAAGGATCGCTGTTGATCAGCTCGGGGCTGTCGACCACGGCTTCGTTGATGGCCACGATCTCGCCGGACACCGGCAGGTAGATATCAGCCACGGCCTTGACCGATTCGATCGTGCCGACGGTATCGCCCTGGCTGAACTCGGACCCGGGTTCGGGCAGTTCGACGAAGACCACGTCACCCAGTTCGTTGGCGGCGAAATCGGTCACGCCGATGGTGCCGATCCCGTCCTCGATCTGGACCCACTCGTGTTCCTGGGTGTATTTCCGATCGTCGGGTACCATGTAGAAGCCTCCTGCCTGGTTGGCTGTCCTTAGGACAGTGTCCGAGCGGCCCGCGGATCACCTTTGGTCCGGGCCGACAAAAATGGAAACGAAACGATGCGGCCGGCGACGGCCTTGCCGCGAATATCCACGGCCAGTTCCCCGGTCGTAACGGCGGCCTCGACCAGGGCCATGGCCAGGGGTTTCTTGAAGGTCGGGCTGAAAGTGCCGCTGGTGACGAAACCGACGTCCCGCCCTTCGACCAGCACGCGGGCTCCCTGGCGGGCGATCCCGCGGCCGGTGATCTCCAGGCAGACGATCCTGCGGGGAACGCCGTCGGCCTTCTGCCGCTTCAGGGCCTCGCGTCCGGTGAACGCTTCCTTCTTGAGTTTCACGGCCCAGCCGATGCCCGCCTCCAGGGGCGTGATGTCCTCGGCGAGTTCGTGCCCGTACAGACAGTAGCAGACTTCGAAGCGCAGCGTGTCGCGGGCGGCCAGGCCGATGGGTTGGACGCCGAGGTCTGCGCCTGCGGTAACCAGTTCCTCCCAGGCGGCCAGGGCGTCGGCGTTCGGCAGGTAGAGTTCATAGCCGTGCTCCCCGGTGTAGCCGGTCCGGGAAACGATCCAGGTGCCGGACGGCCCGGCCATGGTGAAGGCCGTGTAGAAATCCAGGGTTTCAACTTCGGGACCCCGGTCCGCCAGCGCCCCCAGGCGGCAGAGCAGTTCGCGGCTGTCCGGTCCCTGGACCGCGATCAGGGCGATCCGGTCGCTGCCGTCATCCAGGGTCACTCCCTGGGCCGGGAGCTTCTGCTGCAGCCAGGCCGCGATCTTGTCGTAGTTGGCCGCATTGCAGACGATCAGCCAATCGGACTCGCCCAGCCGGTAGACCAGCATGTCGTCGAGCACACCCCCGTCTTCCTGGCACATGGCGTTGTAGACGATCTTCCCGGGTCGAATGCCCACCACCCGGTTGGTGACCAGTCCGTCGATCCAGGCTTCGGCCCCGGGTCCGGAGACGAATATTTCCCCCATGTGGGTGATGTCGAACAGGCCCACTTTTTCCCGCACACAATCGTGCTCGGCCAGGACCCCCGCATACTGGACGGGCATTTCAAAACCGGCGTAGGGCACCATCTTGGCGCCGTGGTCGCGGTGCCATGCAGTCAGGGGCGTGGTCTTCAGATTGGAGGTTTCGCTCACGGATAGGACTCCAGCGCAGGGGGATCTAGGGATTGGGAACCAGGATCCGGTCGGAGGTCGCCCCGGCCGGAAGTCAGGCCAAATCTAAACCGCCGGAGTGGTTTTCGCCAAGGGAATAAGAGGCCCCCGAACATACTTCATCAGGCGAAAAGTTCCCGCAACATGGCCCCGGTATAGGACCGATCGCTTCCCATGATACGGCCGAGATCGCCCGCAGCCACCAGCTCGCCCCCGCCTGAGCCACCCTCCGGCCCCAGGTCCAGGATATGGTCGGCCCGCCGGATTACCTCGGGATGGTGCTCGATGACGACCACCGTGTTGTTCTGAGCGATCAGCTGTTCCAGGACGTGCATCAGGCGGTCGACATCGCAGAAATGCAGGCCCGTGGTGGGCTCGTCCAGGATGTAGAGAGTGGGTTTCAGTCCGCCGCGCGACAGTTCCTTGACCAGCTTGAGCCGCTGGGCTTCCCCGCCCGAGAGCGTGCCGCCGGACTGCCCCAGCCGGAGATAGTCCAGGCCCACGCCGTGCATCACGTCCAGAATCTTGCGACAGGCCGGTATGTTGGCCAGGATCTCGCGCGCCTCCTCCACGGGCATCTCGAGGATCCGGGCGATGTCGCAGCCCTTGAAATGGACCTCGAGGGTTTCCCGGTCGAAGCGTCGGCCGCCGCATTCTTCACAGATCACCTCGACGTCCGGCAGGAAATCCATGGTCAAGCGCCTCAGACCCGCCCCCTCGCACACGGGGCAGCGCCCGCCCGCGGTATTGAAACTGAACCGGCCCGCACCGTACCCCCGCACCCTGGCCAGGCTCGTCTGGGCGAATATCCGGCGGATGTGGTTGTAGAGCCCGGTGTAGGTCGCCGGGGTCGACCGGGCGGACCGGCCGATGGGTGACTGGTCGACCAGCACCACCCCGTGCAGGTGCTCGGCGCCCGTCATTTCACGGTAGGGTTCGGGACGGCGCCGGGCCCGGTGTTTCAGGGCCGACAGGGCGCGGTAGAGCGTATCGTGCACCGCAGTGCTCTTTCCCGATCCCGAAACTCCGGTGACCACCGACAGGCGTCCGAGGGGAAATTCCAGATCGACGTTGCGAAGATTGCGTCCGGTCAGCCCGCGAATGGCCAGGATGTTTTCCGAGCCGCTCCTGCCCGTCAGCGGGTCCGGTCCGCTGCGTCCCACCCGGCCGGCCAGAAAATCCCCCGTCGGGGTTCCCTCGCGCGAAGCGACTTCCTGGACCGTACCCTGGGCCACGATCTCGCCGCCATGTTCCCCGGCGCCCGGCCCGAGGTCGATGATGTGATCGGCCGCCAGCATGACGTCCCGGTCGTGCTCGACCACGATCACGGAATTCCCACGGTCCCGCAGGGCCTTGAGGGTGGCGATGAGCTTGCCGATGTCGCGATGGTGAAGTCCGACACTCGGTTCATCCAGAATGTAGAGCACGCCCGTAAGCTGGGACCCCACCTGGGTGGCCAGCCTCACCCTCTGCCCCTCGCCGCCGGACAGGGTGGACGTCCCGCGGGACAGGGAAAGGTAGCTGACACCCACCTGAAGCAGGAAGCGCAGACGGTGGCGAATCTGGTCGAGGATGGGCGCCGAGACGGTGCGCTCCCTTTCCCCGGTGAACGTGACGTCGTCCAACCAATCCGAAAAATCGTCCAGGGTCCGCGACGCCACCTCCCCGATGTTCCGGCCGCCGATCTTCACGTTCAGTGCTTCGGGACGAAGGCGGTATCCGCCGCACTGGGGGCAGTCCTGTTCTACCATCATCCTTTCGAGGGAGGCGCGGATCTTCTCCGATTTGGTCTCCCGGTGCCGCCGGACCAGCTCCGGCACCAGGCCCTCCCAGTCCCGCAAAAAGGCGTTGTAGTGGGGATGGTCGCGAAGCTCCTTTTCCTTCTCCGGATTCAGGCCGTGGAAAAGAACCTCGGTGACCTGCGGGTCCAGTGCCGCAAAGGGGCCGTCCAGGGCAAAACCCATGGCACCGGCCAGGGCCTCGATCTGCACGTAGAGCCAGCTCGTCTCCTTGCCCTTGAGGAACTCGATGGCCCCGTCGGCGATGCTGAGTTCCGGCTCCGGAACCAGGGCCTCGGGATAGATGGTGCGCAGGCTGCCCAGTCCGTTGCAGCCTGGACAGGACCCTGCGGGGGAGTTGAAGGAGAACAGGCGCGGTTCGGGTTCGGGAAATCCCCGGCCGCAGCCCGGACAGGAACTGCGGCGGCTGTACCACTGGGCCTGCCCGCCGCTCCAGACGATGACCGACCCGTCCCCCAGCTCTGCCGCCCGGTCCAGGCTCGCCTTGAGGCGGCTGCGAATGTCCGGACGGTTGGCCATGCCGTCCACCACCACCGCGATGTCGTGCCGCTGACCCCGGGCCAGTTCTATGTCGTCGTCGAGATCGATCAGTTCATCGTCCACCAGGGCCCGGAGGTATCCCTGCTGGCGCAGATCCTGCAGCAGCTTCTTGTGCTCGCCCTTGCGACCGCGCACCACCGGCGCCAGCAGATAGAAGCGGGTCTTGTCGGGCAGCGAGGCGATCTCGTCGCCGATATCCGCCAGCGGGCGGCCGGTGGCCGGGACTTCGCAGTCCGGGCAATGAACGGTGCCGCAGCGGGCAAAAAGCAGGCGCAGGAAATTGTAGATCTCCGTAACGGTGCCGACGGTCGACCTCGGACTGCGGCCCAGCCCCTTCTGGTCGATGGCCAGGGCCGGCGACAGTCCCTCGATCCGATCCACGTCGGGTTTGGGCAGCTGGTCGAGAAACTGGTGGGCGTAGCTGGACAGGCTTTCGATGTAGCGCCGCTGCCCCTCGGCGTAGAGAGTGTCGAAGGCCAGGGAGGACTTGCCCGAACCGCTGGGTCCGGTCACCACGACCAGCCGGCGCCGGGGAAGGCTCAGGCTGAGGTTCTTCAAATTATGGACCCGCACACCCTTGATGGTGATTTCACCCGGGGCGGCGGGTCCCCTTCTTTTTCCCTGCTGGGCCACGCGTGCGTATCTGGCCGGCTACTTGGCCGCTTGGAGATTCGCGGGCAGGGCTTCCCAGGCGGCCTTTTCGTCATCCGTCAAACCGTCGAGACCCTCGATGATGGTCACCTTTTTGAGGGCCACCGGATTGCGGGGAGCATCCCGGCCCGCGGCGGGGTTCTTCTCGGCGTTCACGATGGTGTCGGCCACTTCCATCCCCGAGACCACGTGGCCGAAGACGGTGTACTTGCCGTCCAGCTGGCTGGTGGTGTCCACGCAGATGAAAAACTGGCTGCCGGCCGAATCGACGTCCTGGCTGCGGGCCATGCTCAGGGAGCCCCGGGCATGCTTAACGGTCTGGGAAAACTCGGCCTTGAGCAGGGCGGGACCGTCCAGTCCCGCGTAACCCTTGGCCTGGAGCATCTCGTTGACCTCGCCGACCAGTTCCAGCTCCGCGGGTGTCAGCACGTCGGTCATGGTCGGACCGCCCATGCCGTCATTGCGCGGGTCGGCGTCCTTGCTGTTGGGGTCGCCCCCCTGAATGACGAAGCCCGGCACGATCCGATGGAATTTCGAACCGTCATAGAAGCCGGTGTGCGACAGGTGAACGAAGTTGCCCACGTGGTGGGGCGCCAGTTCGGGGTAGAAAACCAGCAGGATGTCCCCGTCTCCCGTTTCCATCCGGGCGAAAATCGGCTCGTCGGCCTGGGCCGCCGCAGCTCCCAGGATCATCGCGAACACGAGAAGGACCCACAGGGCGGGACGGTTCACCCCACCAGGGCAGACGGAAGGATTGGCATTTTTCTCAGGACGCATTTTTCCTCCAGGATTCCGGGCGCAGGATCAATGGGCGCGCCGGACCAGATAGGCGATGCCTAGTTCGGAATGAATGTGTTCACCCAGCCGCGAGGCCTCGGCCATGTCGCCGACACCCTTGAGCATGACCCGGTGATAGACTTGACCCCCGAGATCCGAGGCTTCGATCACGGGCTCGTAACCGAGCCCCCGAATACGATCCGCCTGCCGGCGGGCGTTGTCCAGGTTGGTGAACGAACCCAGCTGCAGATTGAAGGCGCCGTCGCCCGCCGAAGCCGAAGTGACCGGCCGGGCCGGTGCCGCCTGGGAAGGGGCCCCGGAATCTGTCGGAATTTCGCTCTGGCCAGGACTCTGGGCCGGCTTGAGTGCCGCCTCTGCCGCCTGGGACCCGGGGTCCGCATCGACGCTGACACCCTGGTCCACGGTTAAAGTTCCCGCCTGGTAGGCGGATTCCGTCTGGGCCACCGAGCCGGTGTCCCGGACGGCTTCACCGGACGAACCGGCCGGCACCAGGGATGTCGACTTCGTTTCCTGGCCGGCCTGGTCCTGGTCACCACCGCCGCAACCGGCCAGAAGGGCCAGCAGAACGATTTCGGCCAAAAGGACAAACATCGGGGAAGGACTCCGGCCGGAAGCCGGCAGACCTCTACGCATGACAACCTCCCGGTAGGTACTGGTCAATCGGGAACGATGGACATAGTATCCCCGGGTCGGGGGTCATGGCAAGGCCGGACCCCGTCCCCTGTTCCTTTTCAGCCAGAAAGACCCCAGGCATGTCCGGACCCAATCGGCTCATCTACTTCGACCACGCCGCCACTTCCTTCCCGAAACCTCCGGGGGTGGCCACAGCCATGGAGGAATGCCTGACCCGCCTGGCCGTGAACCCGGGGCGTTCGGGTTTCGACCTGTCCCTGGAGGCCGGTCGCCTCGTCGACGGGGTCAGGGGCCGCCTGGACCGCCTCTTCAACAACCCTGCCGCCGATCCCGACCGCACCGTTTTCACGGCCAATGCCACGGGCGCCCTGAATCTGGCCCTGCAGGGGCTTTGCCGGCCGGGCGACCATGTGGTGTCCACGGTGATGGAGCACAATTCGGTGCTGCGCCCTTTGTTCATGATGGAAAAGGCGGGGATCATCACCCATGACCTGGCGGCCTGCGGCGAAGGCGGCCGCGTCGATCCGGCCACCATCGAGGCCCTGCTCCGCCCGTCAACACGACTGGTGGTCATGACCCACGCCAGCAATATCTGCGGCGCCGTGCAGCCCGTGGCCGAGATCGGCGCCCTTTGCCGCGACCGGGGCCTCGTAATGCTGCTGGACGCGGCTCAGACCGCGGGTGCGATTCCCGTGGACATGGCCGAACTGCGGGCCGATCTCGTCGCCTTCACGGGCCACAAGTCCCTACTGGGACCCACCGGGATCGGCGGCCTGGTCGTCGGCCCGGATGTCGAAATCCGGTCCTCCGCCTGGGGCGGCACCGGGGTGCAGTCCGCCCTGCGGGAGCATCCGGACGACTTCCCTTGGAAGCTGGAGACCGGAACCCTCAATACGGTGGGCATCGCCGGACTGGCCGCCTCCCTGGACTGGCTTGATCAGCAGGGAATGGCGGCCCTCCACCTGCGGGTTTGCGCCCTGGCCGATCGTTTCCTGGCCGGCTGCACCGCTCTTGACGGGGTCAGGGTCCACGGGTTCGGCAATACCGATCCTACCCGACTCGGGCCCGGGCGCCTGCCCGTCCTTTCGGTAACGGTCGCCGGACGTACTTGCGAGGAGGTCGGGCTGTTCCTGGATGCCGACTGGAATATCGGGGTCCGCACGGGGCTGCAGTGCGCCCCGTTGGCGCACGCGGCCCTGGGCACCGCCCCGGAGGGTTCGGTTCGCTTCAGTTTCGGCCCCTTCAACACGGAACTTCAGATCGACACGGCCTTGGACGCCCTGGCCGACCTCGCCCCTTGACGCCAGGTTCCCCCAACAGACCGGGCCCCGGATCCAAATGATCCGGGGCCCGATCGTTTCAGGCTCAATTATCAGGCTCAATTGCCAGGCTCAAGGCGAGGCAGAGCTGGTGCTAGTACTCGCTCTTGTGCAGGGTGAAACGCACGCGCCGGTTCTGGGCCCGGCCTTCGGGCGTATCGTTGTCGGCCATCGGCCGGAAAGGACCGTAGCTGACGGCGGCGAACCGCTCGGCCGCAAGGTCCAGGTTGTTGGTCATGTAAC
>CBDTUS010000144.1:0-9638 GCA_965363725.1 uncultured bacterium | reverse complement strand
GGCAGCTGGGTCAACGAGCAGGCCTACATGGTGCACCTGCTGCTGGGCAAGCAGTCCCTTCCCGGCAACGGCGCCTTCAGCCTGACCGGCCAGCCCAGCGCCTGCGGCACCGCGCGGGAAGTGGGCACCTTCTCGCACCGGCTGCCCGCCGACCTGGTGGTGGCCAATCCCAAGCACCGCGAGTTCAGCGAGAACCTGTGGAAGCTGCCCGCCGGCACCTTGAACGGTAAGCCGGGCAGCCACTACACCAAGCTGCTGCGGGACATCGAGGACGGCAAGATCAAGTGGGCGTGGGTGCAGGTCTGCAATCCCTGGCAGAACACCGCCAACGCCAATCACTGGATCAAGGCCGCCCGGGAGATGGACAACTTCATCGTGGTCTCCGACGTCTACCCCACCATCAGCGCCAAGGTGGCCGACCTGATCCTGCCCAGCGCCATGATCTTCGAAAAATGGGGCGCCTACGGCAACGCCGAGCGCCGCACCCAGCACTGGAAACAGCAGGTCACCCCAATCGGCGACTCCATGCCCGACATCTGGCAGGCCTTCGAGTTCGCCAAGCGCATCACCCTGAAGGAAGTGTGGGGCGCCCAGAAGATCGACGACAAACTGACCCTGCCCGACGTCCTGGCCGATGCCCGGGCCATGGGCTACACCCCGGACGACACCCTCTTCGACGTTCTTTTCAACCACGCCGACGCCAAGCAGTACGCCTGGCCCGACCCCATCGGCAAGGACACCCTGAACACCCTGGCCGAGGGCGACAAACGCAAAGTGGCCGGTTTCGAAGGCTACGGGTTCTTCGTGCACAAATACCTGTGGGAGGAATACCGCAAGTTCGGGGTCGGGCACATGCATGACCTGGCCGACTTCGACACCTACCACGGCGTGCGCGGGCTCAAGTGGCCGGTGATCGACGGCAAGGAAACCGAGTGGCGCTTCAACGCCGACTACGATCCCTACGTGGCGAAGAAAGCCCCCGGGCAGAAGTTCGCCTTCTACGGGCCTGCGCTGAAAGCCATGCCGGCGGGTGACCTGAAGGGACCCCACAAGGGCGACAAGGTCAAACTCGACAACAAGGCCAAGATCTTCTTCCGGCCCTACATGGATCCCCCGGAAATGCCCGATCAGACCTACCCGTTCTGGCTGGTGACCGGCCGCGTGCTCGAGCACTGGCACACCGGGACCATGACCATGCGGGTGCCTGAACTGCACCGCGCGGTGCCCGAGGCGGTGTGCTACATGAACCGCGACGATGCCGCGAGACAGGGCATCATCGATGGGGCCGCGATCTGGATCGAGAGCAGGCGGGGCCGCGTGAAGGCCAACGTCGAACTGCGAGGCCGCAACACCATGCCCAAGGGCACGGTGATGGTCCCGTTCTTCGACGAACGCGTCCTGATCAACAAGGTCTGCCTGGACGCCACTTGTCCCATCTCGAAAGAGACGGACTTCAAGAAGTGCGCCGTCAAAGTGACCCTGGCCTAGGCTGATCATGAGCCAAGGCAAGGGCATCGACCGCCGGGACTTCCTGTCCCGCCTGACCGCGGGAGCGGCCGCCGCCGCGGTCGGCGGCGTCATCTGGGGCGGGTTGGTCTCCGAAGGCCGATCCGCCGCCATGGTCCTGCGTCCGCCCGGCGCCCTGCCCGAAAAGGATTTCCTGGGCAAGTGCATCCGGTGCGGGATCTGCGTGACCGCCTGCCCCTACGACACCCTGTTCCTGGCCGGCCCAGGAACCGATGCTCCTACCGGCACCCCGCGCCTCGTCCCCCGCGACGTGCCCTGCTACCTCTGCACCGACATCCCCTGCACCGCCGAATGCCCCACCGGCGCCCTGGAGCCCGCCCTCGTCAGCGATGACGGCGGCCGCACCCTCGACGTCAACCGGACCCGCATCGGTCTGGCGGTCATGGATTACGAGAACTGCATCGCGGCCTGGGGTCTGAGGTGTGACGCCTGCTATCGGGCCTGCCCCCTGCTCGACCAGGCCATCACCCTCGAACACACCCGCAATGAACGCACCGGCCGCCACGCGGTGCTATTGCCCAAGGTGCACGCCGACACCTGCACCGGCTGCGGCCTGTGCGAAAGGTCCTGCGTCACCGAAAAGGCCGCCATCTTCGTGCTGCCGCGGGAAGTGGCCCTCGGTAGGGTCGGCGACAATTACATCAAGGGCTGGGAAGAGGGCGACGAGGCCCGGATCGACGACACCACCGGACCCGTCGACGACCTGGACAGCAGTCCGTTGGACTACCTGAACAGCGGAGACCTGAACGATGACTAGCCTGCGGTCCCACCGCTACCTGATCGCCCGCCGCCTGGTGCAGACCGCGGTGATGGTGCTGCTGATCGGGGGCAACCTATGGGGCTGGACGGTGCTGCGAGGCAACCTCAGCAGTTCGATCTTCCTGGACACCGTCTCGCTGGCCGATCCCTTCGCCGTCCTGCAGCTGCTCGCCGCCGGGGGCCTGCTGGCTATGGACGTCATGCTGGGTGCGGCCATCACTCTGGTCTTCTACGCCCTTCTCGGCGGCCGCGTCTTCTGCGCCTGGGTCTGCCCCATGAACCCGGTGACGGATCTGGCCAACCGCCTGGGACGCCGGTTCGGGACCGGCAAGGGCACCGGCCGCGTAGTCGGACGCTCGGCCCGCTACTTCATTCTGGCAACGGCCGTGATCCTGTCGGCACTGATGGGGGTGGCGGCCTTCGAGGCGATCAGCCCCATCGGACTGCTCCAGAGAGGTCTGGTCTTCGGCATGGGGGCGGGCTGGCTCGGCGTCCTCGCCGTTTTCGTTTTCGATCTGCTGATCCAACGGAACGGATTCTGCGGGCATCTGTGTCCCCTGGGCGCCTTCTACTCGCTGCTCGGCCGGACCGCCCTGGTGCGGGTCGCCCACGATCACGTCAAATGTACCTGTTGCCTGGACTGCCTCCGGGTCTGTCCGGAAAACGAGATTCTCGCCCTGGTGGGGCAGGCCAGCGGGTCGGTCCTGGACGGGGTTTGCACCAACTGCGGGCGCTGCATCGAGGTCTGCCCCGACGACGCCCTCGCCTTTTCAAATCGTCAACACGCCATTTCCCTGGAATCGGGAGGTTCATGATGTCCAGAATGTCCACCCTTTGCCTGTTGCTCACCCTCGTCCTTCTGGCCGGGTGTTCGGGCAACCGGAAGCCCGCCACCGAAACACCACCGCCGCCACCGGCCCCGGTGGAGGTTTCCGATGACGAGCTGAGCTACCGCAACGAGCCCCTGCTCGACGACTCCGGCACTCCGCCGGCTTCCTTCGACGCCCCCGATCCGGGCGATTCCCAGCTCGAAGAGCGGGCCTTCGAGAACGCGCCGCCAGTCATCCCCCACAACGTGGACGACCTGTTGCCGATCACCGCCAATGAAAATTCCTGCACAGACTGCCACCTGCCCGAGGACGCGGCCGAGGTGGGCGCCACCCCCGTTCCGGCCAGCCACCTGTACGACATGCGGCG
This sequence comes from uncultured bacterium, assembly GCA_965363725.1. Lineage (GTDB taxonomy): Bacteria > Krumholzibacteriota > Krumholzibacteriia > LZORAL124-64-63 > LZORAL124-64-63 > JAGLCY01. The sequence goes on along the minus strand of CBDTUS010000144.1, from coordinate 6,155 downwards.
CGACCAGCAACTGGACGGCCTGAATCCGGCCAACTACAACTGCACCCTGTGCCATGCACCCCAGGCCAACACCGATGAACTGGTGGAGAACACCTTCGAGCCCTACTATCGGGCCAAGGAGCTCAAGGAAAAGTCCGACCTGCTCGACACGCTCAACGAAGGCGTGGAATAGGGAAAGCGATGGGTTACAGCCGGCGCGACATTTTCAAGGGTTTCATTAACCCCGAAGTCTGGAAGCGGCCCGCCGCCAGACCGGTCTTACCCGAGGGTGTGGACATCCTGCTGGACAAGGATGCCTGCATCGCCTGGGGCCGCGGCGTCTGCACGCGCTGCGAGGATGTCTGCGAGGAAGACGCCCTTTATTTCGTGGGCATGATGAATCCCCGGGTCCTGGTCCACCGCTGCACCCTGTGCGCCGATTGCGTGGACGTTTGTCCCACCGGAGCCATCGTGGTCCGTGACGATAAAAAACCGAACCCCACCGGAGAACCGGAATGAATATTTCCAGCGTCGTCGTCAAGACCCTGCCCGAACACCGGGCGACGGTCCGATCCAGCCTCCTGGCGAGCGGACTGTGCGACATCCACTTCAGCGACGAAATGGGCCGCATCGTCATCACCCTCGAGGGCGACGACAATGCCGACGAAACGGCCAAGCTCAAGGAGATCCAGAAACTCCCCCACGTGGTAAGTGCGGATTTTTCCTACACCTATACGGACGAAGAGGGCGATTGAAAGACGATTCAATCGGGAACAAAGTCGGCCTGGGCAGGGTATCTTCTGAAAGCGTCGCGAATGTGCTAGGATATGCAGGTGCAGAGCGCGGTCGCATTTACCGGAAAGGATCCATCATGATTTCCAAGCGGTATGTCCCGGTCTTCATTCTCGTCTGTATTCTGGCAGCCGGGTCCGTCAGTTTCGCCGACGAGTGTCTGGACTGCCACAAGGATCCCGCCTTCAAGGTCCAGCATCCCAAGCTCTACAACTACTTCGTGGATTTCGACAATTCGGTGCATGGCGTGGCCGGCCTCAGCTGCGTCGATTGTCACGGCGGCAACCCCAAAACCCAGGACATGAAGAAGGCCCACGCCGACGTGCTGGATCCGGTGAATTTCCAGCAGATCCCCGTCACCTGCGGGCAGTGCCACATCGAACAGAGGGACGCCTTCGTCACCAGTGACCACTACCGGATCCTCGAGGAGGACGGCACCGCCCCCAACTGCGCCACCTGCCACGGCGCGATGGACATGGACTTCATCTTCGTGACCCGTGTCAAGAGCACCTGCCTGTTCTGTCATAACGAGGAATCCGGCATCCTGCCCCAGGTGCCGGGCAAGGCCGATTACGTGCTCAACAAGATCAATGTCATCAAGGGCTATCGGAGTTACGTGAACACCCACGCCAAGGACCGAGAAGTTGTCGCTGAACTGAACGCCGCCTATGACGTCCTTACGGCCAGGTGGCACCGCTTCGACCTCGAGACCGTACAAGTGGACACCAAGGAACTGCTGGGTGCCTACCGCAAGGCCAAGGCCCAGGCCGTGAAGGACCGTAAGGCGCAGGACTAGATACATTCTCCAAAAAAGGGCGTCCACCAGCAGGCGATGAAAATGGTGGGTGCCCTTTTCCTGTGTCGGGGAGTAGCCGCCCCGCCAACCGTGGAGGCCGACGTGAATACCACCGCCCCTTGGAAATCTCTTCTGCTTCTGACCCTGGTGATTTCTCTTTTGGCCGCCTGCAGCGAAGACGACCCCACCTCCCCCTGCACGCCTCCGCTCTGGCAGGAAGTGGCGCTCGATTTGACCGGAGGCGATTCCGGGATGATGGCGGTGGATTTCACCGGGGACCACGGGCTGGCCATGGGTTATGTCAAGGACAGCAAAAAAGACTGGGCCGCGGTCAATGAATTTTTCCGCCTCCAGGCCGATGGCTCCTGGCTTCCGGAGGATTTGGGGACCATTCCCAGGGTTAACCTGTTCGGGGATCTGACTCTCGACACAAACGGCCAGGCCGTGCTCGCCGGTTGGCGGGATGCGAGTCCCTTGAGCGTGGTCCTTGACCGCCGCGGTCCCGACGAGGGAGTGTACATCACCCAGGGTACATTCGGCATGTTGACGGTAGACGGCGAAGGGTCGTTCATGGTGGCCGGGGGGCGATCCCGTGGCGGCGGTCTCTGGACCAGTACCGGACCGGCCCAATGGACTTTCGACAACCTCCCCTTGACCGGCACCAATGATTCGGGCTTCCGCGACGTCTACATCCGCGGAGACCAGGCCGTCGCCTGCGGTTACGACGACGGCGCCGACACCCTGCAGGTGATCCTGACCCGGACTGCGGCCACCGAATGGACCAAGATTCCCGTCGGGACCCCTTTCTCGGCCACCTTCTATTGCATTGCCCTGAGCGAGTCCGGCACCGTTTTCGTGGGCGGCATCGAAGGGGCCGGGGGCATCTCTCCGAAGGCCTTCCTGTCCCAGCGGACCGCCGACGGCAGCTGGACCGATCTGCTTCTGCCCGACCCCGAGCTGCTGCACGGGGTCATGGACATCCTGATCGCTGCCGACGGCAGCATCTACCTGGCCTGCATGGGCGAGGGAGAAAACACCCAGGCCAACCTGGTGCACGCCGGCCCCGCGGGAGTGGTGAAGGAAATCACGCCTTTCCCCGGCGGGCTCCTTCAGCTCGACCAGGCTGCCGACGGTTCCATCTACGCGGTCGGTCACCGCCGCAACGAAACGGACGGTTCGGAAAAAGGCGTCATGCTGGTCAAATCCCCTTAGCTAAATTCAGCATGGTTTTCGCGGGGGGGATCGATATCGACGCCGGAGGCAAGGTGGTCAACCTGCAGGTTCGTTACGTCATGGGCCTGCAGGAAGTCTATCTGACCTCCAAGAACCGGACCCTGTCGGTCATGGCAGGTTTCGGGATCTAGGCCGGGGATTCATCCGGTTCACCAGCCACGGCAACGCCAGCAGCGCGGCCGCGCCCAGGATCAGCGAGACCCACCCCGGAAACCCCCATCCCGCCGGCAAAAATCCGAACCCGATCGCCACCACCGCCGTGATCAGGGCGTAGGGAATCTGCGTCCGCACGTGGTCATGGGGCTCCACCCCGCAGGAAATCGACGTGACGATGGTCGTGTCGCTGAACGGCGAACAGTGGTCGCCGAAGACCGCCCCACTGAACACGGCCGCCACGATGACCGCCAGGAAGGCGTCCGGGGCGCCCATGGCCGCCGCCGCGGGCACGGCCAGGGGAAACAGCAGCCCCATCGTGCCCCAGGAGGTGCCCGTGGCGAAGGAGATCGCCGCGCCGGTCAGGAAGGTCAGCGAGGGCAGCAAGGCCAGGGTGCTGGTTTCGGTGGCCAGCCGTGAGATCAATGCGGCCGTGCCCAGCTCACCGATCACGCTGCTCATGATCCAGGCGGCCAGCAGGATGAAGATCGGCCCGACCATGGTGCGCAACCCGGAGGCGAAGGCCCGCAGGACCGGTTTCCACCGGCCACCCGGACGGACCGGGAACATGAGAGCCGCCGCCAGGATCGCCGTCACGCTGGCCACCACGAGCACCAGGGGTCCGGCATCCGAGCCGAAGGAGGCCACCAGCTTGTCCCTGGTCAGCGGGAAAATCGGCCGGGGACTGCCCAGGGCCACGAAGCCCACGAAAAATGAGGCCATCAGAACGGCCAGGGGCGCCAACGCGGTGAACGGCCGGCCGTGGGCCTGATCCTGGCTAGGGGTGTTCTCGCCTTGAGCCCGGGGTGCGGCTTCAGCTTCGGTCGCGCAGGCCGCCATCGGACCGGGATGAAACCGCCTGCGGATCGCCACGAACAGCAGCACCAGGGTGAACCAGCAGTAGAAATTGTAGGGCAGCGATTCGAGAAACACGGCGTAGGGATTGGCCGGCCGCCCGGCCTGTACGAAGGCTTCGCTGATCATCGAGAGCTGAAAGGCGATCCAGGTCGACACGAAGGCCACGCAGGCCACCGCCGATGAAGTGGAGTCGACGATGTAGGCCAGCTTCACCCGGGCCACGCCGGCCCGGTCGGCCAGGTCGCGGCTCACCCTGCCGACCACCATGCTGTTGGCCAGGCCGTCGAAGAAACAGAGGATGCCCAGGCCCGCCGCGGCGGTTTCCAGATTCCGGGCCGATTCCCTTTCCGACCCCGCGGCTCGGCTCATCAGGGAGGCGAATCCGCCCCCGGCCTCCAGGATGGCGGCGAATCCCCCCAGGATGAAGGTGAAGGCGATGGCACCCAGCTTCCAACTGCTTTGAAGGCTCGGCCAGAGGTGGCCAGCCAACATGTCGGCCAACGCGGTGGCCGGATTACCTGCCGCCAGCAGCAGGGCCCCCGCAAAACCGCCGGCAAACAGTCCGATCAGGGCGTGCCGAGTGACCATGATCACCGCCAGCGCCGCGAGCGGCGGCCACAATCCTCGGACCGGGGCATCGGTCCTGGCGAGCGCCATGGTGACCAGGGCCACGGCCAACAGGATGGTCCATCGCCAGCGGGTCATGCGTGCGACGGCTCCTGGTTATCGGGCTCGACCGGGGCGGGGGATGTCCGGGCCAACTTGTCCACGGTGTTCCGGGCGTAGAAAATCGCTACCAGAGCCGCCGACCAGGTGATGCCGAAGATGCCCCACCAGATCCCCGTCAAGCCCAGGTCGAACACTTGCGTGACCATGTAGAACAGAATCGGCGGCATGACCAGCTGGCGATAGAGACCGATCCACAGGGCGAAGGCCGGTTTTTTCAATCCTTGCAGCAGCGAGGTGTTGATGAACAGGAACACGTAGGCATGCTCGATGAAGGCCGCGATGCGCAGATACTTGACGCCGATGGACACCACTTCGGGGTCGTCGCTGAACAGGCGCATCAGCGGGCCGGCCCCGAAAAACACGATCGCCGCCCCCAGCACCATCACCATGGCCCCGTAGGACAAGGCGTACCTGACCGTGGATCTCACCCGGTCGAACCGGCCAGCGCCGCTGTTCTGCGCCGCCAGGGTCAGGGCCGCCACGTTCAGGCCCAGGGCGGGCAGCAGGACGATCTGCTCGATGCGCGTCGCCACCCCGTAGGCCGCCACCGTATTCTGTCCGAAACGGCTCAGGAAATAGGTGATGATGAAGATGCCCAAAGCGACGGTCATCATGTTGAGGCTGGCCGGTACTCCCTGGCCGACAATGGCCCGCAGAACCCGGCGGTCCGGTCGCCAGCGGGCGCCCGTGCTGCGGAACAACAGGCCGGTGCGTCGGGCACGCCACCCCAGGAACAGGCCGCCCCCGACCTGCACGAGGACCGTGGCCATCGCGATGCCGCGGACCCCCATCGCCGGCACGCCCAGCCCGCCGAACATGAACCAGGGATCCAGGAAGATGTTGGCCACCGTCGCCACGATCAGGTAGTCGCGATAGGAATGGGTGTCGCCCTGGGAATTGAGGATCCCGTTGAACATGAACACGAACAGGGTGATGCCGCTGCCGCAGAGAATGACATGGATGTACTGCAGACACAGGCTCAGGTATTCCTCGCGCGCGCCCAAGAGTTTGAACAGCGAGGGCGCCGCCAGGAAGCCCGTCGTCATGACCACGATGGCCAGCAGAACGCTCAGGATCAGTCCCTGGCTGGCGGTCAGGGCCGCTTCTTCACGGTCTTGGCGGCCCAGGGCGTTGCCGATCAGGGCCGTCGTCCCCGTCGAAAATCCCATGCCCATGGCCAGCAGGGTGAAGTAGATGGGAAACGTCAGCGACATGGCGGCCAAGGCCTCGGTCGACAGACGGCCCGCGAAATAGGTGTCCACCACGTTGTACATGGTGTTGAAGAACATGCCCACCGAGGCGGGGATGGCCAGTTGGCGAATCAGGGCCGGGATGGGATCGGCCGTCAGGTTTCTAGCGGCTTGGGACAAAGAAGGCTTCCTGACACGTTGGGATGGATGACGGATGAGGTTAAGGGGCAGAATATACCCTCAATCAGGGAATGTGGCCGGTGGACGCCCAAAAAAGTCCGGCAGGCGCCTGTCACTCCGGTCCCGGCGAGGGAAATCCCAGGCGATACACCTTGCGGTAATCGCTGTTCAGGCAGACGTAGGCCTTCAACTGTTCCAGGTCGAAAATGGTCGACCACTGGGTGCTGACCCGGAGGTTCTCACCG
>CBDTUS010000143.1:0-9809 GCA_965363725.1 uncultured bacterium | reverse complement strand
GATAAGAAACGAACCATCAAATGCTGGGTTGACGCATCCCTATAAGGGGCCCCTGGTCAGGTCATGGGGAGGGCCAACAACGGCCCCGGGTGGTCATCCAGGCCGACCGTAACAGGATCCGGATCCTCCGTACGATGCCGACTCCCATCATGCCCAGAAAAGTGAGGCCCGCTCCCACCGTCAGCCATGGGGCAACAGCCGGGTCCACCGGAAGGTCGAACCGGCTGATCAGACCCGACATCAACCCGGACATCCGCCAGGGAAAATACAGGCCGACCCCCAGTAGGAAAACGGCGTTGGCGAGTTGGTAGGCGGGCAGGAAAATCCGCAGGCCCCACGAAAAGGGACCGGGCGGCGGACGGTCCAGATCCGGCAGTCCCAGCAGGTCACACAGTAGCCAGTAACCGTCGGAACGGATGAAGGGAAACAGGCTCCAGCAAATAGCGAACAGGGCCGCCCCCCCGGCCAGGGTCATGGCCTGCGGAAAAAATCCCGCGGCGCCCGCCGCCATGAAGCACCCGCCGGCCGCCAGCTGGAAGACCGGGCCCGCGCCGTCCACCACCAGTCGGCCGGGGCGCGGCAAGGCACCTACCGCGGTGACGTCCGCGAACAAAACGGGGATCACGAAGAGAACTCCGGCCCCGATGCCCCCCGGGGGATATCCCCACCGGGCCAAGGCGGACGCGTGCCCCAGTTCGTGCCAAACCGCTGAGAGGAAAAACAGGCCGAGCCCGGCGATCGTGTTTCCGAGGTCCAGGGAAAACCCGATCGGGCCGGACCCGGCCGCGGCGGCCAGGTAACCCGCGCCGCCGACCAGCAACAGGCCCGACAGGCCGTGGGATCCGGCCAGCGGCTGCAACCTTCGGGCGAATTTCCGCACCAGGGCTTCGGGAATCAGCGGCACGCGCAGACGGATCGTCCGGCCGGTTCGTCGCAGAGTGGGGCGGCCTTCGACCTCATCCCGTATGGGTCTCAGAGCCCGGGCCAGTTCGCCGGACCAGTTGTCGATTTCCCGGCAGGGAATCTTCTCCGCCGAGGGATTCCGGACATCCACCAGACAGGCCCGGATTTCCTTCCGGCCGGGGACGCTACCGGCCAATGGCTGCAATGCCTGGCCGAACCGGCGCGGGACCACAAATCTGGTTGGGCCCGCCTTGATCAGCCAGGGTCCGGTCGGATGGGATATCACTTCGAGCACCTGGGCCACGGATCACCCGCCCAGCCGGGCCATGCCCAGCAGGCACAACCGCAAGCCGTGGAACCTCACCCAGGACTCGCCGTGGTGGGCGCACAAATCTGTCAGGGTCGGACGGCCCTCGCGCAACGTTTCGAGGTCGTCGTCCCGCAGGCCGGACGCGGGATAGAAGCGGTCCTCCGAAAGGTCGGCCAGCACATCGCCCGGCCAGACAGCCACCTCCTTTTCCAGGATGAGCCGTACGGTATCGGGGGATTTCTCCAGACAGATGTCGTAGGCCCGGCGGCAATCGTCGCGCAGACCCTCGGGCACCCTGGGGTCGCCCAGCCGCGTGAAACTGAAGCATGAACTGGACTGACGCAGCATCGCCCAGTACTGCCACTGCTCCGGCCGCGCCATGATCCGGCCGAAGCACCAGTCGAACAGGGTGCGGGTCACCAGATCGGGATGGTCGGTACGCGACCAGGTCAAGGTGGGGTCGCGCCGCCAGACGAGGTTCCCGTCTTCGCTCCAATGCAGGGAGACCCGGTGCACCGGGCAACCCAATCGGCAAACGAGTTTGGCCAACCCGGTGCGCACCCGAATCTCCCGCCCGGGCAGGCTGTAGCGGAGACCTCGGTTCCGGGTTTCTGCCATGCCCCGGTCGCCGCTGTTGCCGTCGAGATAGACGAGCACCGGCCGGCCGGCCCTGACGGCCTTGATCAACTGCCGGACGAATCGATTCCCTCCCACCGGAGCCCACTCGATCGAGGTGCGGTGACCCAGATGCTTGACAAGTGCCTCGGTGCCCGGCTTGAAGGACTTCATCGCCCGGCTGTTGAGCAGGATCACCGGTTCTAGACCCGCAGCCAGGAAGGGTTCGGCCAGCAGTTGGTAGGGTCCCAGGTGCATGGACACCGTCACGCCGGCAGCCAGCTCCGGGTTCTGTTCAAGAAAGCCGTGGCCGGGGGCCAGGATGTCCCGGTCCCCCGTCCACAGTCCGGCAAGAGCCTCCCGCTCCCTTGCCAGCACCAGTTCCTGCCGTCGCTTGATCTCCAGGAGGTCTTCGCGGCTCGCGTCGGGCTGCAGCGCCCACAGGTTCCACAACTCCCAGGTGACGTCGGCCTGGGTCCAGTCGGCCCGCCGGCCGGGTCCGGATCTCCGCGAAGATCCGGACCGCGACAGGCGGAGGTCACCCGGGGATTTCATCAATCAAACCCGGTGGGATTGGTCGGTCCGGTGGGAGTGGGAACCATCTGGGGATACGGCAGATTTCCGTCGGGGTCGAAGGGATTCGGAATCTTGCACGTGCAGCAGATGCCAGAGTCTACCTGGTCGGTCTCTTCGATCCCGGCATCGGTCAGCAGCGGGCTGACCTCCATGCGTTCTTCCAGTTCCCGGATGCCCAGTCGCTTCAGGCTGGCCTCCAGTTCCTGGCGGTCGATCCTGGGGGTTTCGTTCGATTTCATTCAGGTTCCTCCTGTCGGGGGGCGTCCTTGCCTTGGTGAACAGGCGAACCATTGCAACGGAAAGACCGGAACCGGATTGAGGTGTAACTCATTTTTTTACAAATAGTTGCAATCCAGCCCACTCAGCCCGAGACCAAAAAAAGGCCCCGCCTGGCGACAGGCGGAGCCGAAGAGTCAAACCCTGGAGACAACAGTATCAGTCGGCCAGAACCTCCACCTTGTAACCGGAATATTTGCGCAGATTGATCACGCCGCCGTTGAAGATCAGGTACTGCCCCTTGATGCCCTGCAGCACACCGCTCGCTTCGGGATCCTTGTCCAGGTTGAAACTCTTGACCTTCGTCGGCCACTCCAGCACCGGGAATTCGAAATGGTGTTCCACACGTTCGGCCTCCGGCAGAATGCCTGCGACATTCCACTCTTGCAGTCGAGCAACCACGCGGTCCACGGTTTCGACCAGGTCGAAATCTTCGGGATTGTCCTTGAGCATGCGCGTCCAGTGGGTCTTGTCAGCGAAACCCTCGTCGCTCAGGCGTTTTTCCACCAGACCGACCGTGCGCCGGTCCGCCATCCGCGCCACGGGGATGGCGGCGACCGCGCCCTGGTCGATCCAGCGTGACGGCACGTTGGGCTGCCGGGTGATGCCCACCTTCACGCCGCTGGTCATCGAGCAGTAGAGAATGTGCGGCTGGAAGCACTGGGTCTGGGCGAAGGCTTCATCACGGCAGGGATGTTCGGGATCGCCGTGGTGGCAGAGCTCGGGCCTGACGATGCAGATGTCGGCCTCGGCCCGCGACTGTGAGCAGGGAAAGCAGAAACCCTGGCCGAAGGTCTTCTTGGTCTTGCGGCCGCAGGCAGTGCAATGGATTTCGCCGCTGAAACGGACCATCAGGTTTTTGCCCAGGTGATCGTTCACACGGTGATCATCCACCCGGTTCTCTTTTTCCCACCAGCCGTCGGTGAAGTGGTAGGTCACCGGGGCGGTGGCTTCCACGCGCATCTTTTTGAAGGTTCCGGTCCAAACCGTTTCCATCATCCCATCCTTGCGGGTTCGAATACTAACAACCTCATGATTTCATCAGATCCACTTTAGTTCTCTCCTCCTGGACTTGCCACCTGTTCCCGTTGTGTCCGGCAACGAACCGTGCCATAATGCGCGGGTCAGTCGCGCGAGGCGCGGGGGGACGGTATCTCATACCGGAGGACTGACGTGATCGGCCAGACCATCAGCCACTACAAGATCCTCGCCAAGCTCGGCGAAGGCGGGATGGGTGTGGTCTACAAGGCCGAGGACCTCGACCTCAAGGTGACCCGCGCGCTGAAGTTCCTGCCGCCGCACACCGCCTCCGACGAAGACCAGCTCACCCGACTCAAACACGAAGCCCGCGCCGCCGCCGCGCTCGAACACCCGAACATCTGCCAGGTCCACGAGATCGGTCGCGACAAGGGTCAGACCTTCATCGTGATGTCGTTCCTAGAAGGCCGGACCCTGGAAGACCGCCTGACCGACGAGGGGCCCCTGCCCATCGGCGAGGCACTGAACATCGCCACTGAAGTTGGCGACGCCCTGAAGCGGGCCCACGCCGCGGGCATTGTCCACCGCGATATCAAGCCCGCCAACATCATGCTGACGGAAAACGGTCAGGCCGTGGTCATGGACTTCGGGCTGGCCAAGGCTGCGGATTTCACCCGAATGACCCGAACTGGTACCACCCTCGGCACGGCCGCCTATATGTCCCCGGAGCAGGCAAACGGACAACAAATCGATTCCCGTTCCGACGTCTGGTCCCTGGGCGTGGTTCTTTATGAAATGCTGACCGGTAGGCTTCCCTTCGGAGGCGACAACCTGGCCGCGATTGCCTATGCCATCCAGCACAAGGAACCCGAAGCCCTGACCAGGATCGCGCCGGAATTTTCTGCCGACCTGGAAAAGGTGATCGACCGGGCGCTGGCCAAGGATTCTCAGCAGAGGTACCAGACCGCAATAGAACTGATGGATGACCTCGAAGCTGTCCGCGACGAACAGGAGTTGGCCCGCAATACTGCGATGTATGATCGCCGGCGCAAGTTGAAACGAAGAAAACGACTGGTATATGGTGCCCTTGCCGCCTCCCTGGTCGCCATCGCCTCCCTGACCTGGTGGACCCGCTATCAGGCCGAACACAGGATCGATGCCCTGGCCGTTCTGCCCTTTGTCAACCTATCCGGCGACGAGGAACAGGAGTATTTTTCGGACGGTTTGACGGAAGGCCTGATCACGGAGCTTCAGCAGTTGGCCGTAAACCAGATTCGGGTGATCAGCCGCACGTCGAGCATGCGTTATAAAAATTCCGATCTCAGCCTGCCGGAAATTGCGGCCGAACTCAGAGTGGATGCCGTGGTGGAAGCATCGGTGACCCGAACCGGTGATCTGGTCAAGGTTGCAGCCAAGCTGATACGGGCCCGTCCGGAGGAACAACAGATTTGGGCGGCCATCTTCGAGCAGGATCTCAGGGACATCGCGGCCCTTCAGGCCAAGATTGCGCGGAAGGTGGCCGAAAGACTGCAACTGGTCCTGGCGCCCGCAGACCGGAAATCCAGGCAGGTTGATCCGAGAGCATACGAGGAGTACCTCATCGGTTCCCACATCATGAACGGAACCGGCGATGTCGATCGCGCGCTACCCCACTTCAGACAGGCTATCAGTATTGACCCGACCTACGCGCCCGCCTATACCTCCGCCGCCCATTGTCTGATCATGCCGACCCATGCCTGGCCCTATGATCCCGGTCCGGTAAAAGAAGCCCGACAACTGGCGAAGAAGGGCATAGAGCTTGACCCTGGACATGCTTTTGGCTACTACGTCCTGGGCCACATCCTGTATGAACACGAGTACGCCTTCAAGGAAGCTTACGGAGTTTTCCAGCGGGCCCTGGAACTCAACCCCTCTCATGGCTTGGGCTTAATTACCTATGCATTTTTCGCTACGGCCACCGGCCGTTTCGAGGAGGCTGCCGATACCATGATCCGGGCCATCCAAGCCGATCCCTTCAACGCTCTCATCCTCTATGCGGGCCATGCGCCATTGATCAGCGCCGGCCGCTACGAAGAATTCCTGGCTGAAATCGAAAGGGTCAATAAACTCCACCCCGACAGGATTCCCGATGGAGAGAACCCCCATGTCCATGCACTTAAGGGCGAATATGACCGGGCAGTCGAGATCGTGGAAGAATGGGGGCCACCGGAAAATGGGGACAAGCGAGACTTCTATTGGCATGAAACGAAGGGGGCATCCCGCCTTCGCTACCTGGCGGGGCTGAAGTGGTGTGCCGGTGAGGTGGATGAAGCCAGGGAACTGGCCCGACAGTGGTTCGAGCTCGAGGATCCCGACAGTCTCAGCCAAATACGAACAGCGGAGGTTTACGCCATTCTGGGTGACCTGGACCGTGCTTTTTCATGCCTCGAAATGGCTTACGAAAACCGTGAAGTTGCTTTCGTCCGCTTCCCTGATCCCGCCTTTACCGGGTTGTCGAATTTGCTGGGAGAAGACCCACGCTATTACCAGTTGTTGAAACGGGTTGGCATGAGGGAATGACATGATCGGCCAAACGATCAGCCACTACAAGATCCTCGCCAAGCTCGGCGAAGGCGGGATGGGTGTGGTCTACAAGGCCGAGGACCTCGACCTCAAGGTGACCCGCGCGCTGAAGTTTCTCCCGCCCCACACCGCTTCCGACGAAGACCAGCTCACCCGTCTCAAGCACGAAGCTCGCGCCGCCGCCGCGCTCGAACACCCGAACATCTGCCAGGTCCATGAGATCGGCCGCGACCAAGGACAGACTTTCATCGTCATGTCGTTTCTTGAAGGGCGCACCCTCGAAGACCGATTGACTGACGAAGGACCGCTGCCCATCGGCGAGGCGCTGACCATCGCCACCGAGGTTGGCGATGCCCTGAAACGGGCTCACGCCGCCGGTATAGTGCACCGCGATATCAAACCCGCCAACATCATGCTAACCGAAGGCGGGCAGGCCGTGGTCATGGACTTCGGCCTGGCCAAGGGATCGGACTTGACCCGCCTGACGAAGACCGGGACCACCCTGGGCACGGCGACCTACATGTCGCCCGAGCAGATGCTGGGGCAACCGGTGGATGCTCGGGCAGACCTTTGGGCGCTCGGGGTCATGCTCTACGAGATGGTCACTGGGCGGGTGCCGTTTGCCGGGGACAATCTGCCCGCGGTGGCCTACGCCGTCCAGCACAAGGAGCCTGTGTCACCCTCGGGGATCCGGGCTGAGGTTTCCGGGGATCTGGAACGCGTGATCGACCGGACGCTCGCCAAGGATCCCCAGCAGCGGTACCAGACGGCGGATGAGCTGATGGGCGACCTGGAGGCGGTTCGTGACGAGCAGGATCTGGCCCGGAAGACGGCGCTCTATGATCGTCGGCAGAAGCTGAAGCGGCGCAAGCGACTCCTGTTTGGTTCCCTGGCCGCCATCGTGGTCGCGGCTGCGGCGCTGATCTGGTGGACCCGCTACCAGGACCTGAACCGCATCGACGCCCTGGCCGTCCTGCCATTCGCCAACTTGTCCGGAGATAGTGAGCAGGAATATTTCTCCGACGGGATGACTGAGGCCCTGATTACAGAACTGCACCAGCTGGCTGCCCATCAACTCCGGGTGATTGGCCGCACGTCCGTGATGAGCTTCAAGGGTTCGAACAAATCCCTACCTGAAATCGCAGCGGAGCTGGGGGTCGATGCGGTGGTTGAAGCGTCGGTCATCCGTTCGGGGGATCTGATCAAAGTAGCCGCGAAACTGATTCGGGCACGACCCCAGGAACAACAGCTATGGGCCCAGACCTACGAACGCCACCAGCGGGATATCCTGTCCCTGCACGCCGAGGTTGCTCGAGCCATCGCAGAGCAGGTCGAACTGGTATTGACCCCCCAGGCCGAAGAGCACCTGGCCAGGGCAGAAAAAATGGAAGTTGATCCGGAATTGTATGACCAGTTCCTCCTGGGCAAATACTGGGTTGACCAGAACGACATGGAGAAAGCCCTTTCCTATTTTGAAGCAATCATCGCCGCCGACTCGACCTACGCCCCGGCCTGGGCTTGGGGCGCCCACTGCCACATCATGCCCACCCACGGGGTTTGGCCCGTTCCCGAGGAACTCATCGCCAAAGCCAGGATCATGGCCGAGCGGTCCATCGAACTCGACCCGAATTATTCCGAAGGCTACTTCATCCTGGCCCACATCCTGTGGGAGCACGACTGGAACATGCCCGGGGCCAAGCGGGCTGTGGACGGCGGTTTCGAACTCAACCCAGACAGCGTCTTCGGATTAATAAATTCCGCATTTTTCTACAATGCCATGGGAAGAAGCGACCTGGCGGTTCCGGCCATGCGGCGGGCCCTGGAATTGGATCCTTTCAATTATCTTAATAACCTTGTCGCCTTCAACATCTATTCCTTCGCCGGTTTGCATGACGAGTCCGTGGCCTCCATACAAAGGGCCAAGGAACTTTTTCCTGACTGGATGGGAGACCGTGACAATTTGGCTTGGGCTTACTACTGGAATGGTGACTTCGATGAAGCCATTCGCATTCGGGAAGAAATCATTACCCAGGCCGAGGCCGACGGAAATAATGGGGAAGCAACCTGGCAAACGTTCATGTTGGCCGGCATCTGTATTCATGCAGGCCAAGTGGACAGGGGGCGATCTCTGTATAAAAAATTCTGGGATAGTGTGGATCCCGCGGATGTCTCCCCCGCGCGGCGGGCCTGGATGCATGCCGATCTTGGCGAAATGGATGAAGCCTTCCGCTGGATCCAGATAGCCTATGACCAGAACGAAATGATGCTCGTGTGGCTCAAGACCTATCCCAGTTTCTCCATCTCCCTGGCGGGTGACCCACGTTACGGCGAGTGGCTGGAAAAAATGGGATTGAATGATTGATCCCGGTTAGGGCATGACATCCCTTCCCCTCCGGGCTATTCTCCCTGCGCAATCAGGAACCCCGCCAAACCGGAGAACGGATGCTCAACCGGATCTGGACCTTCTTCTTCATCGGAGGCTTCGCCGCAGCCATCGTGCGCGCGGCGATGGGCCACACCGAGGTCTGGCGCGACATCGTCGGCTCGACCTTCGACATGGCCGAGACCGCGTTCAAAATCGCCCTGGGCCTGACCGGCGTGATGTGTTTGTGGCTGGGCATCATGCGCATCGGTGAAAAGGGCGGCGCGGTAGATTTCCTGGCTCGCCTCTTCGGGCCGCTCATGCGGCGCCTCTTTCCGGGTATTCCCGAAGGCAACCCCGCCACGGGCAGCATCGTCATGAACATGGCCGCCAACATGCTGGGCCTGGACAACGCGGCCACCCCCCTGGGCCTCAAGGCGATGGGCGAGTTGCAGGAGCTCAACCCCGACAAGGAAACGGCATCCAACGACCAGATCCTGTTCCTGGTCATCAACACGAGCGCCGTGACCATCGTGCCGGTGACGATCTTCACCTTCCGCGCCCAGATGGGAGCCGCCGATCCGACCGACATCTTCCTGCCGATCCTGATCGCCACCTACTGCAGCACCCTGTGCGGGCTGCTGATCACCAGCCTGTTCCAGAAGATCCGCCTGTATGACCCCGTGGTGCTCGGGTATCTGGGCGGCATGACGGCACTGATCGCCGGCCTCGTGGCCTGGTTCAGCCGCCTCGACCAGGCCGCCATGGAAACGCAGTCCTCGATCCTGGCCAACTTCCTGATCTTCGCGGTGATCATCGCCTTCATGGCCGGGGGCCTCAAACGGGGTATCAATCTCTATGAGGCCTTCATCGAAGGCGCGAAAGACGGGTTCAAGGTAGCTGTCGGCATCATCCCCTACCTGGTAGCTATGCTGGTGGCGATCGGCGTGTTCCGCGCCAGCGGCGCCCTGGACCTGATCCTCGACGGGTTGCGCAGCGCCGCGGGTGGGATCGGCATCGACACCCGCTTCATCGACGGCCTACCGACGGCGTTCATGAAACCGCTCAGCGGCAGCGGCGCCCGCGGCATGATGGTCGAGGCCATGCAGACCCACGGCGCTGACTCGTTCGCCGGCCGCCTGGCCAGCGTGGTCCAGGGCAGCACCGAAACCACCTTCTATGTTTTGGCCGTCTATTTTGGCGCCGTGGGTATCAAGCGCACCCGTC
>CBDTUS010000142.1:0-9880 GCA_965363725.1 uncultured bacterium | reverse complement strand
ACAAGCAGGCGATCCTCGACTACGTGATCAAGGAATACCTGGAGGACGACGAGGACGAGGAGATCACTTTCGACACCGAGCTGATCAGTGGCGGCATCGTCGATTCGTTTTCCATGGTCTCGCTCAAGCGGTTCCTGGAGAACAAATACGAGATCCAGATTCCCGACGCGGACGCCAGCCCCGAGGCGTTCGACACCGTGAACAGCATCGCGGCCCTGGTGGACCGCTTCAAGCAGGCCTGACCACAAGGAAAGGGACGTCATGGCATACTCGAAGGCGTTACGCGAGACATTCAGCCAGGAACTGGACGGTATCCGCGAAGCGGGGCTGTTCAAGGAGGAGCGCTGGATCAAGAGCCCGCAGGCGGCGGACATCGAGGTTGAATTCCCCGCCGGAGCCGAAGGCAAGAAGGTCATCAACTTCTGCGCCAACAACTACCTGGGGCTATCCAGCCACCCCGAGGTCATCGAGGCGGCGCGCATCGGCCTGGGCACCCGGGGCTACGGGCTTTCGTCGGTGCGTTTCATCTGCGGCACCCAAGACATCCACGGGCACCTCGAACACCGGTTGACGGAGTTCCTGGGCACCGAAGACACCCTGCTGTTTCCGTCCTGCATGGACGCCAACGCGGGGGTGTTCGAGGCCATCCTGAACGAGCAGGACATCATGATCGCCGACCGCCTGGTGCACGCCTCGATCGTCGACGGCATGCGGCTGTGCAAGGCCATGCGCGACACCTACAAGCATTCGAACATGGACCACCTCGAAGAGAAGCTTCAGGAGCACCAGGACAAGCGCGCGCGGCTGATCATCACCGACGGGGTTTTCTCCATGGACGGCGACCTGGCCAAGCTGGACGAGATCGTGGCCCTGGCCGACAAGTACGACGCCATGGTGTTCGTCGACGACTCCCACGCCTCGGGCTTCATCGGCAAGACCGGCCGCGGAACCCACGAGCACTGCGGGGTGATGGGGCAGATCGACATCGTCACCACCACGCTGGGCAAGGCTCTGGGCGGCGCCTCCGGCGGCTGCGTGAGCGGGCGCAAGGAGCTCGTCGAACTGTGCCGCCAGAAAGCGCGCCCCTACCTGTTCTCCAACACCGTGGCCCCGGTCATCGTGTCGGGCGCGATCAAGGTGCTGGATCTCATTTCGGCGACCACCGAACGGCGCGACAAGCTGGAGTGGAACACGAAGTTCTGGCGGGCGGGCCTGGAGAAGATGGGGCTGGACATCAAGCCCGGCGACAGCCCCATCGTGCCGGTGATGCTCTACAACGCCAAGCTGGCCCAGGACATGGCCCGCGACCTGTACGACGAGGGGATCTTCGTGGTCGGTTTCTTCTTCCCTGTCGTCGGCAAGGGGCAGGCGCGCATCCGCACCCAGCTTTCGGCGGCGCATGATCAGCATCATCTGGAGAAGGGTCTGGAAGCCTTCGCCAAGGTAGGGGACAAGTACGGCATCCTGGGCAAGTCCAAGAAAGAGATCAAGGAGTTGTACGGACTCTGAGTCGGGAAGGGGAGGATCATGAGCGAGAAATGCAGCATCCAGATCGAAATGCCTGACGATCTGGAGGCTTCCGCGGATAACCTGGAAGTCCTGCGCACGGTCTTCCAGACCATCATCACGCTGAGCCGGGAGTGTGGTAGCAAATCCAACCCGGAGTTGCAGGCGATGCTCACCGACGACTGGCAGGTACACTGTGGCCTGACCTGGTCGGCGTCTGCCGAACGCGGCAAGGAATTCGAGACGGCCACCGGCAAGACGAAGGAGGAAGCCCTGGCCCATCTACGGCAGATGACCTGCCTGCATGAAATGGACGGTTGCCCCTGAGGGGAAAGGCTGTTAAACCGGAACAAGAGAGATAATCAATCACCTCGACGGGGAATCCATGTTCGAGCTCTTGACCGTTTTGACCCCGATCGCACTCATCGACAGCGCCTCCATCACACCGCTGGGGCTCGTGCCGCTGGCCACCATCCTGGCCGGCAAGCGTCCCTTCGGTACTGCTTTCGCTTTCCTGGCGGGGCTATTCATTTCCTACCTGATCATGTGCCTCCTCTTTTTGTTCGGATTGAGCGCCGCCCTGATGCGCCTGAACGCCTGGTTCAATTATCGCTGGAACAATCCCGAGCCGGCCGACTTTGCGGTGCAGGTCCTGGTTGGTCTGGTCATGCTCGTTTTCGGCCTGCGCATCGTTGAAAAACGCCAGAGCAAAAGCGGCGGGCGGGAGCTTCAATCCGGCGTGACTCCCGCTTCCGCCTTCGGTTTCGGTTTCCTGATGAATGTGGTGGGATTCCCTGGGGCTTTGCCATACTTCGCAGCCGCGGACCGGATCGCGCAGGCGGACCCGCCGACCTCCGACGCCGTGATGGCGGTGGTCTATTACGTGATGATTTTCGTGCTTCCCCTGACGGCCATCGTTCTGCTGCGCGCCCTGCTGGGGCAGCGGATGGATGCGGTCATGAAAGCCATCCAGGGATTTTTCGACAGCTGGGGCAAGCGTCTGGTAATGGTCCTGTTCATCCTGTTGGGATTAATCCTGATCGTGGACGGCGTGGCTTATTTTCTGGGCGGGCCTTTGATCCCCATCGGGTTTCCCGGCGGATCCGGACCTCAGTCGATGTAGACGAACCCCGGGGGTTCAAATCCGTTGAACCGCGTCGATTCCGAATACGTGTAGGCACCCATGCTGCCGGCGATCAGCAGATCGTCAAGATGCATTTCCGGCAGCTCCACTTCCTTGATCCTGCCCTTTTTGTCCCGTGAAAACACATCGATGGAGTCACATGTAGGCCCGGCCAGTACATATTTTCGAAGAGGTCCGTCGGTATTGGATTTCATGGGGAAACGCATCTGGTACAGCAGGACTTCCATGAAGCTGCCGTAAGTGCCGTCATCGAAGTAGAGCCAGTTCTTCCCTTTGCGCACCGATTCCGAAATGACCTTGGTGACCAGGATGACCGCGTCGCCCACGATGGCCCGGCCCGGTTCGGCAACCAGTTTGACTTCGGTCCCGAACAGCTTGTGATAGTTCCGGTCGATAACCGCACACATGGCTTCAAGATCGATTTTTTCATCAGTGTATTTGACGGGAAACCCGCCTCCGATATCTATCATCTCCAGGTCCATGCCATGATTGGCGGCTTCATCGAATACACCGCGCGTCTGGTCGAGGGCGTCCACGTACCGCTGGGGGTCAAGGCACTGACTGCCCACATGAAAACTGACCCCACGGGGGACCAGTCCCTGGTCGCGGGCTTCAAGCAAAAGGGGCACCGCTTCATTGATCTCCGCCCCGAACTTGTCGCTCAGGTGGGCTACGCTGCCCTTGTTCGAGACCATGATCCGAACGTGGACATTGGCGCCGGGCGCGTGACGGGCGATCTGGGTGATCTCCGAAGGGTTATCGAATGTGAAATCATCCAGGCCGATGCCGAACGCGTAGGCGATGTGTTTGGGATCCTTCACGGTATCGGCGAAAATGAGATCCTCGCGGGGGTTTGCCCCGGCGTTCACGGCGTCCATGATTTCGCCGCGGGAGGCCACGTCGAACCCCGCTCCGGCGTTCTTGAGGATCTCCAGGATGCCCTCGTGCTGGTTGGTCTTGACCGCGTAAAACAGGGTCACCGCCGGCAAGCCGCGGTCAAGTCGACGGTAGTTTTCGAGAAGCTTTTTCCTGCTGACGATGTATAGCGGCGTGCCGTGTTTTTCGACCAGGTCCTCGATGGTCTTCAGTGGCAGATCAAACGGGTTCATGCGGTGCTCTTTCCCTGGTGCGGCTCATCCACCAGTTCGCTCAGGGTCTGGAACCGGTACCCGGAATCTAGCAGTTCGTCCGTAAGGATATCCACCGCCGCCAGAGTCTGGCTACGGTCCACGCCGATACGCCAGCCCCCGTCATGCAGGATGATGATCGCCCCGGGTTCGATGCGCCGGCGGACCCGGCGCACGATGGTTTCAAATCCCGGTTGCCGGGAATCCTGCGGATGAACGGAGCCGATCACAGCCTCGTAACTCAACTGGCGAGTGACCTCGAGAACCTTGTCGTTGAACCAGCCCATGGGCGGTCGCAGGAATCGCGGCCGGCGGCTCGTAACATCCTCGACAAGATTTCCGCAGACTTCCAGTTCCCGTCTGATGATCGACCGGGGCAGGAACGACAGCGGCCAATGATGGTCGCCGTGGTTTCCGATTTCGTGGCCGGCCTCGGCGGTCTGTTTCAGCAGATCCCGAAACCGGCGCACCCGCCGGCCGACCACGAAAAAGGTGGCCTTGATCCCCTTGCTCCCCAATAGTTCGAGAAGCAGGGGGGTGTTGTGGGGATTGGGACCATCGTCGAACGTCAGGGCCAGTCTCTTTTCGGATGTCGTAACCTGGCAGATCAGCCTTTTGCCCAGATACTCCCTCACCGAGGGGATGTCCAGCATGCTGGGGCTCACGATTCCTCCTCGATGGCGCTCAGGTACCGCTGCATGGCTTGGTCCAGATTTTGGACCAGGCGGCGGCGCTCGAGCCTCAGTTCCTGGACCCTGAAGCCGAGTTTGAATTCCAGACCGGCGAAACGAAGCATGCGCCGGCGTCTTTTCATGTAGCGAAAATATTCACGGGCGAACAATCCCGCCAATGGAAGCCCGATGCCGGCCACAACGGACGCGGCCGTCCCGAACACGCGAAAGGACACCGCCAGCAGGGCCGCGTACCAACCCAGGAACAGGACCGAACCGACGCCGAACTGGACCTGATGGATCTTGGTCCGGTCGGGTGCGAGGCGTCCGCCGAGCCAGGCGGTCAAACGGTAGGGGAGCCAGTTTCCCACCAGACCGAACAGGGCCCAGGGTAGTCCCGCGATACCCCCGATCACCAGGCGCCACAGCTCACCCCGGACGAGGGGACTCCGCTCCTCGCGAAGCATTCCGTCCCTCACCTTCAGGAGGTGGCGTTTGGCGTTGTACCCTTTCATCTGGCGGGCCAGCTGCCAGATGACGTCAGGGCTGCGCTCGTGGTAATAGTTCAGACACTTGGCGATTTCGGCGGTGACGGCCTGACCACGTTGGTAGGCTGATTTTCCTGGGATTTTCAGGTCGGTTCTCGAGAGCAGATCGTCCTTGAAGATCTTTTCCACATCCAGAACAAACGTTTCATACTCGGATTGTTCGACGTTGACGACTTCGCGGCGCAACCGTTCCTGAAGCAGATCCGTCATCCGCTTCACGGCCGCGGTGGGGTCCGCCTCGAAATCGGTGCACCATTGGGCCGGCACGATGGGCTCCCCGAATTTGACCAGGACCCGGCTGCGGAATCGTGAACTGCTCTCGAAGTTCAGGCCGACCGGAACCAGGACCAGTCCCAGATTCCAATTGGCACGTTCCTCGGCGCCCAGCGCGATGCGGGCCGTGCCTGTTTTCAGCTTCTGGACACGCCTTTCCTCGGCGCTGGTCCCTTCGGGGAAGATCCCGATGGCACCGTGGCCGTTCAGGACCCCGTAGCACGCGGAAAACATGGTGAGGTTCTTGTCGCTGGACCCTTCGACGTCCCGGGGACGATAAACGGGGATGACCCCGCTGTTACGCATGAACCAGGCCTTGGCCCGGTTCCGGAACAGGCCGCTGTGGGCGACGAAGTGCAGCATGCGATCGGCGGCCAGACCCAGGACGAGACTGTCTGTGATGGAATGGGGGTGGTTGGACGCGAAGATAACCGGCCCGTCCGCAGGCGCCCGTGACCGGCCGACTACTTCGATTTCCTTGAAGTAGGCGCGCATGCCCAATCGGACGATATTGCGGTTGATCCGGTAGAGCAGTGGGTCGCCCATGGCTGCCTAGGATCCGTCCGGTAGCCGGTAACCGGCTTGGTGCAGCTGCTTCAGGTCGGTTATTGGCTGGTCTGGGCTCAGATACTTTGCCAGGAAGTCGTAGACCTTCAGCCGGATTTCCTTGGCTTGTTTTCCATCGAGCCGGTCAAAGCTGTGTCCGCCGGGTACATCTTCGAAGATTTCGTATTCGAACTCCTTGCCCTCGGCTTTCAATCCCTTGATCAGGTGTTCCACTTCCAGGACGTTGACGTCCTCGTCGTTGGTGTTGGTGTGGATCAGCAGCGGGGTCTGGAGTTTTTCGACGTTCCAGGCGGGCGAGCGCCGCTTGTATTCCTCGATGTTCTCGGTCACGGTCTGGCCGATGTGGTAGTCGGCCGAATAGAGTGCGCGGTACTCGTCGTCGAGATACCCCAACCGCTGGATCAGGTCGCTGACGGGAACCCCGGCGTAGACACACTGGTAATCGTCGGGGTGGGCGAAGACGTTCATCAGGCCGATCAGGCCCCCGTGGCTCCAACCGATCATCCCGACCCGGTCGGGGTCGATGAAGTCGTAGTTGTCGATCATGTAGGTGCGGCAGGCGTGATTGTCTTCGACCTCCAGCCCGCCGTAGTCGATGTTCTCGTAGACGGTGCGGCCGTATCCGGTGCTGCCGCGGTACTCGGGGGCCACGATCGCGTACCCCTGGGCCAGAAGCTCCCGCACGATGTGCACGTAGTAGGTGCTGAAATCCGAGTGGACGCCGCCATGGGGAAAGACCAGCAGCGGTGCCTTCCCGGAGGTGTCGAGATCCTGCGGGAAAAAGATGTAGGCGTAGAACTTCACCGGGTTGCCCGCCCCGATGGCCGTCTCGCTTTCCTCCTTCCAGCGCGGGGGGCCGTAGAGGCGCACCTTGTCGATGACCGCCACGTCGCCCAGGCGGTCGAACCACAAACCGTCGTCGATCTTCTTTTCCAGGATGTCCAGCCGATGGTCGTAACCCTCGAGGGTCTTGGCGATGCCCTCGATCTGGGCGGCGATGCTCTCCAGGGTGGGGGCGGGCTCGTCGGCAAGAACGCTCGTTCCGGCCAAGGTGCATATCGCCGTCAGGCAGAATATCAGTCGCATGCTTTTCATGGCGGAGCCTTTCCTCTAGTACCCGGCCGCCTGGCCGTCCTTGCGTGATTCCGATGCACCGTAGTAAACGCCCTGCTCGCCGTCGTACATGATGGCCTGGTAACCGCCGAAGGATCCCACGTTGATCTGCAGGCGGTGGCCCATTTCGACAAGATCGCGGCGCACCTTGTAATCGATGCCCGATTCCAGGGAGACGATGCCGCCTCGCGTCATGACGGTCCCGGTGGGTTCGCTCGATCCGACATGCAGGATGCGCGGGGCATCACCTGCCTCCTGCAGGTTCATGCCGAAATCCACCAGGTTGACGATGATCTGCGCATGGGCCTGGGGCTGGGTGCCGCCGCCCATCACGCCGAAGCTTAGCCACGGTTTCCCGTTTCTGGTGGCGAAGGCCGGAATGATGGTGTGGAAGGGTCTTTTGCCCGGGGCGTAGGTGTTGGCCTGGCCTTCGGTCAGGCTGAAGAGTTCGCCCCGGTCCTGCAGGCCGAAGCCCAGACCCTCGGGGCATACTCCGCAACCCATGCCGCGGTAGTTGCTCTGGATCAGCGAGACCATGTTGCCTTCGCTGTCGGAGGTGGTCAGGTAGATGGTGTCGCCCTGGTAGAGGGCGGGGTTGCCGGCGTCGTAACGGTCGGCGGCGCGGCCGGGATCGATCAGCCCGGCCCGGGCAGCTGCGTATTCCTTGGAAATCAGCCCGGCCACGGGAACCTCGGCGAAGTCCATGTCCGCGTAGAATCGGGCCCGGTCCTCGAAGGCCAGCTTCTTGGCCTCCAGGAAGGTGTGGATGTACGCGGTGCTGCCGAAGCCCATGGCGGCGATGTCGAAGGTCTCCAGTATGTTCAGGATCTGCAGTGCCGCGATGCCCTGCCCGTTGGGCGGAAGTTCCCAGACATCGACGCCACGGTAGTTGGCCGAAACGGGTTCGACCCATTCGCTCTTGTGGGCGGCCAGATCCTCATAGGAAAGGAAACCGCCCGCGTCCTGCACGGTGCGGGCGATGGTCCGTGCGAGGTCACCGGAATAGAATTCATCACGGCCCTTCGCGGCGATCTTCTCGAGGGTCCGTGCCAGGGGTTCGTTGCGCCAGACCTCACCCTTGACCGGGGCCTTGCCGTTGTTGGTGAAGGTCTCCAGGAAGAAGGGCTGGTCCTGCCGCGACGGCACGCTCAAACCCCAGTAGTAGGCGATCAGTTCGCTGACCGGGAAACCCTCGCGGGCGTACCCGATGGCCGGGGCGAGGACCTCCTTCATGTCCAGCTTGCCGAATTTGCCATGCAGTTCGAACCAGCCGTCCACGCAGCCGGGTACCGAGATGGGCAACACCCCGTAGGGCGGCACGGAGTCCAGATCCCGCTCCCGGAATTCCTCGAGGGTCAGGGACATGGGCGAGCGGCCGCTGGCGTTCAGCCCGTGGAGCTTTTGGGATTCGGCGTCCCAGACGATTGCGAACAGGTCCCCGCCCATCCCGTTGCCGGTGGGCTCCATCAGGCCCAGGGCGGCGTTGGCGGCAATGGCCGCGTCCACGGCGCTGCCTCCCCTTTTCAGGATGTCCAGGGCGATCTGGGTGGCCAAAGGCTGGCTGGTGGCGGCCATCCCCTGCGCGGCGATGACCTCGCTGCGGGTGGCGAACAGTTCGCCGGTGATGCGATCGGCGGCCATGGCGGTTGCTCCATTGATCAGAAGAGTGGTCACAAGGGTGAAGGCCAAAGAATAACGTCGCATGCAGTGCTCCCGGTTCGGTTGAATTCGGCAGGCCGATTCTATCCCAAATAGGGGATTGGGGATATCCGGAATCGGGGTTGTTTGGTTTACGGGGCCCACTCCGCTGGTTAGGCAACGGCCGATCCGCGGCCCCGCTGGTGCCACAAACGATGACAGGAGGCGCAGAGAGTGGTCAGGTTTTCCGTCTGGTTGCTTCCTCCTTTCTTTCTGGCCACGAGGTGGTGTACTTCCAAAAACCGGGTTCGTCCACAACCCGGGGCTTGGCAACGGTGTTGGTCCCTGGCCAGCACTTCCCGGCGAATGCGTGGGGGTATGGTGGCGGTATTTCTGCCACCGTGTTTGCAGATGGCGGCGTCGCAGTGGAATCGTTCGGCCTCGGCCCTGCTCAACTCACGCTCGCCCACGTCCGTTTGGATAGTCAACCGGCCGGTTTCTCCATTTTCATGAACGTGGATCTGGACCGGCGGCCGGTTGGGGGAGTGCCCCCGGGGGCACTTTTTGCCCTGTAATTCCTTTGTTTCCAGCAGCGCTGCCAAAGCTTCAAGAATCAACTCCGCCCGATCAGTCGGCAGGCCGCCAAGTTTGTAGAGCCGCTCGACCAGCGCCGCCCGGCGTGCTTCCTGTTCCGGTGTCAATTCCAATTGGAATCGAACCGGCAGTTCGCGAGGTGGGACCACCGGTGGGGATGTTGGCAACAAGACCACCTGAGCCGGATCCCTTTTGGCTGCGAGCTTGGCTTTTTCACTTCATGAACAAGTTCCTTTCGCGTTCCCTTGGCGGCCTTGAGCCAGGTGTCCTGGGTTTCGGGTGTGGCCACCGAGACGATTTCCCGCGCCTTGGTATAGCCGAGTTCTCCCGACGCCACCGCTTCACGAACCGAAGGCAGTTTTTCCAACTGCCGGGCCAAACGAATGAAATCATCGGTCCGCGATTTGGAAAATCCCAGCTCCTGAATGGCGTACTGATTGATGGAAGAATGGCCCAGATCACGGTACAAACCACGGCTCATGATCTCACCGAACCACAACACGGCGCATTGGTGGGCGTTATCCATGACAGCCAATGAGCGCTGGAGAATGGCGTGGACTTTGGCGGCCGGTTTACCGGGAACAAAAGATATCGCGGACATGGATTGCCTCCATATTCAAGGGTTTGGGGAGGTTCAATCAATAAGTTGTGCCTTTGAAATTGTGTCCGGGCCAGGAGGAGCCGCCCCCTCCGTATTTT
>CBDTUS010000141.1:0-9936 GCA_965363725.1 uncultured bacterium | reverse complement strand
AACCGGGTCGGGTTCTTGCCATAGAGAATGCCTTTCGGATCGTACTGGAACGTCTGGCTGAACTTGAGCCGGACGACCGTTTGTTCATCGCTGAATCCGAGTTCGAACCGGGCGCCGAAACCCCGGTCCGAATTGACGAGGCGCAGCCCCACGCCGCCGGTGCCCCTCATGTTTTCGATGCTGATTTCCTTGGTCTTGTCGAACACCTGGCCGATGTCGGTGAAGAGATAGGCGTCGACCCCCATGTCGTCGCGCCCCCGCGCCACCCAGACCGGCCAGCGGTACTCCGCCGAAAAACCCAGCGAGCCCAGCCCGTAGAAGCGCAGGGAACTGAAGCCCCGCAGTTCGTCCGGGCGCTGGAAGGTCACCAGGCGGGAGAAGGGTATTTCCGAGGTGCCGACGTTGGAGATTCGGTTGAAGAATCCGCGCAGGGCCAGGGTCCGGTCGGTGAACCAGAGCTTGTGATAGCGCTCGATGTTGGCGTGGTAGGTCAGGTACTGAAGGTCGCTGCCGTCACTGGCGGTGAACAGCGACACGGCCGCCGACTGGAAACCGCCCCGGTTCGGACGGCCCCGCTGGTCCGTGTTGTCCCGGTAGAGGGCGAACCGCGAGGTCCAGCCGTTGGACTCCCCGGGGTAGCCAAAGGGCAGATCGTCGGCGTGGATACGGCCCAGGGATTGATCCACATCGTAGACCGGTTCGCGGGCCTGCACCCGGGAGAAATAGGTTCTCAGTTCGAACCCTGTTCTATCCCACACATCCTTTTCCAGTTCGAATCCGCCCCAGGTCGTGGTCCGCATGTAATACGACTTGTCGCCGTAAAAGGAGTCGGGGCCCAGCCCGTAATACCGGACCTGGTTTTTTTCCTCGTAGCCGCCGCCCACCTGCACCGACCAGCCGCTGCCCAGATTGAACAGGGTCCCGCCGGACAGCAGGTCCGCCTTGCGGCTCGAGCGGGATGCCTGGAGAAAAAGCAGATTGTCCGGGCCCAGGAAATGCGGGCGGGTCACATCGACACCCAGAGTAAATCCCGTTATGTCACCGATGGAAATGGTCGGCATGAGATACGCGCCGCCGGGCACCTTGATTCCGGGATACTCCGCCGCCGCCCCGAACAGGCCCAGCTTGTCCATGCCGATGATCGCCTGGTCGAGAACCACGTACACGATGCGGAAGGGAATGCCGACGATCCAGTAGGGCACCATGACCGCGGTTTCCCAGCCGGGGCGCGAGCGGTTGGAAAAATGGGCGGAAACGCTGTCGTCGCGTGCCGGCAACGGCCCCCACAAGCTGCCGGAATAGGCCTCCAGAGTGTCGCCCGGAGCCTGGGCGGCGGCCCAGAATCCCCGGCGCGGTTGCTGCGGATCTTCCACCTGCTTCTGGGCCCAGGCTGCTGGCGCACAGACGGTCCCCAGAAACACGACCAGAAAAAGGACCATGAATCCCTTGAAGAGTCTGCTGGGGAATAGGGGGAAACCGGGGGCCAATAGGCGCATCCTTCATCCCACGCGTCGGCCGCCCTTGAAACGCCGTCGCCAGTAGGAATCGTTCAAGGTGTCCGTGCGCACGGGCATATGCTTCCGTGGAGCATGCACGAATTTACTGTGACCCAAGTAAATGCCGACGTGGTCGATCCGCGAACCGTTGAGCTTGAAGAACACCAGATCGCCGGGTTGGAGATCCTTGCGGTCCACGTGAACCCCCGCGTAGGCCTGCTGGCCCGATACACGCGGCAAAGGGACTCCCAGATTGTCGTAGACGTACATGACCAGGCCACTGCAATCGAATTTGTCCGGCCCCGCGGCGCCCCACTGGTAGGGTTTGCCCAGTTGCTTTTTGGCCAGTTCGGCTGCCTCCAGACCCAGGCGGGATCCGGTCAGGGGCTCTGCCGGAGGTTCGCCGGGTGGGGCGGCCTGGGCCGCTTCCAGGGAAGACGTTCCGGTGGCTCCGCGGTATGTCGGGTCCGGTAAGCCCAGGTCTGTATCAACCGGCTGGCTTTCCTCCGGGGCGTTTTCCGTGGCCGTCCGGGCTGGGGATTCCGTCGGCTGGGTCGACGGCGGTGTGCGCAGCACTCGCTTGGGGGAACATCCCGCCGACATCAGCAACAGCAGGGCGACCGCGCCCAGGCCGAGCCGGTGAATATCCGTTCTGTTCCCCAAACCCACCAAGGAATCCATTCCTTTTCCGTCGGCCGCCGCCGGACACACCCGCCCGGCCGGACCCGGTGACACCGATAATTCAGAATTCTGGCCCCGGGACCACCCCCATGCTAGTTTAAGCGGACCATGAATGACAAGCAGACAGACAAACCATCAACACCGCCGGGCAAACCGGAAGAATCCGGCACCCTCGAAGTGGTCATCGACAAGCTGGTCACTGGCGGCGACGGGCTGGCCCGTCACGAAGGCCAGGCCGTTTTCGTGCCTCTGGCCGCCCCGGGCGACCGCGTGCGTGTGGCCGTGAAGGAACGGCGCAAGGGTTTCGTGCGCACCACCCTCGAGGAAATCCTCGAACCCGGGCCGGGCCGTCAAGATCCGCCCTGTCCCTACTATGGCCAGTGCGGCGGGTGCGACATGCAGCACCTGGATCCCGAAAACCAGCGCCGTGCCAAGGCCGCCATCGTGGTCGACTGTTTTCAACGCCTGGGCAAGATGGATGTTTCCGAACTATTGACCGGCCCCACCGCCGGCGAGGAATTCGGCTACCGGAACCGCATCCGCGTGTTCTCCAACCCCGTCAATCACTACGGTCTGATGCGCCGCGGCACTCACGAAGTCGTGCCCCTGGATGCCTGCGCCCTGATGCCCGAACAGTTCAACCGGGACATCCTGCCCTGGTTGCGCATGCTGCCCCCTGCCGAGCAGATCGTGGTCCGGATGGACGGCCGCGGCGGCTGGCTGGTGTCGATCTTCGGCCCTCCGCAGCGCCTGAAGGTGGTGCGCAAGGTCCTGGCCGCTCTGCCCGAGGGCGAGCCGCCCGCTCCCGGTTGCGAAGGTCTGCTGTACAACAACCTGCCCTTGTGGGGGCGCGGCCACCTGGTCCACGAGGTCGCCGGCCACAAGTACCGCGTCAGTGCCAAGAGTTTTTTCCAGGGCAACCATTCCGAGACCGAAGCCGCCTTGAAGGTGATCCGGGATTGGATCACCGAATTGAAGGACGCCGAACAGCTGGGCCCCATGCTGGGCGACCTGTTTTGCGGCGTCGGCCTGTTCAGCCTGGCCTTGGCCGACCTGTTCGAGAAGGTGATCGCCGTGGACAGCGACGAGGGTGGCTGCCGCGATGCCGAGAACAACGTCGCCCACAGCGAAGCCGCCCGGGACAAGGTGAGCGTCCATGCCGGCCGGCTGGACAAGGTCCTGGCCCGGCCCGACCTGGCCCCTCCCGCGATCTGGAATTCGAGCCTGTGCATCGTCGACCCCCCGCGGGCCGGCCTGGGCAAGGACGGCGTCCAAACCCTGCTCGAGGTCCAGCCCCGGCACCTGATGTACATGAGCTGCGATCCGGCCACCCTGGCCCGCGACGCCGCCGCTTTCGTGGCCGCCGGTTACCAGGCCAAAAAACTCAAAGTGCTGGACATGTTCCCCCAGACCTCCCACATCGAGACCTTGCTGCTGCTGGAAAAAACCGACTGACTTTCCCGCTAAACCCCTGATTTTCGGCGTTATTGGGCAATATAAGACTTTTTTGGTTGATTTTATGCCTCCAATTCCGTAAGCTAATTGAAAACAAATACTGATTTTGGTTCGACAATCAATACCTCGTTCCTTGTATCGCTCTATATGGGGATCGATTCCGATAGAAATGCTGGGATTTCCCGGCATATTTGCGTCCCATACCTTTGGGAATGATTTTTTATTTTTGAAGGGAATATCATGGTTCGCTCGACCCTGCTTTTTGGTGCTGCCCTGGCACTCATCGCCTTTTCCGCTCCCGCCAAAACCGTTTACGAAGATCCCCGACTACCCTCGGCGGATGATTCCGCCGCCCGAGTGGAATTTTCCGTTCCCGGGGCCAAGGCGGTGGTCGATACCACTTACCTCCTGGGAGGTCCCGGCAGTTGGGACGGCAGCTTCGAATCCCCGGGCGGCCAGCCCGACTGGCACGGCTGGACCAGTGAAGACATCAGCATCAGCCCCGACAACCACTGGCACGTATCCACCTACATGGCCGACCATATCCCCGGGCACGGACCGGGCAACCACGCCATGTACTGCGGTGACGAAACCATTCCCGCCTGCAGCGCCAGCGACACTATCGGCGGCTACGGCAACGGCTGGTTCGAGGAGATCGAGTGGCGGCAGACCGTTCCCGATCCCGCGCAGCCGGTGACCCTGCGGCTGACCGGGGCCATGAATTGGGACACCGAAGAGGGGTACGACTATGTCTATCTCATCCTCCAGGATGGTGACACCCCCCAAGTGGTAGAAACCTGGCAAGGCATCGGCAGTGTCGCTTTGGATATCACGACCGTTGTTTCGCCCGGTAGTTTCACCGGCCCCGGCCTCGATGAGGTGCGCCTGGCCTGGCGTTTCAAGTCCGATTCCTCCTTTTCCGATATCGATTGCCTGCGTCCCTCGCGAGGCGCCTGTCAGATCGATGATCTGACGGTTTCCTTCAACGGCTCGGCGGTCACCTTCGATGATTTCGAGCCCGGCAGTGCCGTCAACTGGAACCAGGGCACGTTGCCCGGCGTGGGCGACTACGCTAACCTCCGCAGCAACCTGAACTCCGTGCATTCCTGCCAGAGTGAAAACAGTTCGTACCAGGTGAACTTCGTCGACGACGGCATCGTAGTGCCCGGCACGGGAGGCACGCCCTGCATCGACTGGTGCTACGGGCCCGACGGCTGGATTCTCAATCACGACGGTGGACTGATGGCTGACCTGGGGATTGACGCCCACCTCCACAACCAGGTCGTCTCGCCACCCCTCTCCTGGCCCGGGAACATGGATGGTGCCCGTCTTTCCTTCGATTTATTCATCCACGAGCCGTTCAATGGCTCTTCGTCCGGCATGTTCGGCGAGTGGAATGTCAGGTCGACGGCGAGTGCCGACCCGGAGGATCTCCAGAACGCTCCCTGGGTCAACCGGAATACTATCCTGGAGAATTCCGCAGGAAGCTACAGGCGAGGGGAAGAGTTAGTCGGCGATCTCCTGGTGCCGGAACGCCAATGGGTTCAGATCGCGTTGGGAGTTACCGAGTTCGGTTTCCACTTTGGAATCAACGGCCCCAACGGCACCCCATCACCCTATATCGACAACGTGGCCTTCCAGGTCTGGGATCCCATGGGGCCGGACATCGAGGTCCGAAGAAACCATCTTCTGGGAGACGCCTTTCCCGAAGCGGGCATTCTCGACCCGGACAACCTGGCGGCCAACTGGTGTCGCGTCGACATGAACGACCTGATTTGGAACGGCGCCCGGGGAGATTCCCTGGTGGCCCTCATCACTCCCTTGCGCCGAGGCGCCACGGTGGTGGAACCGCCGATGATGCACTGGGTGATGAAGTGCAACCCGGTCTTCGATTCGGCCAGGTCCATGCCACCGGACCCCCAGGGCATTCTGCGGGGCGCGACCGACGGCAGCGTGGCTGTCGGCTTCAACGGCCAGCCCATTTACGGCGAGTGGGCTTTTGATCTGGCGGACACCGGGTTCTTTTTCCCCGGCGATCGAATTCACTACTACGTCACCGCCGGGGACGACCTCGACGGAGATGTCCGCACCAGTGTCTGGCCGCCCGACACCACCGGTGTGCTCGATTTCTCCCTCCCTTCGGTCTACCCCTACCCAGCGGAAATCCGCGGGCTACCGACGGTCACCCAGCCGGCGCCCGGACAGTTCGCCCATCCGGCCATGCTGCTGGTCGATGACACTTATCCCAAGAGCGAGCTGAGATCCCAATGGCTGGAAACCCTGGAGACTCTCGGCATTTCGCAGGGGCCGGATCTGGAAATATTGACTGTTTTTGCCACGGATGACCTGAGCGTCCTCGTGAACTCCGGCCTGCTGTCCGGGTACGACACCATGATCTATGTGGCGGGAATCACCTCCAGCCTGGAAGGCGGCGGCCCGGCGGAAGTGATCAGCTGGCTCGACCAAGGAGGTAAGATCGGGCTGTTTGTCGGCGAAAATCTGGTCGCCCAGCTGAACGGGTCCATCAATGGAGATGGCTCTATCCTGAAGAACCGCTTGGGCGTCCAAATCCACGACAACAATATCACCGACCGCAACGGCGGCATCTGGGATCTTCTGGTTTCCCCGGTGCCCGGCAACGGCGTCCTGCCCGACGACATCACCTGGCAGGTAAATGTTGCCTGTCCCCAGATCATCTGGGTCGATGCCGTCAGCCAGCTGGGTCCTGGTGAGTCGGCCGCCGCGTTGGACGCGGTGGGAAATCCCAGTGGGCAATATGCCTCCGTCGTGACCGTCGACGACCAGACGCTCGGCAATCGCATGGCCGTGATGCCCTTCAACCTGGACGTGGTCGGTGGGATGTCCATCGGGTCCGGCCGGACGGACAAGAGTTATTCGCCGGAGACCTACCTGGTCTATTTCCTGATGTCCTGGTTGGGAGCCGATGTGGTCAGCGGGACCGATGACGTGCCCGGGGCCGGCCGAGTATCCGTCACTGCGCATCCCAACCCGTTCAACCCCACGACCACCATCGCCTTCGATTTACCGCGGGCCATGGAGGTGTCCCTGGACATCTTCGATCTTCAGGGCCGTTTGGTGCGCCGGTTGGTGGACGAGAATCCGTATCCGCAGGGCCGCCACCAGCAGGTGTGGGACGGACGCACCGGGGGCGGCCAGGCCACGTCGTCCGGGGTGTATTTCTATCGGTTCGAGGCCGGAGATCAGAAACGTGTCGGCAAGCTGACCTTGCTCAAGTAGTGGACTTGTTCCCCGGGGGAAAAACATGAAACGCCCAGTCCTTATTTCCGCGATTATTTTGACGGTGTTCGCCCAGTCGATCTTCGCCGGACAACGGGCTCCGCATGTCTTGCCCGAGATCAATGACGGTTCCGATTCCCGGGTATTGCTCCCCGCTCCGGCGGCCAAAGCCGTTGTCGACACCACCTACCTGCTGGGCGGTCCCGACCGCTGGGACGGCAGTTTCGAAACCCCGGGTGGCCAGCCCGACTGGCACGGCTGGACCCACGTGGACCTGACCGCCGACTGGTCCGGCGAAAACCACTGGCACGTGTCCACTTACTGGGCCGAATACATCGAGGGGCACGGCATCGGAAATCACGCCCTTTACTGCGGGGACGAAACCATACCCGCCTGCGATCCTCCCGACACCATCGGCGGAGTGGGCCCGAATTTCTTCGATAATATCGAATGGCGGCAGAGTGTGGCCAACGCCTCCCAGCCAGTGACCGTCCGGCTGACCGGCCTGATGAACTATGATTTGCCCGATGCCGGTTGGGATTTTCTCGAGCTCTTCGTCCAGAGGGGAATCGAATCCGAAATGCTGGAAACCTGGACGGGGTCCAGCGATACGACCGTCGTGCTTGACTTCGAGACGGTGATGTTGCCCGGTGAATTCGTCGGTCCGGATAGCGACCAGGTCCGGCTGTTCTGGCGCGTGTGGACCTCGCAGGACGGCTGGGACGACGTCGATTGCATCAACCCCAGCCACGGCGCCTGCCAGATCGACGACCTGGCCATCTATTTCGACGACGTCCTGATCACCTTCGACGACTTCGAATCCGGCGAGTCGCCCAACTGGGTCCAGGCCCCGCCTCTGTCGGTCGGGGACTTCACCCATCTGCGCAACGATCTCGGCGACATCGATCCCTGCCGGGACAACAACACCTGGCAGGTCAATTTCGTGGACGACGGCATTCCCGTGCCCGAAACCGGCGGCACGCCCTGCTACATCTGGTGCTACGACCCCGGCGGCTGGCAGGTCAACAACACCGGCGGTCTTTTGGTCAACGGGGGCGGCGACTGGTTCCTGAACAACAGGGTGATCTCACCGCCCATCGCCTGGCCGGCGGGAATCGACGGGGCCGAATTCGACTTCGATGTCTATCGTCACGAAACCCTGGCCGTCAACGCCGCGGGAGTTTTCTACCAGTGGCATGTGCGCTCCACGGACAGCGACGATGTCGCCGACCTCGAGCTTGCCCCTTGGCTTTCCCGGAATCAGGCCTTGGCCGGCGGCCCAGATTACATGCGGCACAAAGAACCGATCAGCGACCTTCTGGTCCCCGGCCGTAAGTGGGTCCAAGTGTCCATGAGTGCCAATGAACTGGGCTGGCTGTGGGGCTGGAACGGCCCCAACGGCACTCCGGCCCCCTACTTCGACAACGTCGCGGTCAAGGCCTGGGATCCCGACGGCCCGGCCATCGAGGTTGACGGCGACTTCCTGTTTGCCGACGCCTTTCCCGAAACCGACGTGCTCGACCCCGTCAACCTGGAGAACAATTGGTGCCGTCTGGATGCTTCTTCCGTGCCGCACTACAACTACAACACCACCCGCGCGCTCGGCGATTCGCTGGTCGCCGATGTGAATCCGATTCGCCACGGAGCCACGGTGACCCAGGCACCCACCCTGCACTGGGTGATGGCCTGCAATCCCACCTTCGATGTGGTGAGGCCCGACGCCCCCGATGGTCTGGGAATACTGCGCGGTATGACGCCGGGAATCCACTCCCCAGACGACCCCCTGGACAGGTGGTTCTTCGACCTGCCGGACACGGGCTTTTTCTTTCCAGGTGACCGGATGCACTACTACCTGACGGCCGGCGACGATCTCGATGGGGATATCCGAACATCCGTCTGGCCGCCGGACACCACCGGCGTGCTCGACTTTTCACCCAGTTCGCCATTCCCGGACAATCTCCAGGTGAGCGCCCTGCCCAACCTCACCCAACCGGTGCCGGGCGAGTTCGCCAAGCCTTCGCTGCTGTTCTGTGATGGTGCCCGAACTACGGACGCTGCCGACGCCTGGTTCGCCGCCTTCGAGGAACTGGGTTTGGAACGCGGCGTCGATTTCGATGTCATGTCCCTCTACCCGCAAGGCACCCAAGTGGGGCTCGGCGCCCAGGCCACCCTGGCCGACCTTTCGCGATATCAATCCTTGGTCTATTCCTCGGGCACCAGTTCCATCTACACCCTGAGCGGAGACCAAGAATCGGACGATGCCCAGCTGGTGTCCGATTGGCTGGCCACCGGGGACCGGCGCGTTCTCCTGGCGGGCGACGGCATGGTGACCGGTCTGGATCGTACCAGTTCGGGTGAGGGCCTGGTCAACCTGCTGGGGGTTGGTTATCACTCTCGCAACATCTCCGCGTTCAACGGAGGCTATTTGGATCTTCAGGTTTCACCTGTGGCCGGCAACGGTGTGCTGCCCGATGACGTCCTTTGGTTCGTCGATGGGAATTGCCCCGGGATCCGCGCCTTCGATTCCCTGATGACTTCGGGTACCGGCCAGTCCGGCGCCACCCTGGACCCGGAAGGGACCTCCGGTGGGCCATATTCCGCCCTGGTGACCACCGACGACGCCGTTCTGAACAATCGCACCGCGGTCATGCCCTTCGATTTAGAAAGAGTGGTCGGCCTGGAGGTCGGCGCAGGGAAAAACGGCGCCTCATTTTCGTCACAGGCCCATCTGCTCAACTTTTTGCTGACCTGGCTGGAAGCCGGTGGGGTCAGTGACGTCGGAGACCTGCCGGGTGTCGGGCAGGTGTCCGTGACCGCGCATCCGAACCCGTTCAACCCGACCACCACCATCGCTTTCGAATTGCCACGAGCGGTGGAGGTTTCTTTGGAGATTTTCGACCTGCAAGGACGACTGGTGCGCAGGCTATTGGACGAGAACCCTCATGCCTCCGGCAGCCACCAGCAGGTGTGGGATGGCCACGACAGTGGCGGCCAGGTTACCGCCTCGGGCGTGTATTTTTACAAGTTCACCGCAGGAGACCAGAAC
>CBDTUS010000140.1:0-10033 GCA_965363725.1 uncultured bacterium | reverse complement strand
ATCGCCGACAACGTGGGCGACAACGTGGGCGACGTGGCCGGCATGGGCGCCGACCTCTTCGAGTCCTACGTGGGTTCCATCGTCGGCTCGATGATCCTGGCTGTGGCCTTTCTGCCCGGCAACATGAATGCCATTCTGCTGCCGCTGGTCCTGGCGGCCGCGGGCATCGTCGTGTCCATCATCGGCACCTTCTTCGTCAAGACGAAGGAAGGCGGCAATCCGCAGACGGCCCTGAACATCGGTACGTTTGGCGCCGGTATCATCATGGCCATCGTCACGGGGTTCATCGCCCGCGCCATGCTTCCGGCCGATGCCTGGCTGGGTGTCTTCATCGCCACGGTGGCGGGTCTGGCCGGCGGCATCGCCATCGGCGTCATCACCGAGTACTACACCGCCGAGGACAAGAAGCCGGCCCAGGGAATCGCCAAGGCGAGCGAGACCGGAGCGGCGACCAACATCATCGCCGGCCTGGGACTTGGCATGCAGTCGACCGCTCTGCCGATCATCGTGCTGGGCGTCGTCATCCTGGTGGCCCACCATTTCGCGGGGCTGTACGGCATCGCCATCGCCGCCCTGGGCATGCTGTCGACCACCGGCATCCAGCTGGCCGTGGACGCCTACGGTCCCATCGCCGACAACGCCGGCGGCATCAGCGAGATGGCCGGCCTCGGCGAGGAAGTCCGCGCCCGCACCGACAAGCTCGACGCCGTGGGCAACACCACCGCGGCCATCGGCAAGGGTTTCGCCATCGGTTCGGCCGCCCTGACCGCCCTGGCCATGTTCAGCGCCTACCAGCAGATCGTGGGCCTGGAAAAGATCGATCTTCTGGTCCCCACGGTGCTGGTCGGCCTGCTGCTGGGCTCCATGCTCCCGTTCCTGTTCTCGAGCTTCGCCATGAACGCCGTGGGCCGCGCCGCCTTTGCCATGATCGAAGAGGTGCGCCGCCAGTTCAAGGAGATCCCCGGGCTGATGGAGGGCACCGCCGAGGCCGACTTCCGTCGTTGCGTGGACATCTCCACCGCCGCGGCCATCAAGGAAATGATCCTGCCCGGACTGCTCGCCGTGCTGACCCCGGTGGCGGTCGGTTTCCTGGGCGGCACCGAGATGCTGGGCGGCCTGCTGGCCGGCGTCACGGCGACCGGCGTGCTGATGGCCCTGTTCCAGTCCAACGCCGGGGGCGCCTGGGACAACGCCAAGAAGCACATCGAGGGCGGACACTTCGGCGGCAAGGGCAGCGATGCCCATCACGCCGCCGTGGTGGGCGACACCGTAGGCGATCCCTTCAAGGACACCTCGGGCCCCAGCCTGAACATCCTGATCAAGCTGATGTCCGTCATCAGCGTGGTGATCGCGCCGCTGCTGATCAAGTAGCGCCCGTCCTGTTTTTCCAAGATGCGGCCCATCCCTGCGGGGGTGGGCCGTTTTTCGGGGCCAGATCGCCTCTTGTGGCCAAGATACCGTCCCTCCAGGGGGATAGGGGCTCTTGCCATCCTCGGCTTGACCCCTCCCTGGTCAGGGCGTAGTATGTTCCCTCTGTCGAATCCGTGAACCGGTTTTTCCGGTAACTTTTACCTTCCGTGGAGGAGAATCCATGAACTTTCGCAGCGTGACGATGTGTGTGCTGGGACTGGCTTTGCTGGCCGGTCTGGTGGCGGTGCCCAACGTGGCCCAGGCCGATGGCGAGCAATACCTGGAACTGATGCGCCAGGATCTGAAAACCGCCAAGGTCGCCTACCTGACCGAGGGCATGCAGCTGACGGCGGCCCAGGGTGAGATCTTTTGGCCCATCTATCGGGAATACCAGAACGACCTGAGCAAGATCGGTGACAACCGGCTCGCCAACATCAAGGACTACGCCGCCCACTACGAAAGCATGACCCCCGAAAAGGCTTCCGAAATCATGAAGTCTTCCTTCAAGTCCCGCAAGGGCGCGCTCAGTCTTCTGGAAAAAGCCTCCAAAAAGGTGGCCAAGGAAATCGATCCGATCACCGCGGCGCGGTTTGTCCAGGTGGAGAATACCCTCAACCTGCTGATCGACTTGCAGCTGGCGGGAGAAATTCCCCTGTTCGAAACCCCCATTGAAGAATAGGCGAATTGTCAGGTAACTCTGGGCGGTCCCAACCGGGGCCGCCCTTGATCTATCAGGGGAGGTTGAAGCATCATGATCACCGGCCGTGAAATCACCGTTCCCACACGGGGATTCAGCGACATCCATGATTTGACTTCGGAGGTGGAGGCGATCGTCATCGACGCTGGGGTCAAGGAGGGCCTGGTCAACGTGTTCGCCGTCGGCTCGACCGCTTCGGTCACGACCGTGGAGTTCGAACCGGCCCTGGCGGCGGACATGACCGAAGCCCTGGAAAAACTGTGGCCCAAGGCCATGACCACGCGCCACGGTACGACCTGGGGGGACGACAACGGATTTTCCCATTTGCGGGCGTCGTTCATGGGCCCCAACATTACGGTACCGGTGCACCGCGGCAAGCTCGTCCTGGGCACCTGGCAGCAGATCGTCGTCATCGACCACGACAACAATCCCCGTGACCGACGGGTCTTCGTTCAGGTGATGGGGGATTAGGTTCCGGACAGGAGAAACGTCATGACAGGCCCCGCTCTTTCCTCGCATTTCGCCTCCCGTCAGCCCTCGGTCATCCGCCTGGCCCAGATCGAATTCGCCAAACGCGGGGACGGGACCGCCGACCTGAACGTCGCCATCGGCAACGTGTCGCTGCCCATGCATCCGGCCATGCAGGAGCGCCTGCGAAATCTGGGTGGGCCGGACAGTCCCTTTGCCGAGGGTGTCGTCAAGTACAGCGCGACCGTGGGTCTGCCCGAGACCAACGCGGCCTTCCTGAACATCATCGCCTCGAGCGGGTGCGCCACCGACGGTCTGTTCAGCCAGGTCACCGACGGCGGCAGCCAGGCCATGGAACTGGTCATCCTCGGCTGCTGCGGTCCTGCGGGTTCTGCGGACAAACCTCTGCTGTTGATCGACGCCGCTTACACCAACTACAAAGCCTTCGCCGAACGGCTGGGACGCGCCACCGTTTCCATCACCCGGACCCTGGATGACAGCGGGCATTTTTCCCTGCCTTCGGTGGCGGAAATCGAAAAGACCATCGAAAGACACCGCCCCGGCGCGATGGTCGTCATTCCCTACGACAACCCCACCGGTCAGCTCTATGACCGTCAGGCCCTGGTCGACCTGGCCCGCCTGTGCGTGAAGAACGGGATATGGCTGATCAGTGACGAAGCCTACCGGGAACTCTACTACCGCGGGGACGAGGCGGTGAGCGCGTGGGGCCTGACGGAGGACGAAGTGCCCGGCATCACCGGCATAAGGATCAGCATCGAGACCTCGTCCAAGGTGTGGAACGCTTGCGGCCTGCGAATCGGCGCCCTGGTGACCGACAACCCCGAGTTCCATGCCCGGAGTGTGGCCGAAAACACCGCCGGTCTCTGCTCCAACGTGATCGGCCAGTACATTTTCGGATCCCTGGCGGCCGAATCCCACGCCGACCTGGGGCAGTGGTATGCGCGCCAGCGGGAACACTATCAGACCATGCTGCGTGACATCACGGTGCGGACCCGGGATCTCCTGCCGGGGATCATCGTCTCGAGTCCGGACGCCAGCATCTACTCGGTGATCGATGTGCGCAACATCGCCCCGCCGGATTTCGACGCCCTGGATTTTGTGCTGTACTGTGCGCGTAAAGGGAGCGTGGACATCGATGGCCGGGCGATGACCCTGCTGACCGCGCCCATGGCGGGATTCTACAGCGTGAATGAAGGGGAGCCCAATCCCGGCCGGACCCAGATGCGGATCGCCTACGTGGCATCACCCGCACGCATGAAGCTGGTGCCCGAATTGCTGGCGGGACTGCTGGATCAATACCTCAGTCAGGATCAAAAGGCGTAGCTGCCGGGATGGACCCGGACCTCAGGTTTGTTTTCCCATGGCCTCGGCGGCCCGCTGGAAATCGGCGGCGGCGGCCGTGGTCAGTTCCGCGGCGACCAGTTCGGCGGCGACCCGGGTCCCGAAGGTGAAGGTGTCCAGGCCCAGGACGACCAGATCCACCACCTGGGCGGCGGAGCGCAGGCTGGCGGTCAGCAGGCGTGTCGATGACCGGCTGCGGCGCAGGATGTCCTGCATGGCCAGCACGGTCCCGGGGCCATCCTGGCCGGCGTCGACGAGACGGCCCAGATAAGGGGCGGCGTACGCAGCGCCCAGGCCAGCGGCGAGCAGCACCTGGCCGGGGGTGTAGACCGCGGTCAGGGTGACCTCGTGGTCGAGGTCGCGCAGAGCCCTCGCGGCGCGGAATCCTTCACCGGTGGCCGGGACCTTGATGACCGCGCTCAGGTGACCGTCGTATTCAGCCGCGACCTGGGCCAGTTCGTTTCCCGTTTCGGTCATCTGCCCCCAGGTCTCACCCCAGGTCTGCATCTGGATTTCCCGGGCGCCCAGATCCCCTGCACATTTCGCCAGCCTCCCCAGATTCTCCACGGTGCAGGGTTGGCCGGCGCGTTCCAGGAGCAGGGGATTGGTGGTGACTCCCCGGAAAAACCCCAGGGGCAGGTATTCCTCCCAGTCGCCGGGATCCGCCGAATCGAGAAACAGGAGCAACCCGGAAACTGTATCCCTGGGCCTTTGGATTTCGGAATTGTGGTTTCTGGCGTTCATGGAATTCCTGACGCAGGCGGGCCGGGCCCGTCACTCGAAAAGGTTCATCTGGCCCTGGGGATCGTCCCATACGGGCTTGAGACACTCGGGGTCATCGAAATCGGGTTTGTTCACCCGGCGTGAAACGGGATGGGCCCGCAGGAATTCAGGGTCGCACGGCCGCAGCAGTTTGGTCAGTTCCCGGGCCTTGTCCGCCGGAAGATCGAGCCAGATCTTCCAGTCCTTTTCCGGCAGCACCACCGGCATGCGGTGGTGGATCGGCCGCATGGTGCTGTTGGCCACGGTGGTCAGGACGGTGCAGGTCTCCAGCCGCCGGCCGCCGGGATATTCCCATCTTTCCCAAAGTCCGGCCAGGGCAAAAACATCCCCGTCAGGGCGCCGGAAGACGAAGGGCTGGCGGACTCCGTCGCGTTTTTGCCATTCATAGAAACCGTCCACCGGGATCAGGCAGCGGCGACTGGAGAAGGCATCCCGAAAAGAGGGTTTGTCGAGCACGGTTTCGCTGCGGGCGTTG
This sequence comes from uncultured bacterium, assembly GCA_965363725.1. GTDB lineage: Bacteria > Krumholzibacteriota > Krumholzibacteriia > LZORAL124-64-63 > LZORAL124-64-63 > JAGLCY01. The sequence goes on along the minus strand of CBDTUS010000140.1, from coordinate 4,838 downwards.
ATCATCTTGGCGCCGACCTCGGGGCCGGGGCTCCAGGGAGGCACCAGTCCCCAGCGCAGCGTCTTGACCACCCGACCCAGGGAGCGAGGATTGGGGACCACCGCGGCGATGTCGCTGGTCGGAGCGATGTTGTAACGGGGCAGCAGATCGGGCACCACGTCCAGAAAGAATTTTTCGGCCAGGACATGAGGCGCCGAAGATAGAATGATGCGGCCGCACATGACGCGATCCGTTCTCAAGGGTCCAGGGTCGGCGAATGACCGACATGATAAATCACCGGCGACCGGTTGCCAATCCGGGAACGGATTGCCTGCGGCCACTCAGGGCAGATCGAACAAGAGAAATTCACTGTCCCGGTGGGCTATGAGGTTCAACCGGGATTCGCCACTGACGGCCACGGCATCACCTGGGGCCAGGGTCTGGCCTCCAGTTTTCAGTTCCCCCTTGATCATCTGCAACCAGGCATGTCGGTCCGGCCCCAGGTCCAAGCCGGTTTCCTGTCCCTCCGCCAGAAGGGAGGCATAGAGGCGAACGTCCTGGCCCCAGCGGATCGATCCGTCGGTCCCGTCCGGCGAAGCCACCAGACACAGCCGGCCCTGCCGATCGGAGTCGGGGAAGTTCTTTTCGGCATAGTCCGGCGTGCGCCCGGTCCGTTCGGGCAGGATCCAGATCTGCAGCAGGTGGGTGGGTTCGGTCTCCGAAGGGTTGAATTCGCTGTGCCTGATACCGGTGCCGGCGCTCATCCATTGCACGTCGCCGGGACGGATGACTGATCCGTTGCCCATATCGTCCCGGTGTTCCAGAGCGCCGGAGATGATGTAGGTCAGGATCTCCATGTCCCGGTGGGGGTGCATGCCGAAGCCCTGCCCGGGGGCGACGGTGTCCTCGTTGATCACGCGCAGGACACGGAAGCCCATGTGGGCGGGATCATGGTAGCCCGCGAAGGAAAAACTGTGCCGGGCGTCGAGCCAGCCGTGGTCGGCATGGCCGCGGTCCTGCGAACTGCGAAGGGTCAGCATGCTCTCCTCTTTTCCAATCTGTTCTGCCACCAGGCCCTAGTCCAGAATCGTGACCTGGTCTCCGGTAGCTATGGTTCCGGTCATCTCGGGTATCAGGTTGACCCCGAAAACCACCCCTTGTTCCGTCTGGCGATACCCGACCAGGGTGCGCAACGGTTCTTCGGAGTTCCGCGCGCCGGTGGCCTGGTCCACGGTGGTGACGCTGCAGCGTGGGCAACGTCCGGCGAAGCGGAACACTGCCTGGCCGATGCGCAGCCGACTCCAGCGATCCTCGGCGAAAGGCCCGCATCCGGAGACCACGAGGTTGGGCCGGAACCGGTCCATGGGAAGCGGTTGTTCCAGTCGGCCGTTCAGGTCTTCCAGTGAGGCTTCGGAAATCATCAGCAGGGGGTAGCCGTCGGCGAAGCTCACGGACTCGCCGCTCTGTCCCTGCGAGGAGGAGATCGGCCGGCGGCACCGTTCGTCCATGTACACCAGGCGGCAGGGGTGCTCCAGGAATTCGGACAACCAGCGGTCCGCCGCCGGATCGGCCGCCGCGCCGTCGACCCGGTCGCGCCACACGGCAACCTCGGTGCGGAGATCTCCGTCGGGCACTTCCAGGCGCAGCGCGGTTCGGCCGGGCGCGGCCAGGTCGAGCCGGGACCCGTCGAATTCCCCGCTGATGAGGGCCAACCGGGGAACGGACCGCTGGCTGACGAACTTCCCCTGTTCGTCGACGACGATCCAGCGCCTGTCAAAGCGCAGTCCGGCGGGCTCCACCAGGGCCCGGGAGGCAGGAACGCCCCGGATGCCCTTGACGGGATACTGCCAGATGGCCGAAAGACGGATATCCATGTTACCTTCCCCGCAAGTATATAGAGGGGCTCCCCAGCGGAACCCCGGAAAGCGACCAGCATAACCACCAATCGCGAGAAAGGCCATGACGACCACCTCTTCCCTGTTCCCGAACCGCGCCATCCTGCATGTCGACATGGATGCCTTCTATGCTTCGGTCGAAGAGCTGGACGACCCCTCGCTCCAGGGCAAACCCGTCATGGTGGGAGGGACGCCGGAAGGCCGCGGGGTGGTGGCGGCCGCCAACTACGAGGCCCGCAAATTCGGGGTTCACAGCGCGATGAGTGCGGCCCGGGCCATCCGGTTGTGTCCAGACGGCATCTTCCTGAGGGGCCGGATGGACCGCTATGCCGAGATTTCGCGTCAGGTTTTCGAAATCTTCGACGATTTTACCCCCCTGGTCGAACCCCTGTCCATTGACGAGGCCTTCCTGGACGTGACCGGCTGCCGCCGGCTGTTTGGCTCGGCCACCAGGGTGGGCCGGACCATCAAAGGGCGGATCCTCGACGAGCTGGGATTGGTGGCCTCGGTGGGCGTGGCGTCCAACAAGTTCCTGGCCAAGCTGGCCAGCGACCTGGAAAAGCCGGACGGTTTCGTGGTCGTTGCTCCCGACAGCGCACGAGAACTGCTGGCCGCGTTGCCCATCCGCAAATTATGGGGCGTGGGGAAGGTCGCCGAGAAGCAGATGCACCGCTTCGGGATCCGCAAGGTGGGGGACCTGCTGGCCATCCCGCCGCAGCTCTTGATCGAACAGTTCGGCGACCACGCCGCCCACCTGCTGGAACTGGCCGTCGGGCACGACGAGCGCCCAGTCATCCCCGTGCACGAGGCCAAGTCCATCGGGAACGAGATCACCTTCCACGAGGATATCGCCGACGCGGGGGAGTTGCGGGGCATCCTGGACCACCTGGCGGCCAAGGTGGCCCGCCGCCTGCGGACCCACGGTTTCACGGCCCGCACGGTGACCCTGAAAGCCCGTTACCCCGATTTCACCACCCACACCCGCAGCGAAACCCTGAGTGAGGCCAGCGACTCGAGTGTGGACCTGCGGGACACCGCGCGCCGCCTGCTGTGGGACAACCTGGGCCGCCGGGGCCGTCCCCTGCGTTTGATCGGAGTGACCGCTTCCAACCTGGCCCGGCCCGGTCAGGGGCAGGGAATGTTGTTTGAGGATCCCAAGCGGGAACGAGATCGCCAACTGGACCGTATCATGGACCAGGTCCACGGAAAATTCGGGCCGAAGCTCCAACGCGGCGGCGGCCGCCCCTAGCCGGCGGTGGATCCTTGCTTGATCGACCGGCGGCGATTTGCCATGCTGTGGCCTCGTCATTCGTCATCCAACCTGGAGATCGTCACGTGGATAAAATGTTTTTTGGATTCTTCGGCGGCCTGGTGGTCGCTCTGGTCGCCTGGGGTGTCTGGAAAGTCGCCCGCCGCGGCCGCCGCGAAAAGGCGCCCGCGGTGATCAATCACGAGAGTTTCATCACCAGCATGAAGGCGGTCGGTGAACTCAGTGTCTTCAGGGTCATGACCAAGGAAGTGATCACCGCCAGCGAGCACTGGTTCGGCGAGTTCGGCAAGAAGTACCTGAACTGGCTGCTGTCCGAGCAGCGGATCACCCTGGTCATCGAGTTCGACGTGGATTTCCGCTACGACCTCAATGATCCTCAGTTCAAGGTCGAGCGGCGCGGTGAAGGATCGTTCAACGTGGTGCTGCCTCCCTGCCGACACGATGTGCTGATCCGGGACATGCAGATCCACAGCGAGGACAAGACCAAGCTGCTGCCCTGGTTGATGCCGGAGGTGGTCGACCGGGTTTTCACCGGCGGGTTCAGCGTGGACGCCAAGAACAAACTCATCAGTGAGACCAAGGTCCAGACCAGCAGCTATGCGGGAGACCTGGTTCGCAAGGCCACGGGCGAGGCCCAGCGTTCCGCCGCTCGGACCCTGACCATGCTGGCGCAGGGTCTGGGGGCCGAGAGGGTCGATTTCGAATTCACGCCTTCGGGGAAGTTCCAGCCGGAGGTGGACACCTCCAAGCTGGAGCAGCTTCTGCCGGACCCCGACCAGATCGACGGGGGGAGGTCCTGACATGCGACGTACCGTGGTGGGAGTCATGGGAGGATCCGTGGCCGACGAACGGACGGCGACCGGGGCCCGTGAGCTGGGCCGCCTGATCGCCGAGAACGGCTGGGTGCTGGTCTCCGGCGGCCGACCGACGGGCGTCATGCAGGCCTCCGTCAGCGGCGCTCATGAAGCGGGCGGCCTGACCGTGGGCGTGCTCTACGACGAGGACCGGGAAAACGCCGCCGACGGCCTGGACATTGTCATTCCCACGGGCATGGGGGCGGCCCGCAACATCATCAACGTACTGGCCAGCGATGTGGTCGTCGCCTGCCGGGGCACTGGGGGCACCCTGAGCGAAATCGCCATGGCGCTGAGGTTCGGCCGGCCCGTCGTCCTGCTTGATTTTGATCCCGGGGAAGCCTTCCTGGAGGCGGGGGCACCGAACCCCGTCTGGTCCCTGGCGGCCACCCCGGCCGAGGCGGTCGCCCTGGTCCGGGACTACCTGCGCAAGTTGGATCTTTCATGACCTTCGACTTCGACGCCCCTACCGAAAGGCATGGCACCGACAGCCACAAGTGGAGCAAATACGCCGGACGCGACATCATTCCCCTGTGGGTGGCCGACACCGATTTCCGGTCGTCGCCCGCCGTCCTCGAAGCACTGGCCCGTCGCGTGGAACACGGGGTGTTCGGTTACGGGGACCCACCTCCGGCTTTGATCGAAGCAGTGATGGCCACCTGCGAGGAACTGTGGGACTGGGCGATGGACCCTTCCTGGTTGGTCTGGCTGCCCGGCCTGGTCAGCGGGATCAATGTGACCTGTCGCGCCACGGGACGGACCGGGACGGGTGTGGCCACCACCACGCCTGTCTACCCACCCTTCCTGAAAGCGCCCGCCCTCATGGACCGCAAGCTGATC
>CBDTUS010000139.1:0-10040 GCA_965363725.1 uncultured bacterium | reverse complement strand
TCTGGGATCTGATGGATTCGGGAACCAACCTGCCGGTAACCATGGGTACGGTCACCGCCGAGAACGACACCTTCATCATCTCGGCGACCGGTGTGCTGCCGCCTTCCCTCTCGGCCTGGAACAAGTGGTTCCTCGGCTGGCTCGAAATGGGTGAGCTGGACGGCCGCACTGAAGACTACCTGTTGCCGGCCGTGGGCGTGCCGGTGTCCGACTACTGGTTGTACCCGGAATTCGAAGCCCTTCCGGATGACACCCAGGCTTTCAAGGCCGGGTTGTCGCCCCGGGAGTGGTTCCTTCTGGAGAATCGCTGGGTACCGGTGGATGCGAGCCAGACACCCTATGATGACCTGCGTTTCGAACGGGATGAAGACACGAAAGTGGTCCTGTACCTTGCCGGCAAGCGGCAGGGGGTCTGGAGCAATTCGGGGCTGTACGACTATTTCATGCCTCCGGGCGGGGTGCTGGTCTGGCACGTCAACAACGACCGGATCCAAGAAGGGCTGCTGGACAATACCATCAACATCTACAACGACGGGCTGAAGCTGGTGGAGGCCGACGGCATCCAGGACATCGGTGTGCTGGAGGCCTACGTGCTGGGATGGTACGGTTCCTACCTCGATCCCTTCGGTGGCACCGACCTCAACGGCCAGCCGACGGGGTTCGAAAATCTTTTCGTGGAGGGATTCCCCTCGAGCCGCGCCTTCGATCGTTCCTGGACCGGATTGTCCCTGAGCGAGATAGGGCCGCGCACCCAGTTCTCGGCCAGCGTCATGAAGTTCAAGGCAAACCAGGGTCCGGTGGGTCCGGGTTTCCCCTACGAAATTCCCCCGGTCGAACCCAGTGAAATTCCCTGGGTCCAGGGGCTGCCAGCCCCGCGGGGCATCGACCCGGCCTCCCTGACGCCCGTGACCCTGAGCGAGGGCACTCAGCAGGTTCTGGTCTTTTCGGACGCTGCCCCTGTCGGATGGACCGACGGCAACTACCCGGCCGCCCTGTTCCACCTGTGGGCCGACGGGTTGCGCCGCTGGGTTAGCCTGCCCGGCAAACCGGAGGGAGCCTTCCAGGCTCTCGGTGCTCCGCTGAGCGGGTCACCTTTCGTGCAGGAACGCGCCGACGGCGATGGTGTCGATCTGGTCTGGGGGACCACCTCGGGAAGGGTCGGCCTGACGCACCTGCCCGAATACAACATGCCATCGGAGGCCTGGGCGACCCAGGTGGGCGACAGCCTCAGCGGAAGCCCGGTGCCCTTGACCTGGCAGGATTCGCTCGGGCGAATCCTATGCCCGGTCCATCAGGACCAACTCATTCTTCTCGATGGTGAAGGGAATACGCTGGGGAATCCGGTCACCCTTTCCTATCCCATCGACACCCCGGTGACCATCGTCAAGGTGGGCCCCCCGATTCCCGGGCCGGGCGGCTCCGACCTGGTTCCCGTATTTGGGGATATCGGCTGGTTCCTGGTCGGTCAGACTGCCGAGGGTCTGGATCCGACGCCAACCTACCAATCCTACGGAGCAACCACCGAGGCCCTGAAAAAATTGGACCATGTCTGGACCGCTGTAGTGGCGTCCGGTGATGACCATCTGGTCCACGTTCTCGATGGTGGAACCGAGCTCGGAGCTTGGGAAGTTTCTCCCGATGGTCTGGTGACGGAACTTGGTGCGGTCCTGGGAATGGAGGATCCCTTGGTGACCGAGCCCGCGGTGGCCGATCTCGACGGAGACGGTTCCGACGACCTGGTCCTCCTGACGGCCGAACGCATCCACGTCCTTCGCCCGGACGGCGTTTCCCTGCGGGGTTTCCCGGTCCGTTTTTACGACCTGTTTCCCCTGCCGGACTCCACCGGTGTGGTCGGACCGGTGGTGGTCGCCGACGCCACGGGGGACGGGGTCAATGAAATTCATTTCAACACCGATGGCGGACACCTGGTGGGACTGAGCGCGACTGGCCGTCTCCTGCCGCAGACCCCGTTGCGTTGGGGCGACCGCCAGACGGGCAGCCTGGCCGTCGGCGGTCCGGATGAGGCTCGGGTCCTCTGGCTGAGTTCCCCCGGCGGGTACACCGGGCCGCCCCTGGACCGCCAGTTCACCGGCGGCAGGGTGACGGCCTATGGCCTGGCGCCAGCCGCAGCCCCGGAGGCGCGTACCAGCGAATGGCGCGGCCCGGGCGGCGGCTCCCTGCGTCGCGGTTCCGAAGGAACGGCCAAGGGGCTGGGTCCTGCCGCACCGGTCGCTGCGGAGACCGACCGTGTGCTGCTGTACCCCAATCCCCTGGCGGGGGACGCCGTGACTGTACGGTTCTTCAGCTCCGGCAGCCAAGCCGCCCGTTTGACGATCTACAATCTCGAGGGTGAAGAAGTGGCCCGGGCGGACATCCCTGTGACCGCCCAGGTTGTAAACGAATACGAATTGCCCCTGCCGGGGGTGGCCAGTGGATTGTACCTGGCCCGACTCGAATACGAGACTACCAGCGGCATGGATATCAGGACCCTGACCCTGGCGGTCGAAAAATGACGGCCGGTTTCACGATGGAGGAATGTATGCCTTCTCAATTGCAAAAGGGAATGTTCGTGACGGGTGTTGTTCTGGTCACGCTTTTGGCGGCCTTGCCTGTCCTGGCCCAGTCCGGGGGCACCGAGAGGATGTCCTGGCTCCTGAAACGGGATGGCCTGGAGGCCATGGCGTTGACCGGGGAACGTTTCGAACAGGGGGAGATCGGCGGTGGCGGATCTTCCTCCATCGAGGTGGATGAATTCGAAACTTCCGGCAAACGCAAAAAAAGCGGCTGGCCCGTCTTGTTTTCGCTTATCCTGCCTGGGGCCGGCGAAGCTACCATGGGGTACAAACGCGGCTATTTCATGATGGCCGCCGATATCCTGGCCTGGACACAGGTCGCCAAATACAATTCCAATGGGGACGACCTCACGGACTCCTACATCGCGTTTGCCGATGCGCACTACACCGATGAGCTTCTCCTGGAGGGATATCTCGACGGCGGCACCGACCCCATGCGCGGTGGCCAGGGGGCCATCTATTTTACCGCGATCACCGGGGAGAACAATTTCAATACCGTGGAGGATCTCCACAATCTCCCCCTCTACGTGACCAAGGAGGAGGACTTCAGGGAGTATTACGAGAACCTGGGCAAATGGGACCAGTTCATTTTCGGCTGGGACGACTACACCATCGCCAACCAGCCCGATTTCCCGTTCGATGGTTACGAGCCCACCGAGACGCTGGCCGATCTGCAGCACCCCTGGGTGTCCGAGAACCGGGAGACCTACCGGCTGATGCGGGACGAAGCCAACGATGCCTACGAGACCAGGGACCGCTGGCTGTACGTGAACATCGGTCTGAGGGTCTTCAGTGTCATCCAGTCCGCCTATCTGGCCGGTATCCTGGGCGGGGATCCGGACGAGGAGATGAAGGTGGCCGGTCACGAGGTCAAGGTGTTCGCCCAGCCCATGGGTCTGCGCAGGGGCTCGGTGGCCGCGGCCGTATCGTTCTAGAAGAGCCGGAACAACCGGCAACCAAACCCCTGGCCAATCCGGGAGGCCGACGTTGAGAGTTTTCGCTGGCAAGAAGATGATGACAACCGGGATGGTCCTGTGCTCGGCGGTCCTGGCGGTGCTGGCCTCTACCTGGGCCCCAGAGGTGCTCGCGGATGAGCCCGCCGTCGAAGGACGCTCCTTCCTGAGGAACGAATTCCTGGTCCTGGGCGGGGACGCGTCCGGATCATGGCGGACCCTGGGCGCACGCAGCGGTCTGGCCTTCGACCAGAAAGGTGGGGACGGTCTCGGGGATGAATTCGGCGGGGGTGCCAGTTCCCAGGAAGAAGAGGACAAGGTCGAAGGTCCTTCCCAGACCGGTGACATGGTCAAGGCCGGCCTCTTTTCACTGATCGTCCCGGGCACCGGTCAGTTTTACAACAAGCAGAACACCAAGGGTTTTGTCATGCTGGGGGTGGAGGTCGCAATCTGGACGGCCTACTTCGTGTTCGACTCCCAGGGAGACGCCCGCATGGACTCCGCCGAGGAATGGGCGGGGATCTACGCCGGGACCAGTGGCGAACACAATAATTCATATTGGCAGAACGTGGGCGGCCACATGGACAGCGACCTCTTCAACGAATCCCGCCTGCGGGAGGCCCGGGCTCTCCAGGAGGCCCCCTCGGGACTGGTCAGCGGATCGGACGCCTGGCAGTGGGTCAACGAGGACCGCAAGAACGGTTACTCCCAGATCCGGGCCGACGGCAACAGTGCCTATGACAAACGCGACTTCATGATCCTCTTCGCAGTGGTCAACCGGGCGGTGTCGGTGGTGGACGCGGTCCTGAACGCCGGCAAGGACGACGGCGTACTGGAGACGGAGGTTTTGGGAATGAACATGGAGTTGGAGATGCTGCCCTCGTTCCGTGATCCCGGCGCGCGCTGGGTAGTGTCCCGGAGATTCTGATGGCGCCCTCAACACGGCATGGTTTCCGTTTGACCCCGGTACTGGTGATCGGCCTGGCTGTCCTGCTGGCGGTGGGTGGGTGTTCCTCCGGGGGAAGCTCGGAGATCCGGCAGCCCGGCGACGAGTCGGTGGCGCCGGCCACCGGGCCCGCGCCGCGCCCCGGGAGCACAGTGGTGGCCCTGGAGTTTCTCCAGGCCTACGAAAATGAACGCACCGCCACCTACTATCCCATCGAGGGCCTGGCGGGCTGCGCTTTCGCCCCCGACGGAACCCTTATCTTCTGCGACGAAAAGCGCGGCAAGATCTTCGGCCTCGAACCGGGTACCCTTATGTGGTACGAATTCGATGACCCTCCCTCGCGACCCTTCCGGCCTCTGGACGTGGTGGTCGACGGGTTCAAGATCCTGGCGCTGGATTCCGGCAGCAACAAGGTATTCCGCTTCGACATGAACGGGGCCTGGCTCGACCAGGTCCTGGACATCCGACAGGCGGATCCCTCCAACATTCCCCAGGTCACTTCCTTCGCCCTGGACCGGGACGGCCGCATGCTGATCGCGGACGTTTCCCAGCAGCAGGTGCTGTTGCTGGATCCCTTTTTCAGCCTGCAGATGCGAGTGGGCGCCCCCGGTACTCTCGACGACCAGTTCACCGATCCCAGCGGACTCACTTTTCTCCCGGACGGCGGGTTTATCGTTTCGGACCGGGGCAACCGCCGGCTGTGTCACTACGGTCGCCTGGGATTTTTCGAGGGGACCGTCGGTGGGGATTTCGACCTGGACAATCCCTTCGTCCTGCCCCAGGGAGTGACCACGGACAACTTTGGCAACCTGTTCGTGGCTGATCAGGGCAACGGCCGCATCCATGTCCTGGACCGCCGGCTCCGGCCCCTGGCCTCGGTGGGTGACGATTTCGGACTGCGCGGCACGCCCACCGCCCCGGTGGACCTGGCTGTGGGGCCTGCTGATATCCTGGCCGTCACCGACCGGGCCCGTGCGGCCATCCTCATTTACCGAATCATCTACGAATAATGGGAATCTGCCGATGGGGCAGATCCGATATCCTGAACCTGGTCCTCCTGACCCCGTTGATCCTTCTGTTGACCGGGGACGTCCAGGCCGAAGACACTCCTGCCGGCCCGAACGATACCTACCTGATGGAAAGCGAATTCCGGCTCATGCCGGTCGGAGCCCGGCCGCTGCAGTTGGCCCACGGGTTTATCGACGCCCGTTCCGTGCGACTTTTCGTTGAAGGACGCCTGTGGCGCCAGGACGTCGATTACAAGGTTAGGGCTCGGTCCGGGATCATCATCCCCCTTCGCGATTGGCTGCCGTTAATGGAGGAGAACCAGGGGTCGTCCAAGGCCGCCGATCCGGCCCTGGTCATGGTCACCTACGCGTTTCTCCCGGTGCCGGTCACGCCCCGGCGGGATCTGCGGGCGGTGGGATCGGCCCCGACCGGGCAGGACGACGGCGGTGCCCAGCCCCTGTTCCAGGCCGGAGGCGATCCGGCCGACTGGCGCAGTGGGAACCTGCAGGTATCCGGCAGCAAGACCGTCCAGGTGGCTTCGGGGTCCCGCCGTGAAATGACCGTCGACCAGAATCTCCGCCTGACCATCGTGGGCCAGTTGACCGAGGACATTGCCGTACGAGCTTTCCTGTCCGACGACAACCTGCCCGTGGTGCCCGAAGGCAACACGGAGGAGTTGCGGGACATCGACAAGGTCCTGGTCGAGATGCAGGCCCCCAACTGGCAGGCCACCCTGGGGGATTTCGTGGCCGGCCGCAGCGGCAGCGCCTTCGGCAACTACCGGCGCAAACTCCAGGGATTTTCCCTTCAGGCCACACCCGGGCCCGCGCAGGCGGAAATACTGGCCGGGTCCCCCCGTGGCCTGTACCGCACCTTGCAGATCCGGGGCCAGGAGTCCAACCAGGGGCCCTACTACCTGGGGGGCAGCGCCGCCGCGGGCAACCTGTTCATCATTGCCGGTTCGGAACGCGTGACCCTTGACGGCCAGCTGTTGATCAGGGGGTCGGACCGCGACTTTGTCATCGACTACGTGGCTGGCACGGTTACCTTCACTTACCGCCGCCTGATCACCGCCGAATCCACCATCGTGATCGAATATGAAGAAGGAGAGGGGCCCTACGGCCGGACCGTCGTCGGGGGCGGGGCCGGAGTCGCCTTTTCCCTGCCCGGAACAGCGATTCCCGGACGCTTGCACGCGCGGGTGACCAAGGAGAAGGATGACCCCAACCGTCTGCGCACCGGGGAACTTGGCGACGAAGACGAAATGATCCTGGCCGAAGCCGGAGACGATCCTCTGAAAGCCATAGCCGGGGGAGTCACCGCCACGTTGCCCGGTGAAGGTCTCTACGATCAGCAGGACGATGCCGGGAAAACCATCTATGTCTTCAACGAGGCCGGGGGTGACTTTGATCTGACCCTCTTCTATGCGGGGCCCGGTCTGGGCGACTACGACCTTGAACGCCTGACCGCCACCGGGCAGAAGGTCTATATCCACGTGGGAGACACCACGGGAAGTTTTTTGATCGGGCGACCTCTGCCCATGCCGGCATCCCACAGCATCGCCACCCTTACGGCGGCTTTCGGCGACACCCTGGGGGCCTTCTTGAGCGGCGAGTGGAACGCGGGCAACCTGGATCTGAACCAGTTGTCGTCCCTGGACAACGAGGACAACCAGGGATCGGCCGCGAGGGTTGCCGGGGGCCTTCGGCAACTCCCGCTGGGAATTGGCGGAACCTCTCTCGGCCGCTTCGATCTGACCGGGTTCTGGGAAAACAAGGAGGCGGAATTCCAACCCTTCCAGGTCCACAAGACGGTGTTCGACTATGACCACTGGGGATTGGCCGACCGTGCTCGTCGACCCGGCTTCCTGGCACAGGCCGATCGCGAAAGTGGTCTCCAGGCCGGGTGGCAGGTGGGGCAGCAGAAGCGTGCCTTGCGGATCAGGGGGGACTTCGGGTCCCTGCGGCATGGAGGCTCCATATCCGCGGACCAGCTGGCCGGGAACGCGGATTGGAATTTCCTGGGCGGCCAGGGCAGCCATGTCCTGCAATCGGCTCACGCCACCGACGAACAGGACCCCATGGACGTCGAGCGCGAGCTGCAGCGGCACGAGGTAAGCTGGGTGGTGGGGCCGGTGGTGCCCAAGGCAAGTTACCGCTTCCGCCAGTGGGACGACGCGAAGATCACCGGAAACAGGGCCGCCGGTTTTCGCCTCGAAGAAACGGGGTTCGGGCTGGGCAGTGCACCGGGCAGGGCCCTCAGCTGGCAAGTGGATTTCGAACGTGGCCTGGCCGATTCCCTTTACGCCGGGCAGTGGGTGTCCGAGCGCGACAGCCGCACCCTGCGGTCGGGACTGACGACGGGACGTTTTGCGGGCATGCGGCTGGTGGGCGAGGGCACTTATAGGGAAATCCTGCAACCGGACCTGCCGGAGCAGACCACCCGGTTGGCCCGGCTGAACCTGTCAGGGGACTGGGATCGCCTCTTCAGTGACTGGGCCATCGGCTATCGGGTCGACAACAGCCGCACGCCGGTGCTGGATCGACAGATCCTGTTCGTGGGCGAAGGCCTGGGGGACTACAACCAGGACGGGGAATACATCGGCAAGGGGCAGGGGGACTACGCGGTGGTTTTTGCCGCCAGCGACAGTCTGGTGGCAACCACCGCGGTGCAGGCGGATCTCAACTGGCGCCAGGGTTTCCAGTTCCTGGGCGCCGATCGCTGGTACGGTGCCTGGTCCAGCCTGGCCCTGGTGTCGGTGCAGAGCCGCAGCACCACCGAGGATGTCGGCGGGCTCCTGGCCCTGGACCCGGCGGTCCTGTTCGATCCCGCCACCACTGTGCTGGGCGACCTCAACTACACCCAGGAACTCTCTTTTCTGCAGAATGTCCGGACGGTGGACCTGCGTGGGAAGTTCGATTTTCGCCAATCGTTGGATCGCCAGTTCGCCGATCATCCCGAGGACCGGATCAACAGGAGCTGGCAGGCGTCGGTGAATCTCAACCTTTCGCGAAAGTCCGCCCTCAACCTGCGCTGGAACCGCCGGGACGAACGGCGCCACAGCCAGGAGGCTGCGGTCAGCGCCCGCAGCAGTTTCGTCGTCCTGACCAGGGGGTACGAGCTGGGGTACAACTACAATCCTACCACCAACCTTCGCCTGGGGCTACAGGGTGAGTTCATCACCCGGGATGACGATGTCTCCGGTGTCGGCCAACAGGAGTTCGCCCTGCGGCCCAATGTGCGCAGCAGGTTCCACCGCACCTGGACCGTGCAGGGTGAAGTGAGGGTGTCGGATGTCCAAAGCGACGAACCGACAGGGTCGGTCAGGCCCTGGTTCTTCTCATTTCCGGGACGGAACGTGGAATCGTCGCTGAGGCTGGCCTGGGATCCCAATGAGTTCCTGGCAGTCTCGGTCAGCTGGTTTTCCCGCAAGAAGACCGAAGGGAGGTGGCAGCATGATGTGCGTCTCGAAACGACCGCCCGGTTCTGAGAACGGCTGCCGTCGACCTTCGGTGCGGTGTTTCCAGTGGGCCCTGTTCCTGGTGGCCCTCCTGGCCCTTGGGGGCCCGACCCTGGCAGGCGCCGCAGATATCCAGATCGTCTTCGGGCCAGGCTGGAGCCCCTCCGGACAGGAAAAGGATTGGCTCGCCGGGGACCGCCGTTGGTTGAACGGTCTGGCGCCAGCGCTGAAATTCCTGCCGCCCTCCCTACCCGATTCTGCGGCCACGGAGAGTTGGGACCCCGAGGGAAAACAGTGGCAGTCCCTCAAGAGCAGAGTTGGTGCCGCGGCTGCCGCGTCAAGTGATTCTCTGTCGGTCGTGCGGACGGTGGACGCCCTGATGCGCGAACGGTGGGTGGACCGGGGCTATCTGTCGGCCGCGGTGACGGTCCATGGCGATTCCCTCCAGGTCAGTCCCGGACCCGTCTGGACCGTGGGGGTCAGGGATATCTCTGGGGACGATTTCCCCGGCCGGGGCCATCTGCTGGACACCTGGCTGCCCCGCGTGGGAGATCGCTTCCGCAGGGAGGATTGGAACCTCGGTATCGACATGGTCCTGACCGGGACGGGTGAAGCGGGGTACCCGTTCCCCCGCTGGGTCACCCGGGAGGTGGACCTGGATCCGGGAACCCATTCCGTTATCCTGAAAGCCATGCTGCTGCCGGGGAACAGAGCCTACTTGGGTCCGGTGACCAGCGACCTGCCCGAAGAAAGGGCCGCCCGGTTCCTGGCCCGTTCGGCAGGGCTCAGGCCGGGCAGCCTCTTCAAGAATTCGGATCTGGAAAGTGCCCGGCAAAGGCTCGTGGCGCGCGACCTGTACACCACCGTCGGGCAGCCGGTGGTCTACCTGACATCCGCCGGGGACACCGTGGGGGTCCATTTCCCGGTGACCCCCCGGCGTAAGGTGAACAGGTTGCAAATCGTCCTGGGGTTGAGCCGCCGGGACGACGGTACCGGGGCCGACTTGACCACCGGGACCCGGATCAGCGGCGAAGTGGACCTGCGTCTGGCCAACATGGCGGGCACCGGCCGCGACCTGCAGATCGGCTGGCGGGATGACG
>CBDTUS010000138.1:0-10045 GCA_965363725.1 uncultured bacterium | reverse complement strand
GGGCGCCCTTTCGTGGGACAACCACGGCGCGCTGGAATACACGGGGCTCTACTGGCATCTGGTGGATCTGGTCTGGATCTTCCTGCTGCCGCTGTTCTACCTGACGACCTAAGAGGTATTTGAGATGAGCAACTCACAAGCGACAACCGCGGACCTGGAGGCCCAGAAAAGCCATGTCCTGCCGGACGGCCTTTTCCTCCGGGTCTGGGTCGCCCTGCTGGTCCTGACGGGCGTCACCGTGGCCGGGTCGGTCTATTTCCCGGGCAAGATCGGCATCCTGATCGCGATGATCGTTACCCCGATCAAGGCCGCGCTGATTCTCATGTATTTCATGCACCTCAAGTACGAGAAGAAGGTCTTCGTCATCATGTTCCTGGTGGCCGTGGGGATCCTCGCCACCTTCATCGGGCTTACTTTCTTCGATTACCTTTTTCGCTAAGGGAAGGCAATGAACGGAGCATCAAGCTATTCGGGCCTGGTCGACAAGGCCTTCATCTTCATCCTCGGGACGTCGGTGTTCCTGCTGATCGGCCTGACCGCGGTGATGATCTACTTCCTGGTGCGCTATCGCCGGTCGAAGAACCCGAATCCAGCCCAGATCGCCGACAACGCGACGCTGGAGACCCTGTGGACCGTGCTGCCGACCATCCTGGTGTTGGTGATGTTCTACTACGGCTGGGCCGGCTTCAAGGTGATGCGCACCATTCCCGAAGACGCCATGCCGGTCACGGTGAAGGCCCAGATGTGGTCCTGGGTGTTCGAGTATGAAAACGGCAAGCAGTCCACCGAGCTGATCGTGCCCACGGGACGTCCGGTGAAGTTGAACCTCCAGTCGTCCGACGTGATCCACAGCTTCTTCGTGCCCGCCTTCCGGCTGAAGGAAGACTGCATGCCCGGGCGCACCAACCACGCCTGGTTCGAATCGACCCGTGACGGCGAGTTCAACATCCTGTGCGCCGAATACTGCGGCGAACGTCACAGCGCCATGCTGTCCATGGTCAGGTCGATTCCCGCCCGGGAATTCGACGAGTGGCTGGGCGTGGACACCGGCCCGCCCGCCGGGACCCAATTGCTGACCCTCAAGGGCTGCATAGCCTGTCATACCCTTGACGGATCCAAGCTGATCGGCCCCAGTTTCAAGGGCGTGTTCGGAACAACCGAAAACGTGGTGACCGACGGCGTCACCCGGCAGATCACCGTGGACGAGGATTATATCCGCAAATCGATCCTCGAACCCAACGCCGACCTGGTCGAGGGTTACCAGGCGCTGATGCCGCCCCAGCGGGATCTGTTGACGGACGAGGAGATCGAGGCCATCATCGAGGTCATCAAGGAACTGTAACGGAACCTGTGACCTCGAGAGCGGCCCCATGAAACCCTGGTTGGAACTCCTGAAACTTCGGATCACGGTGGCGTCCACCGTGACCACCTTCGTGGGCTACGTGATGGCGCGGGGGAGGGTCGACCTGCCCCTGGTGCCGGTCCTGGCCGGAATCATGCTGCAGGCCTGCGGCGCGGCGGCGCTGAACCAGGTGCAGGACGCGGTCGTCGACGCCAAAATGCCCCGCACCGCCGGGCGTCCCATCCCCTCGGGGCGCGTTTCCCGGATCGCCGCTTTCATCTACGCTTTGTTGCTGCTCGCGGCGGGATCCGCCCTGTTGTGGACCGTTTCGAGCACGGCGGCCTGGCTGGGCCTGGCGGCAGCCGTAGTCTACAACGGCGTTTATACTCCGCTGAAACGGGTGACCCCGTTCGCGGCCCTACCGGGATCCTTCATCGGAGCCCTGCCTCCGGTGGTGGGCTGGGTGGCCGCCGGGGGATACCTGTCCGATCCCACCCTGCATCTGGTCGCCTTCTTCTTTTTCCTCTGGCAGATTCCCCATTTCTGGCTGCTGCTTCTGTTCTACGAAAAGGACTACGCCGACGGCGGGATGCCCTCGCTGTTCGACCGCTTCGACCGGCGCCAGATCGTCCGGCTGACCTTCCTGTGGATTTCCGCGGTGTGCGTGGCGGCGTTGATGATTCCGTTGGCCGCACTTTTCGACCATACCCCGGCCGCCTGGGTGATCGCGGCGGCGGGGCTTCTGGTGATCATCCGCGCGTCGAACCTGTTGAGGGTGGACGCCGATCAGCTGGCGGTCTTCGTGCGCAGCTGCCGCATCCGCTTCATGGAGATCAACACCTTCGCCCTGCTGGTGGCGGTGGTGCTGGTGGTGGATTCACTGGTTTGACCTACCCCTACCCTAGAAGTCGTATTGCAGATACACCATCTGCACGTTGCTGCCGCCCTTGATTCGTCCGAACTGCTGGGCCGATTCGAAGATGGCCGAGCGGTGGTGGACGTCGAAGCCCAGCCAGGTCCTCTTCAGCGTCTCGCCACCGAAAATATCACCCAGGTTCAGGTCCACCGAGAAGTTCAGGTAGTTCAGCAACGGGCTGGGTTCATATCCCTTTTTCCTCAGCTCCCGGTCTTCGACGAACGGGATGTCGGTGACCCAGGACCAGCCTTCGGCCACGCCGAGCTTCAGGCGGACGGGCAGGGGAATGGTGTAGTAGAACTTCACCGCGACGATGATTTCCTGGACGGCGTCCTTCTGGTTTTTCCAGTGCCAGCCGAAACCGCTGTGGAAATAGACCTGCAGGGGCAGCCCGACCAGGGTGTCGGACAACGGGTGGCCGTAGAAGATGCTGGTCATCTGGTGGTTGTCGGGATCGCTCTCGGCCTTGAAATTAAAGATGTCGGCCAGGGACGAGGGGGTGACCCAGCCATGGGCCAGGCGGAGGTAGCGTTGGCTTTTCTGAACTGAAGGCGAGGTGCGGGTGCGGTCGTTCTTGAAACCCGCGCCCAGGAAAACCTGGGCCGTCATGTCCCGGTTGACAAAGGAGACATTGCGCGCCGCCTTGTCCAGCAGGGAGGCCTCGGCCCGTCCGAAGGCAAAGAAGTTGCTGGCGATGTTGTAGATCACCGAACCGCCCACCCCGAGTTCAACCCCGTCGCCCACATCTTCCTGGTTCAGGCCGAAATAGTACGAATTGAATTTGGAAGTCTTGTACTGTGCCTGGCCGTAGGCGCGCAGGACCATGCGAGGACTTTCCCAGACCCCTCCCACCCGGGCATTGACGATTTCGTGACCTTTGAAGTCGGACAGGACTTCCAGGTCGAGGTGCCAGGGGCCAAAGGGTGCGTAGCGGGCCTGGGCGCCCCACAGGAAGGTGTCACCCTGGATTTGATTCTGAACTTCTTCGGGGATGTCGAAGAACCGCATCCGGCCCATCGCGCTGAACTTCCAGTTGCCCGGCTTCCAAACATGAGCACCGCCTTCGAGCCCACGGAAATAGAAGACCGTGCCGGCGTCGTAGTAGACGAAGGGGATAAAGGTGGCGACATTGCGCTCATCCGAAGCGAAGGGAATGGTGGCCGAACGCATGGCCCCACCGACGGCCCACATGGGTTCCGCGGCGATGATGGAGTCTGCTACAGCGGCAGCCGGGTCCCTTTCGGCTGCGAAGGAGCCGGTGATGAAGGTGAATGGGATCAGCAGGGTGATCAGCAACAGGGCCGCCATGGGGGAGCGCATCGGTTCATCCTCTTGAGGCTAGGGTTTGGGCTTCGGTCCAGTACAGCCAGCCTGCCCCGGTCCGCCGAGGATGTCAATATCCGAAAGGGGACTCAGATCAGAGCGGGGATCGGCATTTGGGGCTAAACTGGACAAATGCCGGTTTGTCGATGGGGTCGTGTCGGCCCCCAATTCCCGTCCGTTAAAGGAGAGTTCATGCCCAGGATACAAGCCGTCGCCTCCGCCGTACCTCCCACCCGCGTGGACCAGGAGCTGGCGGTGGAGTTCGCGCGCGCGATGTTTGCCGACAAGATCCCTGATTTCGAACGCCTGCTGCCCCTGTTCGCCAACGCGGGCATCCGGACCCGCTACTTCGCCGCGCCCCAGGAGTGGTTTTTCGCCGATCACGATCTGGCCGAAAAAAGCGCCCTGTACGCCCGGGAGGCGACACGGCTCTCTGCCGAGGCGGCGGGTAAAGCCCTGGCCAAGGCCGAGTTGGATCCCAAGGACATCGACTACGTCATCTACGTGAACACCACCGGGCTGGCCACACCCTCGATCGACGCCCGCCTGATCAATGTCATGGGCCTGCGGCATGACGTACGCCGCACGCCCATCTGGGGCCTGGGCTGCGCGGGAGGGGCGGCGGGCCTTTCCCACGCCCACCACCACGCGCTGGGTCATCCCGAGGCGCGGATTCTGGTGATCGCCACGGAACTGTGCGGCCTGACTTTTTTGCCCGGGGACACCTCCAAATCGAACCTCGTGGCGACGGCACTTTTCGGGGACGGTGCGGCCGCCGCGGTGATCGTCGGCGATGAGGTCGAAGGACCGGGGCTGGAAGTGCGCGGCACCCGCAGCCGTTTCTTTCCCGATTCCCTGGACGTCATGGGCTGGACCGTGCTGCAGGAGGGCCTGCAGGTGGTCTTCGCCCAGCGCATCCCTGAAATCGTGGAGGAAACGGCGGGCGAAGATATGGGCGCATTTTTGGCGGAGCACGACCTGAAGATCACCGACATCGATGCCTTCCTGCTGCATCCCGGCGGCACAAAGGTCATGGAAGCCTACGAGAAGGCCCTGGCCCTGGAGCCGGCCCAACTGGATTTGCCCCGCGGGATTCTGCGAGACTACGGCAACATGTCCTCGGCAACGGTATTTTATGTGCTGGAGCGATACCTGGCAGAACACGGATTCGGAAACGGCGGGCACGGTCTGGTCACGGCGCTGGGGCCGGGGTTCTGTTCGGAATCCCTGCTGGTGGATTTGTAATGGTGGAGCCCCGGAACGACCAGCAGGCCAACAATCCGCTGCACGGCAAGACCCTGGAGCAGATCGTAACAAGCCTGGTGGACCATTTCGGTTGGGATGAGCTGGGGCGGCGCATCAACATCCAGTGCTTCAAGAATGATCCCTCGATCCGGTCGACCCTGAAATTCCTGCGCAGGACCCCCTGGGCCCGGACCAAGGTCGAAACCCTGTATCTCAGGACGCGGAACATCCACGGTCCGGGTAAAAAGAAATGAACCTCCCCTCCGAAGCCATGCAGTGCCCCTATTGCGGGGAGGAAATCGAAGTGATGGTGGACTGTTCTGTCCCGCACCAGGAATACATCGAGGACTGCAGTGTGTGTTGCCGGCCTATCGTCATCAAAGTCGCGGCTTCCCCCGAGGGAGTGGAAAGGATTGAGGCCAGGGCCGAAGACGACTAGACCTTCCTAGCTCCTCAACTCCGCCGGTTCGATCAGGCGAACCTGTCGGCCAGACGATGGATCAGATAGCCGCTTTCTTCCAGGGCCTGTTGCGCGAATTCCCCGAAAAACTCCCCGATAGCCTCGAACTCAGCGATGAAGGCTTCCTTGTCGTCGTTGCGCACCAGATCGGCGAGGCGGTTGTGGTGGTCACAGAAGTCGAGCAGGATCTGACGACGCTCGTCACCGGCAAAAACAATGTCAGCGTAGAGTTCGGCGTTCTGGGCAAAGATTCGGCCGGTCATCATCAGTTCGGCGCGGTAGATGGGGCTGGACAGGTCCAGGATATCGCCTGGGGTCAGGCCGCTTGAGCGCATGAACGATCCGTGCAGGACGGCCACGAAGTGCCGCAGTCCCTGGACCTGATGCATGACCTGGTCGTGGCGGTCGGAGTCGAGTTCGAGGACCCGCAGCCCCCACAACCGGAACTGATCCAGCAGCCAGGCGGCCTCATCGTGCCGTCGTCCCGGGCAGAAGATCATCAGCTGTTTGGACAGGTTGTCCAGATCCGGTCCGTGCATGGGGTGCAGGCCGACCACGGGCCCGTCGTGCGTAGTCATCATGGTAGTGACGGGTTCCGATTTGTTGCTGGTGAAATCGGCCAGGACGACGTCGGGGCCAAGCAACGGCGTCAGTTGACGAATGACGGATGAGGTCGCCCGGATGGGCACCGTGACGATGGCGGCGTCGATCCCGGAGGCCAGCTCTGCGGCCCGGTCCCAGTCGCCCGCGTCGAGCACCCGTACCTGGTGACCACTGGCGGCGAACATCCGACAGTACAGCGAGCCGAGTCTGCCGCGGCCCCCGACCACGAGAATGTTCCTGGGATCGCCGGTGGTGCGGGGAATGTCGGAGGTAGACTGCCGGGCGCGCGAGGCGCTCATGATCATGCGCAGAAAATCTTCGGACCAGTCGGGATCCAGGTCGCGCGCATCGGCGGCGTTGCGGAAGGCGGCAACCTTGGCCTGCTCGCGTTCGGGGACGAAGACGGGCAGCCCGGCGTCGATCTTGGTGGCGATCACCTCGGCTGCCAGGTCGTTGCGCTGCTTCAGCAGATCCAGGATCTGTTCGTCGATGGCGTCGATGCCGGCGCGGTGGCCGGCCAGCGGGTCGGTCATGGCTTCTCCAGGAGTTCAGGTGTGATCGCCCACGTGGTTATTGAAGGGGATCTTGTGTATTATCGGGAAACGAACCCCGAACCGCCAAGGTGGCAACCTATACCACTGAAGGATATCACGAACCCGCGGGGGAACTAAGCCATGAGATACGGGCCTACCAGAAGGTCAAGGCCGGCAGGAACCGACCGGCACCGTTGGCGGATGGTGATCGGCTTGCTTCTTATGTTCCTTCCGATGCACGCCCAGGCTTCAGCAGATGACCGCCCCAACATCCTGCTGCTCATCGCCGACGACCTGGGCTACGCCGATCTGGGAGTTCACGGCAGCGATATCCGCACCCCCAACATCGATGCCCTGGCGGCCGAAGGCCTGCTCTGCACCCAGTTCCACACCGCGCCCATGTGTGCACCAACCCGCGCCATGATGCTCAGCGGCAACAACAATCACGTGGCCGGGATGGGGCGCCAGTCGCCCCGCTCCATCATGCGGAACAACATGCCCGGGTATGAAGGCCATTTGTCGGACCGCGTGGCGCCCTTGCCCCGGCTGTTGCACGAAGCCGGGTACCACACCTACGGCGTGGGCAAATGGCACCTGGGCATGGCGCCGGAGCACGGTCCGCTGGCCGCCGGTTTCGAGCGTTCGTTCCATCTGATCGACGGGGCGGCCAACCACTTCAACTCCGTTGGGTTCTTCGAGGGCGGTTCGACCTACCGGGCCGATGGGCAGGCCTCGTCGCTGCCTGAAGGGGGCTACACGACCGAGGTTTTCACCGATCGTCTCATGGAATTCATCGACGCGAACAGGGAAGACGATCAGCCGTTCTTCGGCTACGCGGCCTACACTTCGCCGCACTGGCCCCTGCAGGTCCCTGAAGAACACCTGGATCTCTACCGGGGCCGCTACGATGCCGGTTACGATGTTCTGCGCGAGAAGAACTTTGCTTCGCTCAAGGAAGCCGGGATTATTCCGACTGAGGCGGACCTGCCGCGCCGTAACGAGGACATCATTCGGTGGGAGGATCTCACCGGCGAGGAGCAACGAAGCGAAGCGAGGAAGATGGAACTCTACGCGGGGATGGTCGAGAACCTGGACCACCATGTGGGCCGGCTAGTCGACTTCCTGAAGTCCCGCGATCTGTATGACAACACGCTGATCGTGTTCATGTCCGACAACGGTCCCGCCGGCGAGGATTTTTACAACAGGGGAAGCTACGTGGATTTCATCCGCGCCCGTTATGACAATGCCTACGGGAACATGGGCCGGGCTACGTCCTGGGTGTCGTACGGCCCTCAGTGGGCCGAAGCTGGCTCGCCGAGCTTCAGCAGGTTCAAGAGGTACACGCGGGAGGGAGGGATTACGGCGCCGTTCATCGCGGCCGGACCGCAGGTCGCTTCGCGCGGGGTCATCAATGACACCTACCTGACGGTGATGGACCTGGCCCCGACCTTCCTGGAACTGGCGGGGGCAAAATATCCGGACGACGGTTCGGTCAGACCCATGCTGGGGGAAAGCCTTTTGCCGCTGCTCACGGACCTGTCCCCGGTTCACGATGATTCCTATGTCACGACAATTTATCACGGGGGGCGGGCGTTTGTCCGGCAGGGCAGGTGGAAGCTGACGACCCTCGATCCGCCTTTCGATGAGTCGAAGTTCGAACTGTTCGACCTCGAGACGGACCCCGGCGAAAAGCACAATCTAGCCGCGGTGGAAACGGAGCGGTTCAAGGCCATGATCGCCTTGTGGCGCACGCAGAGAAAGACCCTGGGGATCGTTTTGCCTGGGGATCTGTAGGCCGGGTTGGATACCTGGGAGCAGGAGTGCTCCCAGGAATTGGGGTCCAATTACTTGACCAGGGTCACCCACCGGGTGAAGGGCTCTCCACCCAGCTCGAGCCGAACCATGTAGTTGCCCGAGCCGACCATTCTCCCCTGCTTGTTCCGCCCGTTCCATACCACCGAGTTTCGGCCGGAAGAGACCTGCTCGTCGAGCAATTCGGCAACCAGGAACCCGCGCGAGGAATAGACCGTGATCCGGGCATGCCTCGTCTCGGGGGCTTCGAAGGAGATCGTGGTCATCGGATTGAAGGGATTCGGTGCGGCGAGAAGGTTCACCCCTGCTGTCATCAAGTCCCCGGGCACCGAACTGACCTGGCCGATCCGGATTTCCGAGTCCGATGTGAACACGGGATTCACGTAGAGTCCGGCGTTGTAGAACGCTGTCCCCGGAAGCAGGTTGAGGTACGTGATCGTATTCAATTGGCCGGCTTGAAAGCGCAGGCGGTAAACGACGCCGGGTCCGGAGACGGTCGTACCGGCGCAGAGCATGATGTGGGTCAGATTGATGGTGTCGCCCGGCGGCGGAACATCGAAAACATGGAAGTTGAGCTGGCAGGCGTCCGTCATCAAGGGGCCTTCCTGCTCGGCCTGCGTGAGCTCAATGAAAGTCAGGGCCGCCGGATCGAAACCTATGACGGCGTCGTAACCGTTGAAGGCCGAGCCGTCCTCGGTGATGGTCAGCTCCACGTCGAAGACATCACCGGGTTGTACGGTGACGACTGCCGGCAGGACCGCCAGATCCACGTCAGCACGTGCAGCGGGGACCATCACGAGGTTAATTGCGAGCAGGATCGACAACCCTGCCAGGATTGGACTAACGGACCAATTCATTTGTTTCATATTATCACCTTATTTGTTCACACCGATTCCCAAGGTTTGAACTACTTGACCAGCGTCATGCGCTGGATCTGTGTTTGATCCAATGACTTGAATCGGGCCATATAGACCCCGGAGGCCACCCGTCGACCGCCACCGTCGGTACCGTCCCATATGATCGTGTACGTTCCCGGACGAACGATTTCGTCAAGTAGGGTGGTGACCCGTCGGCCGCTGACGTCGTAGACGTCGATCGAAATCCGGCCTTCCACGGCGACCCCGTACTTGAAGGTGGTCATCGGGTTGAACGGATTGGGGTAGTTGTCACCAATGAAACTCACCAGCGGGATGTCCATCGATTCCGGCGAACCGAGAGTCACCGTCGCATCCAGGTCTGTTTCCTTGTTCTGAGTGTCGCGGGCCCGGATTTCCCCGACCCGGATATCCGCTTCGCCGGGTTTCAGGACTTCGAAGGTCACCGTGGCCAGCACTCCTTCACCACTGAGTCCTTCCTCAGGGTTGCTGAAGAGGGCCACGTCAATGGTTCCGGGGGCAGGCGACAGGAGGATGCCCTGGCCGCTCTGCGCCGATACGAGTTGGCCCGCCTCGAAGCTGACGGGTTTCACCACGTCCGGATCCCAGGTCAACGGAATGCTCGTCCCCTTGAGGCTGCCGTCGGCGGCCAGCCAGAGGGTGACGTCGAACTCGTTCTCGGTCTCCGATTCCTCGGGTACGAAAACGGTCAGTTCATTCCGGCTGGCGGGCTCCGGGGCGTCGAGCAATTTGCTCACGGAATTGAAGTTGAGGGAGAAGATGACCAGGTCTTCGAACTCTATCATGTCGTCGGTCATCGGCAGAGTGAGGGGCGAATCGTCCGCCGTCGGCCCGACGTCGAGGAAGTTCGTGGCTGCTGTCGGCACCGTGGCGTAAAAGTTCCCTAGCAGCGAGATGTCGAGGCCGTTGACGAGA
>CBDTUS010000137.1:0-10155 GCA_965363725.1 uncultured bacterium | reverse complement strand
GGGCTGCGCGTTCCAGGCGGCTGACGACCCAGGTCTGCAGGTCGGTGAACCGGTGGAAGAAATAGGTGAAGAAGAAGTAGCAGACGATGGCCGTGGCCGTGGTGGTCAGCGCGGTGTTCATGCCCAGCAGGAGCAGGCCCATGCCCGAGCCCGGCACGGCCGTCTGCAGAACGTCGGTGGCGCCGACCAGGGCGAAGATCAGCGAACTGACGGTGCCGAACACGCCCGTCAGGATCAAGATGTTGTTCACGAAACGGGGGAAGGACAATTGCAACGATTCACTTGCCAGCATGATGGACGAGATTGCGCCATGGTCCACCGGGCCACCACCCTCGAACAGTTCCTTGATGGTGGTGTAGCGTTCGAGCAGCAGGGAAGGCTCCTCGAAATCGGCAAGCACCTGGTCGGTGGGATACCCCTCGGCCCGCCGCGCGGCGAACCGGGAAATCTGGGCTTCCTGCCGAGCATAGTACCGGACGCCCTTGAACAGCTGCCAGACGCCCAGGAAGAAGAGCAGGAGGATGACCCCGTTGAGAATCAACGGCCGCGGGTCGCCGAAGAGTACGGCGGAGGCGGCGTCGATCTTCCACAGGAAAACCAGAACGGCCACCGTGACGGCGGCGGCCAGGACAATAACCATCTGGACCAGGATCTGTCGGCTGCGTGGCGCCATGCCTCTGCATCTTTCCTCTGGATTGGATTTTCGGGCCCGAAACTATCCATACGATAGAGGCCCGAAGGTGTTTCGGCATCAGGGAAAAGGCTTTTCCGGAGGAGATCCCCAGCAGAGCAGGAGTTAATCCAAGCCAAGGCCCCCGGGATGCTTTAGAATCGCAGGTATGAATCCTGGGATATCAAAAGGCGACCGCCCGGTCCTGGCCGTGGCGGCCTTCCTCGGTGGACTCTTCTATTTTTTCCGCTTCGGTTCCGGTTTCCTGGACCCCGGCCGCGTCGATTGGCTGCTGGGCATGGCCGACACGGCCTTCAGCCAGCTGGGCTGGACGTTTTTCCGCTCCGATTCCTGGCACTGGCCGCCAGGTGCGGTCGAGACCTTCATGGCGCCGGCCGGCACCACTATCGGCGCCACCGATTCCCTGCCCCTGCTGGCTTTCCCTGCCAAGGTGATCTCCTTCCTACTGCCCGACCCCTTCCAGTACGCGGGGCTGTGGCTTCTGGTCTGTCACGTGTTGATGGCCGTGTTCGCGATGAGGGTGGCGGGGTTGTACTTCCGGCCTCTGCCCTCCCGATTCCTGGCGGCGGGGGTCCTGGTGCTGTGCCCGGCCTGGCTCATTCGCGACGGCCATTTCGCCTTGTCCTCCCACTGGATTATCCTGGCCGCCCTTTGGTTGTATCTGAAGCCGGCGCCGGAGCAGCGCGGCCGGCCCTGCATCGCCTGGTGGGTCCTGCTGGGGGTGGCTGCCTTGATCCATCCCTACCCGGCGACCCTCGCTTTCCTTTTCCTGACGGCCGACCAGGCACGCCGCTGGTGGGTGGCTCGCGAGGTGCCGCCGGCAGCCGCGGTGATCACCGTGGCTGGCGGCGTGGTCGTGCTGGCAGTGCTGTGGTCACTGGCTGGCTTCCTGCGGATCGGCCAACTGCCGGCGGGGAACCTGGACGACGCTCGTTTGTGGTCGGCGGCCTGGAACGCGCTCTGGAATTCCCAGGGCAGGACCCTGCTGCTGCCGGGACTACCCCTGGGTGGGCACGAACCGTTCGAAGGTTTCGTCTATCTGGGCGCCGGCGGATTGCTGGCGGCGATGACCGCGGTTCTGCTGGGCGGCGGCCGCAGGCTGGGAAAACGAATTGCGCGGCACTGGCCACTGGTGGTGGTTCTGTCCCTGGGCGCAGCCTACGCGTTGGGCCCCTGCACCGACCTGGGGGACCAACTGTATCGCGCCCAGGCCCGATTTCTGTGGCCGCATTTCTACGTCCTGACCGTGGCCGGCCTGGCCGCGGCCTCCCGCTGGCCCAGATCCCGGCTCTCTTTGGCGATGGTCGCGGCGATCTTCCTGCTCCAGGTCATCGATCTGGCCCCTTTGTACGACCGGAAATCCGAATACGACGCCAAGGGCTTTACGACCAGGCTCCAGGATCCCCAGTGGGCCCGGGCCATGGACCAGGCTGATTTCCTGCTGACCCTGCCCGCTTCCACGGCCACCACGGTGTTCCAGGACGACTTCGTGGACCTGGCCCTGCTGGCCCATGAGACCGGAATCTCCACCACGGCGGGATTCGCCGCGCGCAACTACTTGGCCAACATCGCGGCGGCCGAGGATCTGGCGCGGGATTTCCTGTTCAGCTCCAGCCCCGATCCGCGAACCGTGGGCGTGCTGCGACGATCCCATTTTGCGGAGATGTTCCCCGACCTGGAGGCGAACCTGCGCTGCACGGATCTCGACGGATTCCCGGTGTGCTTCGCCCGCAGGGGCGGGTTCCGTCCGGAAAAGGAGTACCGGGTCCAGGCGGTCGGGTTGGCTCCTTTCCTGGAAGCCCATCGGCAACAGACGTTGATCCTGGTCGGGATGGGAGACGCCCGCGGCGCGTTGACCAACGATGCCGTCGGGTGGCTTGCCGAATGCGGGTCTGGCATCGCTTCCCTTTCGGCGGGGGCGTCCTACGCGAGCATCTTCGTCCAGGGGAAACTGGTGTTCGAACAGATGAACCCGCACAACGCGATCGAGGTGACCGGCCTGCGCGGCTCCGGCCTGGGGCCGTTGAAGATCAAGAGGGAGCTGAGGGTCACGTCCAGCGGCACGGCACCCGGGGGTTATGCCTCGCTGCTGGTCGACGGCCGGGAAATCCTGTTCAACCGGAGCGGCCTGAACGTGGCGGCGCTGGACAACGATCAGAACGTGATCGCCGTCGGCACGTTCGCCCATCCGAGGGATCTGCCCGGGATGGCCGCCGCCACCGGCGGCCTGGTTTTTACTTTGGAGCCGGTGGGGCCTTGACGTCCAAGGTCAGTCGTAGGCGAGCCTTGTTTCACGGTCGGCCAGCAATTCCTGGAGATCCTCCGGGGCGGCCATGCCGGGCCAGGTTTGCAGATCCCGGTGGACGAGGTTGTACTTCTCGGGGACCGGGTGCGTGCCCATGACCACATCCATTCCGAACTTGCGCGGGATGAACTCGAGGAAATAGTCGAGATGGGGGCAGGGCGGGTACCCCACCACCAGGCCGGTGGCCAGATGCACCACCTCCGCCCCGTTGTTCTTCATCTCCTCGGGAGCATATTCCACGTTGCCGCCGGGACAGCCGCCGCAGGTGGTGTAGCCCACCAGTTCCACCTCTTCGTCCGCGTACCGGGCGAATCCCCCGGTGCGTTCCCTGAGCGACCGCAGGCATTTCCCCCCGGCGCAGGTGTGGTACCGATCGCAAATGATGATGCCGACTTTTTTCATCGTCTACTCCTTTCGGGACCGATCACTCCGGATAGTCCATGAATCTGCCGGCGGCAGTGGCCAACACCTTGCCGTCCTGGCTCAGGTCGGCCGCGAGCATGTGCAACGGGCCGCGGGATTTTTCCCACCAACCCCGGACCGTGACCGGCTGGCCGATCAACACCGGTTTCAGGAACCGGATCTCGAGACGGGCGGTCAGACCGGGGGTGCCGCGTGCCATCAGGCAGTTGGTCATGGCACCGTCAAGCAGGGCGCTGGTCACGCCGCCGTGCAGGAACCCGGGGTACCCCAGGAATTCCTCCTGGCAGGGGAACACCCCGGTGACGGAGCCGTCGGCGCCGGCCTCGAACCTGATCGCCAGACCGTTGCCGTGCAGTGGGGCGCAGACCCAGCAATCGGGATGGCGCCGTGCCCGCGTGGCGGCATATTCCCCCGGATTATCAGTGGTCGCAGGCATTGGTTCCCGCTCCGATCTCTCCGGCGATATAGGCGTGGACCAGGGATTCCGGGTCGAGCTGGGGTACGCCCACGATCACTTCGACGCCCTGGTCGTTGAACAGTTGAATGGCTCGGCTGCCCATGCCTCCGGCCAGCACCAGGTTGGCCCCCTGTTCGGCCAGCCAGGCGGGCAGGACCCCGGGTTCGTGAGGCGGAGCTTCGACGAGGGTGTTGGCGATGACCGTGCCGGCGTCCCGGTCAACATCCATCAGGGAGAAGGACCGGCAATGCCCGAAGTGGGGATCGAGTTTGCCATCGGAAACGGGGATCGCGATACGCATGATTCAACCTTTCGGAAGTGAGGTGTCGGACAATCGATATTCCAGCCGCCTCCAGAGGGAAGTCAAGACTTCAGCCGCCTCGCTTTGCGGTGCGAACTCGATGATACTACGGCCGGCGGCCTGGGCGTCGTTCACCGCGGGATCGAAGGGAATCCTGCCAATCAGGTCCAGGCTTCGCAGTTCACAGAATTCCTCGATGCGCTGGTTCAGGCGAGGACTCAGATCGTGTTTGTTGATGCAGACCACGGCGGGCACCCCGAAGTGGTCGGCCAGGGCCACGATCCGTTCCAGGTCGTGCAGCCCAGAAAGGCTGGGCTCGGTCACCAGCAGGACCAGGTCGGCTCCGGTCACCGCGGCGGTCACAGGGCAGCCGATGCCCGGGGGCCCGTCCAGGAGGATGAGATCCAGCCCCGCCTTTTCGGCCACCTGCCGCGCCTGTTCACGGACCAGCGTCACCAGCTTGCCCGAGTTTTCGGCGCCGACGTCCAGGGAGGCGTGCACCATCGGGCCGAACGGGGTGCGGGATCGGTACCACTCGCCGCATCTTTGGCCGACGAAATCGATAGCTTCACTGGGGCAAAATCGAACGCAAACGCCGCAGCCTTCACAGAGAAGGTCCCGGACCCGGAAGGTCTGTTCGCCATCGGCGCCATCGGTTACGTCTATGGCCGAGAAACGACACAGGTCGCGGCAGACACCACAACCGTCGCAGGCTTTCGGGTCGATCCGGGCCATGTGGCCGGCGCGGAACTCCGTGGTCGTTTCCACCTCGGGATTCAGGACCAGGTGAAGGTTGGCCGCGTCCACGTCGCAGTCCGCCAGCACGAAGTCCCGGGCCAACGCCGCCAGGCCGGCCGTGACGCTGGTCTTTCCCGTCCCACCTTTGCCGCTGCATACCACGAGTTCCGTCATGCGGCCGCCTCCCGGCTTTTCAGGCTCCGGAACAGGCCGGTCAGGATTTCGGCGGCCTCGCGGTCGGCGTCGAGGATCAGGCCTCCTTCGGCACAGATTTCCGCATAGCGGCGGCTGAAGGGAATGCGGGCCAGCAGATCGACGCCTTCCCGGAGACAAAAATCTTCCACGAGACCGGGCTGGTCGCCGCACCTGTTGACGACCACACCGCAGGGCACACCCAGCCGTCGGGTCAGTTCGAGAGCCAGGGTCAGGTCGTGGAGCCCGAACGGCGTGGGTTCGGTGACGAGCACCACGAAGTCGGCGTCCCGCAGGGTGGTGCCCACCGGGCAGGTCGTGCCCGGGGGTGCGTCCAGGAAAATCCAGGCCTCGTTGCCGGGAACATCCTTGACCGCTTCGATCATCGCCGGCACCTGGGTCTGTCCGATCTTCATCCTGCCGGTGGTGAAGGTCAGATCGCCTGCGGCGCCGGATGAGATGGTGCCCACGGGTCGGTCGGCCGGGGTGATGGCCTGGTGGGGGCAGACCAGCCAGCAGCCGCTGCAGCTGTGGCAGAGGTCGGGAAAGACCAGGGTCCGGTCCGGCAGGCAGGCGATGGCGTTGAATTCACAGATGTCGGCGCACCGGCCGCAATGGCTGCAGGCTTCCGGGTCGATCCTGGGAACTGGAACGGTTACCTGCCAGGTCCGTTCATAGGCCGGTTCGAGGAAGAGGTGGGCGTTGGGTTCTTCGACATCGCAGTCGCAAAGGTGGACGCTCTGGCCGAATCGTGCGGCAGCGACCGCCAGGTTGACCGCCACGGTGGTCTTCCCGGTTCCCCCCTTGCCGCTGGCCACTGCGATGCGCATGAGCCGGCCTGCCTTTCAGTGGTGAGCGATCCCGTCAGGTGATTCCAATGGTTCCAACCGACCGTCCTGCCAGGCCCGGACCGCCTCGAGGACGGAGCCCTCGAACCCGGAATAGACGAGGACACTCGCTTCGGACAATACCTGGAACGCCTTGGGTCCGCAGCGACCGGTGAGAAGGGCGTCGGCGTGCAGGGACGCAACTTTTTGCGCCGCCTGGACGCCAGCTCCCTGCACGGCATTCACCTGCTGGGAGTTGTCGTGGGCGACGAACGACTCGCCGGCCGAATCGAACTGGATGAGGTACCGGGCCCTGCCGAACCGGGGATCGACCCGGTCGGTGGGGCTGGGTCCTTCCGAGGAAATGAACAGTTTCATGGCGTTCTCCCGTCTTTCAGAATGATCCGAAAATTGGTATTTGACGTCCGGGTGTTTTAAGCATATGCTCATAACAGAAGAAAATCAACCAGGAGGATTTCCTTGCCCCGACCGACCAAACCCCGCGCTGTGCGCCATGACCCCGAGGTGGTCCATTTCAAACCCGCCGGGGTCCCCATGCGGCTGCTCCAGGAGGTGTCGCTGGGGCTGGACGAACTCGAGGCCCTGCGGCTTGCAGACCTGGAAAACCTTTCCCACGAAGAAGTTGGAGATATGATGAAGGTTTCCCGGGCGACGGCCGGACGCATTCTGGCCGAAGCTCGTCGGAAGACGGCAGCCGCCCTCGTCCATGGGTGGGCCATTAGGGTGGAGGGCGGCGCCGTCGAAACCGTTCCGAATGAAGCCCGAGGAAAATGCGAATTTTCGGGTCGTGGGCGGGGTCGCGGGCGCGGCCGGGGCCGTTGCTGATCCTCCCTGGAAAAGGAGTGACGACATGCCTGGTGAAAACAGAAAAGGTCCCATGGGGGAAGGCCCCCGGACCGGACGCGGCCTCGGGCCGTGTGGGACGAAGGAATCGGAAAACAATCAACGGGACAACAACCGGCCTGACCATCGTGATTTGCCACAGGACATGGGTCGCGGCCGGGGCCCGGGCCGGGGGTTGGGACGCGGTCCCGGATTCGGTCGACGCGGCGGCGGACGCAGGTTCGGCCGGGGCTGAAGGAATTTGGGGCGGGTAAAATTGGTATTTTCGGGTAAGCAGGGGTAGTATTTGTTCCCTGGAGAGTCGCAAGAACCCCCTGGCCCGATTGGAATACGGATGGCACCCGCCCCATGACTTCCCCATCAACCGAAAAGAAATACACCACCGGTGAAGAGATCGCCCACGCCATCACCCACGGCCTGGGCCTGCTGCTGAGTGTGGCGGCCTGCTCGGTGATGGTGATCTTGGCCGCCCAGCGCGGCAACGCCTGGCACATCACCGGGGTGGCGGTTTTCGGGGCCTCGCTGATCCTGCTCTACGCCGCTTCGACCTTGTACCACTCCCTGACCCACACCAAGGCCAAACGCATCTTCAAGTTTCTGGACTACTCGGCCATCTACCTGCTGATCGCCGGCACCTACACCCCGTTTACCCTGGTGACCCTGCGCGGCGGCTGGGGGTGGACCCTGTTCGGCGTCGCCTGGGGATTGGCGATCACCGGCGCCGTGGTGGAGGTCGCCACGCGCCGCAAGTACAAGTGGCTGTCCATGGGCTTCTATCTGGGGATGGGCTGGCTGATCGTCGTCGCGGTAAAACCGCTCTACGCCGCCCTGGACACCCGGGCGTTGATCCTGATGGCCATCGGCGGCGCGGCCTACACGGGGGGGGCGGCCCTGTATGCCCTGGGAAAATTCAAATATCATCACGCGGTCTGGCATGTCCTGGTGCTGATCGGAAGCGCCTGCCATTTCATGGCGGTTTATTATACGGTGATTCCCGGGGAGTGAGCCGCCTCAGCGGTACAGTACCTTCACCTCTCCCCAGCTTTCCGGTACGATTGGAACCGCATCGGTCAACAGGTAGCTGACGGTGGGGCCACCAAACTACACGGCCATTCAGGGATTCTTTGCGGAATCCAACTGGCAGGTGAAAGGACCCCGCGAGGGCTGATGGCTTCCGGCCACTTCCTGCGATCCCAGCATTCCCGATGTGATATACTAAACTCCAAGGTCGGGAAACATCTGTTCCGCCAAGGGGGATTCCCATGTCGACTAGAATTCTTCACCTGGCTTTATTTCTACTGGTCTCGGTCCCGTCCCTGTCCTTCGCCTTTGATTGCATCGATCACGCCGATTACGACCGCACTCTCGTCAGGCACACCGACCTGGAAGGCTCCGTCGATCTGTTTCGGGTCGGCGACCTGGTCTACACCGTCAACGGCGGCTTTGGCCTTTTCATCGTGGATATCAGCGATGTGCTCCATCCGGTGACCATCGCCTCGCTCGAAACTCCCGGCTGGGCCAAGGCCGTGACGGTGGTCGGAAACCTGGCCTACATCGCCGACGAGATGGGTGGGGTGGCGGTGGTCGACGTGAGCGATCCGGCCGACCCGACCCTGATCACCAGCGTGTCCACCGATTCCTTCGCCATGGATGTGCTCGTCGACCAGGGTATCCTCTATGTGGCCGACTTTTCTTCCGGTCTGCGCGTATTCGACCTGGCCGATCCGGCCGCTCCCGCCTTTCTCGGCACGCGGGACACCGCTGGCGGGGCCCGGGGCCTGGCCAAGGTGGACGATCATCTTTACGTGGCCGGCCAGGGATCGGGGCTGTACGTGATCGAGGTGAGTGATCCCTCCGCGCCCCTCCTGCGCGGCCTGGCCCCGTTGGACGGCGCTGGCCACGCGGTGACCGTTCGCGAAGGTTACGCCTACGTCGGCGGCAGCGGCCAATCGCTGACGGTGATCGACATCACGGATCCCCAGCTGCCGACGGTCGTCGCGGGGCTCACCCTGCGCGGCACCGGCTTCCACAGCGAACTGGTGGGGGATCTTCTTTACCTGGCGACCAGCGGCGGACTGCAGCGCATCGACGTGAGCGATCCCCTGAAACCGGCTTACAAGGGACGCAACGTCACGCCCGGCACCGCCAGCGACGTGATCATCCTCGGCGACCAGCGGGCCCTGCTGGCGGACGGGTCCAGCCTGGTGGTCACGGATATCTCCGACATGTTGCCCCTGGCCGACCCCGCCTTCTTTGCGGTGCCGGGCTACGGGCAGGGGTTGGCCGTCGAGGGAGACTACGCCTACCTGGCTTCCTATGGCGACGGCCTGCAGATTGTCGATATCAGCGACCTCAGGGACCCGCGGCTGAGGGGTGCGACGGCTACGGCCGATACCGCCACGGGAATCGCCGTCGCGGGGGATCTGGCCGTGGTACTGGACCAGGATGCAGGCTTGAGCACCATCGACGTGAGCGACCCCGACCACCCCGTTCTCCTCAGTACCTTACCGTTGCCCTATGGGACCTCGCGGATCTCCCTGGCTGCAGGACGGGCCTATCCCGGCAGCAACGGGTCGCCCCATCTGGTGATCGTCGGGGTGGATGATCCCCACCAGCCGACGATTCTCGGCGACCAGCCCGTCGCCGGGCCGGTCTGGGACGTGGCTGTCCGGGGAGACCTGGCCTTCGTGGCGGCGGGCCACAGCGGCCTGCAGATCTACGACGTGAGTCAGCCGGCGGCCCCCCTTCTCATCGGCCAGGCGGCCGTGCCATATGGCACGGCGGTGACCCTTGGCGACCGACACGCTTTCCTCTTGCAGCCCGGCCCCAACTGCTGGCTATGGGTGGTCGATGTTTCCGATCCGACTGACCCGATCCCTGTGACCTCGGTGTTATTGCCGGACCTGTTCTACCGGGTGACGGTCCATGGGGGAACGGCCTACGCGACCAGTGGGAGCAGCCCCGGCACGGCGATCATCGATGTGTCCGACCCGGCGGCGGCCAGGCTCCTTTACCATCGCGACAACCCGGTATGGACGGGCCAGGCGGCGGTGACGGATGGTGCCCTGCTGGTGGCCGCCTCAACCGGACTGGCCATCATGCCCCTGCAGTGCCCTAACGGCTTCGGGTTGGGGCAGATCCTGCCGGGATCGACGGCGGTTCTGCTGCAGCAAAACGCACCCAACCCCTTCAACCCACGCACCACCATCAGTTTCGAGCTGGAACAGTCCCAGCGGGTGTCCCTGCGGGTGTTCGATCTGGCGGGTCGGCTGGTCCGGACGCTGGTGGACAAGGAAGCCCTCGAGCCCCGCCGTTACCGGCGGGGCTTTGGTCTATCAGGGTGTTACATGATGCGAA
>CBDTUS010000136.1:0-10160 GCA_965363725.1 uncultured bacterium | reverse complement strand
GAAGGTCGCCCCGGCGCCCAGTGCCAGCTGTAGGGGGTTGAAGGGAGCGTCCACCGAACCGAACGGGGTGGTCTTCGTTTTCTGCCCCTGCGGGGTCGTCGGGGAATACTGGCCCTTGGTCAACCCGTAGATCTCGTTGTTGAACAGGATGATCTTCAGGTTCACGTTGCGTCGCAGGGAATGGATCATGTGGTTGCCGCCGATGGACAGACCGTCGCCGTCACCGGTGATCACCCAGGTCTCCAGGTCGGGGTTGGCTACCTTCACGCCCGTGGCGATGGCGTTGGCCCGGCCGTGGATCCCGTGGAACCCGTAGGTGTCCATGTAGTAGGGAAAACGGCTGGAGCAGCCGATACCCGACACCATGACCGTCTGGTCCTTGTCCCGGCCGAGCTCGGCCAGAACCGACTGGACGCTGTTGAGGATCGAGTAGTCGCCGCATCCCGGGCACCAGCGCACTTCCTGGTTCGACTTGAAGTCTTTACCCTTCAACTGTTGGACTTCACTCATCACTTCTCCTCCAGGATCTTTTCAAAATGGGCCTTGAGCTCACGCGCCTGGAAAGGCTTGCCCTGGACCTTGTTGTATTTCTCGAAACGGAAGTCGGGAAACTCGGCCTGCAGCACGAAGGCCAGTTGGCCCATGTTAAGCTCAGGCACGATGATCCGCTTGAAGTTCGCGAAAATTTCCGTCAAGCCGTGAGGCAAGGGGCACAGGTGGCGCATGTGCATATGCGATACCGCCACACCTTCCTTATGCATCCGCTCCACGGCGGCGCGGGCGGCGCCGTAGGTCGAACCCCAGGCCACCACCAGCAGATCGCCGGAATCCGGTCCGTTCAGCGCCGGTGTGGAAATCGAGTCGGCGACATTGGCGACCTTCTGCTTCCGCAGGTTGACCATGATCTGGTGGTTTTCCGGGTCATGGCTGACGTTCCCCGTCTTGCTGTCCTTTTCCAGCCCGCCGATCCGGTGGGATAGCCCGGGAGTGCCCGGCTTGGCCCAGCCGCGGGCCAGTTTCTCATCGCGATTGTAGGGAGAGAAGCCCTCGGGATCGGTCACGAACTCGACCGGGAAATCCTTGAGGTCCTCCATCTCGGGCAGCTTCCAGGGCTCCGCTCCGTTGGCAATGTAATTGTCGCTCAGCAGGATCACCGGGGTCATGTACTGCGTGGCGATCCGGCAGGCCTCCACCGCGCATTCGAAGGCATCGGCGGGACAGGAGCAGGCCAGCACCGGCAAAGGCGCCTCACTGTTCCGCCCGAACATGCTCTGCAGCAGATCCGCCTGCTCGACCTTGGTCGGCAGACCCGTGGACGGGCCGGCGCGCTGCACGTCGACGACCACCAGGGGCAGTTCCGTGATCACGGCCAGGCCGAGGGTCTCGGTTTTGAGTGCCAGACCGGGACCACTGGTCGTTGTCATACCCAAACGGCCGGCGAACGAAGCGCCCAAAGCGGTACAGATGCCCGCGATCTCGTCTTCCATCTGGCAGGTGATCACGTCGTAGTTCTTCATCAGCGACATGTACTGCAGGATGTCCGTGGCCGGCGTGATGGGGTAGGACCCCAGGAAAGCCTTCAGGCCCGCCATCTGGGCGCCGGCCACCAGGCCGATGGCCAGGGCCTGGTTGCCCATGATGTTCCGATAACTGCCCGGCGGAACGTTTTCGACCTTGGGCACATCGTAACGACCCTGGAACAACCGCAGCAACTCACCATGATTGTAACCGGCCTTCAGGGCACGACCATTGGCATCGGCCAGTTCAGGCTTATTGGCGAACTTGATGTCCAACCATTCCAGCGTCGGCTCCAGGGGGCGGCTAAAAAGCCAATACATCATGCCGAGGGTGTAGAAGTTTTTGCAGCGAAGAACATCTTTTTTGCCCAGCTCGGTATCCGCGAGAGCCTCGATGGTCCGCTGGTTTATGTCTTCTTCAATCACCCGGAAACCCGAAAGTGTTCCGTCGGTCAGCGGGTTGCTGTCCAGTTCGGCTTTTTTCAGGTCCTTTTCGGTGAAAGCACCCGTATTGGCCAGGATGATCCCGCCGGGCTGCAGATCCTTGTAGTTGGTGATCAGGGCCGCCGGATTCATGGCCACCAGCACGCTCGGCGCGTCGCCGGGCGTGTAGATGTCGTGGGAACTGAAGTGGATCTGGTATCCCGACACTCCGGCCCGGGTCCCGGCAGGGGCGCGGATTTCCGAAGGAAAATCGGGGAAGGTGGCCAGGTCGTTGCCCACCTTGGCGGTGGTGTCGGTGAACTGCGTTCCTGTCAACTGCATTCCGTCGCCGGAGTCGCCGGCGAAGCGGATGGTGACATCGTCTTGCCTGATGAGTTCAGTAGACATGAGGTTCGGGTCGCCTCCTCGCCCTCAATCCCGCCGTCACCGGGCGTGGCGGAAGAGGGAGTCGGGTAACAAGGCCAATCCCGGCCGCGTTTTCCGGGGCCGGGAGCTGATATCCCGGGGCCTGAAAAACGACCCCGAGCCGCGCCACTGACGTGTAATTGAGAAAGGTATACCCGGGTATTCCCGAACGCCAGCGAATGCGGCGTATTATATTGAAAACATTGAAGAAAATACTATGGATATTGCGGCCGGTTTTTCAACAAGGCCTCAGGATTCCCGACCCTCGAGTTCTTCCCAGCGTTCATAGGTTTGCGACAGGTCCCCCATCACCGTCTCCAACTCCGAACCGACGGCTGCAATTCGGTCGCCCCCGCCCTGGTAGAAAGCGGGG
The DNA here is from genome assembly GCA_965363725.1 of uncultured bacterium. GTDB lineage: Bacteria > Krumholzibacteriota > Krumholzibacteriia > LZORAL124-64-63 > LZORAL124-64-63 > JAGLCY01. Next base: position 7,421 of record CBDTUS010000136.1, on the reverse strand, counting down.
TCGGCCATCAATTCGTGGAGCTCAGCCTGCCGGGTTTCCAGCTCTTCGATCCGGGTGGGCAAGGCTTCCAGTTCCCGGGCCTCTTTCCAGGTCAGGCGGCGCAGCTTGGCCCCGGACTCACCACCTGCGGGCAGCTTGCCGACGGGCTTGTCCTTGCGGGACTTAGACTTAACCTCACTCGAAGCGGTGCTCCGGGAAACCCGGGCCCAGTCCGAATAGCCCCCCACGGTCTCGGTGATCCGGCCTTCCCCTTCCAGGACAAAGGTGGCGGTGGTCACGTTGTCCAGGAATTCCCGGTCGTGACTGACCAGCAGCAGGGTGCCTTCGAAATCGGCCACCAGCTCCTCGAGAAGCTCCACCGTTTCCAAATCCAGGTCGTTGGTGGGTTCGTCCAGGACCAGCAGGTTGGCCGGCCGGGTGAACAGGCGGGCCAGCAGCAGCCGGTTGCGCTCTCCCCCGGAAAGATGGGAGATGGGGGCCCGCGCCCGGTCAGGGGTGAACAGGAAATTCTTGAGATAGGTCACCGCGTGGACCGAACGCCCCTCGAAATGGACGCGATCGTTCCCGTCGGTAATGTTCTCCAGCACGGTTTTGGCCTCGTCCAACTGGTCGCGCTGCTGATCGAAATAGGCCACCTGCAGGTTGGCGCCCAGTTCCACCGTCCCCGTGTCGGGCTGCAGTTCGCCCAGCAGCAGCCGGAGCAGGGTCGTCTTGCCCGAGCCGTTGGGACCCAGCAGGCCGATGCGGTCGCCGCGCTGGACCAGCGCCGAAAAATCCCGGGCGATCGGCGTGCTGCCCCAGGAAAAATCGAGTTCGCGGGCCCGGATCACCAGCTTGCCCGAGCGGGCGGCATCCTGGAGATTCATCCTGACGCCACCGGTCTGCTGGCGCCGCGCCCGACGTTCCTCCCGCATCTTTTTCAGTTCGCGTACCCGACCCTCGTTGCGGGTGCGGCGGTCACGGACCCCCTGCCGGATCCAGACCTCTTCTTCGGCCAACTTGCGATCGAATTCGGCGTTCTGTTCCTGCTCCACCCTCATGGTTTCCTCACGTCGCCGCAGGAAGGTTTCGAAATCGCAGGCCCAGTCGCGCAACCGGCCGCGGTCCAGTTCGACGATTCTCCGGGCCAGCCCGCGCAGGAAAGCCCGGTCGTGGGTCACGAAGACCAGGGTCCCCGCGAAACGGCGCAGGTCGTCCTCCAGCACCTTGATCGCGTCGATGTCCAGATGGTTGGTGGGTTCGTCCAACAGAAGGACATCCGGCTGGATGACCACGGCCCGGGCCAGCAGCACCCGGCGCTTGTTGCCCGTGGACAGGGTGGCGAAATCGGCGGCCGGATCCAGGCCCGCCCGGGTGAGGGTCCGATCAACCTCGTGGCCATGTTCCCAATCGGGGGCAGCAACCCCCGCTGCCTCGAATCCCCCCGTCACCACCTCGCCGATGGTGCCGGTAATTCCCTGCGGCAGTTCCTGGGTCAGGCGGCCCACCCGCAGGCCGGACGGGCGGATGATCTCACCGCTGTCCGGTTCCACGGTCCCGGCCAGCAGGCGCAACAGGGTCGATTTCCCTTCCCCGTTGCGGCCCAGCAGACAGATGCGCTCCCCCTTCTCGATGCGCAGGTTCACGCCGTCGAGCACCGGGGGACCGCCCAGAGCGAGGGTCACGTTTTTAAGTTCGAGTAGTGCCATGATCCGGCTAATGAACGCCACGAGGGGCCGGGGCGCAAATTCGTTCCCGGGAGATCAACCCCCGGGGGCACCGGCCCGCGGCAGATCGATCTTCACGGTGAAGGCCCCGCGCATGTCTCCGGTGGCAAACCCCCGCGCATGGTCATCCGGGTAGAGTTCCACGAGCTTCTGGTCCAGATCCGGAGCCAGCTCACTGCCGTGGCATTTCAGGCACAGGGGCCCCGTCGGGATGGCCTTCAGATAACGAAAAGTCCGGCCGCCATTGGCGCCCGTGACCGTGGCCCACATCTCGAGATCCTGGGGCAGTTCGCCTGCGGCGATCCGGACCTCAAAAGACTCGAGGCCGGCCATTTCCCATTCATCGGGCGCATTGCCCGGGTTGCGAAACCTGCGGCTGGTCCGCCTGACGGTCAGGCCTTCCTCTTCGCAGATCTGCTCGGCGATGACCTCGGCCTCGTCATGACAGACATCCAACGCACCGGCGGGGCCGCCCTCCTTCATGGCTCCCTGCAGGGCCGACTTCAGGGCGCCGCCCAGTTTCTGGGTAGCGGCCCGGCAGGCGGCCACCTGCTTGTCGGTGTCGGCCTGGGCACTGTTTTCGGGGACCAATTTGGCTAAGCTATCCGAGGACGCTGTTTCTTCGGCCTGGTCCTTGCCGGAACAGGCAGTCAGTCCCATCGTCAGAACGACCATCAACATCCAGGTCAGCAGGTGTTTCATCCCATTCACCTCCGGGTCGACTTGAGCGGCCTTCACTAGTGTTTGTGTTCGAGGTCGTAGTGCGAGCCCAGGCGGTCCAGGGCCGCACGCAGCTTGACCACCAGTTCGGGGTCGGTACCCTGCTTGGCCTTCATGGCGGCCACCATCACCAGGTGGTGATCGGCCAACTTGGCCAGGTAGTTCCCGTAGGCTTCGTCATCCCCGGCCACCGGTTTGACTTTCTGAGTCAGGAAATACTCGGCCACGATGGTCTGGATGTTGGAGGCGTGCTCCTCCTTCACCGTGATCCAGCGGGCCATCTGGTTGGCGCTCTGGGGGTCGGCCTTGCCGGCCAGGTTCTGCATTTGAACAATGGCCTTTTCGATGGTCGCGGCATCCTCGTACATACGAGCCACCCGGGCGGCGTCGTCATAGATCCCGCAGGGGATCTGGCAGTGGGCGGCGGCCAGGGTGGGGAGCAGGAATAGCGCGATAGGCAGGCAAAGAGCACCAAGGGATTTCCTGGACATGGCCATCTCCTTTGTCGGAACGGTCAGATGGGTTCGGTAATCCGGGCCGGAGCCGCCGGCCAGGTTAATCTAGCAGGAAGTTCCTGGCATTGCACCATGAACCACCCGGTCACCGGTAGGCGCGGGCTGGCGATCGCCTCCAAGATTGATTTTCCTGTTTATGGTAATTGAGCCATTGGGATAGGTATCGACCCACCGTGCACAGTACGGAAGGGGTTGCACCGGGGAGGAATCGTTCATGCCGCCAAAAAAAATCCTGGAAACCAAGGCTACCGCCTACAAGGGAAAGCCCCTTCGCTATCGCACGAATCATTTCATCGCCAAGTTCGAAAATCAGGACGCCGCCTCGGATGAGGCCCGTCAGTTCCTGGAAGTCGTTATCGGCCCGAGCCCGTTCGGTCTCGTGGATTCGGTGGGACGATGGGGATATTTCTGGCTCGACCCCCGAACCGAGGATCTACCGGAAGGGGATCAATCCGTAGAAATCAGACGGGAGAATTTCCTTTTCGACCTCATTGATCGGCTTGATACCGCTCTGGACCCCGGAGGGTTCGCGGAACCCGATCTTGTCTTCGTAGCCGCTTATCACCCCAACGACAAGTACATGGATGAGACCAACGACGATTTCCAGTGGGCCCTGATGAATACCAACATCATGTCCAGCTGGGACATCCAGACCGGATCCGGCGGGGTCCTCATGGTCCACCTGGATTCGGGGGTCCCCCTGAAGGATGTCCCCCTACCCTTCGAAGTGGATTCTCCACCCCAGGCGCTCGACGGCTACCTAGCGCACGAGGATCTGGATGGATCCCGTTTCATCGCCGGAATGGACCCTGTAAAGGGGGAACGCTGGCCCAATGACGATTCCGGGAATTACCACGGCACCGGCATCGCCGGAATCATGGCTGCCACCACGGACGACGGCAAGGGCATGGCCGGGATCAACTGGGGGTCTTCCGTATTCGTCTTCAAGGCCTCCCACAGTGCGGGTACAACGACCTATTCCACTGCCGGCCTCATCTACCTTGGCATCGCTGAGGCTATTAATTACGCCAGCTCTCTCGTCCCGGAGCCCCGGCTTGTCATCAACTTCAGCAAGGAATTCGACGATGACACCGACAGTGAGGAATTTCCCGACGGAACGATCAAAGCTATCTTTGGCGAAATCAAGCGTACCAATTCCATCGTATGCATCGCTGCCGGAAACGGCGGTGGCGAAGTAACTCAACCCGCCGCGACCGGGATTGATCCGGCCAACGGTTATGATGACCACGTTCTCGTTGTCGGTGCCATTGGACCGGATGATGCCATCTATGTTAATTCCTGCAGGGGACAGGAGGAAATGGTCTACGCTCCAGGATTGAATGTCATCTCAACGTATAAAACGAGTGGCTTGGAACTCCATAAACTTGTCCACGGAACCTCCTTTGCCACCCCTCACGTGACGGCCCTGGTTGCGAACCTGTGGAGCGAGTACCCTGAACTTCCAGCGGCCCGTCTCGTTAAACTTTTAAAATCCACCTGCCGTGAACCGGCCACTGCCGAGGCCATCGCAACCTACGGTGGCGGAGCAAAATTTGGTCGGGGGATCATTGATGCCTGGGCAGCCCTCACGGCCCTCAAACCACGGATCTGCCTCGTGCTGGACCGGTCCGGCAGCATGAAAGAAAGTGCGGGTATCGGCACCATGACCCGTCTGGAGATCTTGAAGGCCGGAGCCTCCCACCTGGTCGACCTGGCGGACCCGGGATCCTCATTGGGGGTGGTCGCCTTCAACGCCGAGGCTACCACCATCTTCTCCCTGGAAGAGATCGTGGATTTGCCGGAAACTCCTCCGGGGACTCCCGAGGTGCCAGGGGTCCGGGACACGATCAAGGATCAGATAGGCGGTCTGGAACCAGGTGGATCCACCAGCATCGGTGCAGGAGTCGAAGCGGCACGCAAGAACGACATGCTGGGATCGGCCTCGAATCCTCGGGCCATCATCGTCGTCACCGACGGCAAGGAGAATCACGAACCCTACTTGGCCTCCCTGGCGGCCGCGGCAGAGGACATCAACGTCTACGCTGTCGGCATGGGTACTCCCGAGGAACTGGAGCCTTCCGGCTTGAAGACCCTGGCCACCAGCACCGGGGGTTACATGGTCCTGTTGGAGGAACTCGTGGAGATGGGCTCCAACGCCGTCTCGAAGTTCCTGGCCCAGATCGTCACCGAGATCTCCGGGTACGAACAGGTCGTCGATCCTTCTTTCCGGTTGCGCGGCGGAGAAACGGAACGGGTTGAATTTGTCTTGGGGAGCTACGACACCACAGCGGAAATCGTGCTCCTCACCCCGTCCGGAGCGCCGCTCGAGGTCACGATTTCCAGTCCGCCCGGTCTGGTGGAGGGGGCACTTCCCGTGCGGGTCACTCGTCACGGTGGAGTGTCCCGGCACCGGTTTGAAGTTCCCCGCACACGTGAGGCCGATGAGGCCTCCGGCCGCAGCCCCTGGAGCGTCACGGTTTCAACGGTCGGCCACGAGTTCGAAGCCTGGCTCGGGGAACTCGCCCGGACCGACCGTGAGGCTTCCACCTACGCCAACCTCGGCATTCCCGTGACCCTCCTTGTCACGGCAAAATCGAGGTTGAAAATGAAAGGAAGGGTGGAACAGTCTTCGTTTCGACCCGGGGCCGACATGACTCTCCGGGTAGACCTAGAGGCCGACGGGACTGCCCTCGCTCCCACCAGTGATCTGAGGGTCAAGATCACGGACCCCACCGGGGATACCGTCAAGTCACCAGCCCCCAAGATCGACGGTGGGCAAGCTGTTTTCACCATACGGGCCGACAGGCCTGGGACTTACCGCTGGCTGGTCAAGGGACGCTCGGCAGAAGACGGACCCTCCGTCTACCAGCGGGAAATCCAGTTGACCGGTTCGGTCTGGGAGGATGCTTCTGCCACTGGCGTTGGCCCGCCCTCCGTGACCACGAAACACCGCCCCGACGATCCTGAAAAGGGCGGGTGATTTCTCACCCGCCCCTTGACAGTAAGGAATGAATTCGCCCCGAATCAGGGGCCCTCGCCGATCTTCACGTCCGGGTCCCCCACATCGCAACCAGTTCCGGAAAAAGAAATTTGTCCGGCCATGCTTGCCTCGCCGATCACTTTGAGGATGACCCTAGCCCCGCCTTCGATATCCACTTCATCCTCTTCGAACATCCCGGCAGGAAGCCGCATGGTGACCGTTGCCTCCCTCATGCTGTTGAAAATGACGTAGTCCCCCTTGTAGACAATTAGGGGATTGATCTCATCGTCGTTTTCCAGGGACACCAGATAGCAGTTCGGATGGATGTACACGTCGACGTAGTGCCGGCTGCACCCGCCCACGAGCAGCAATCCCGCCGTCATCAACAACAAGACCATCAGCCACACGAAGCGATTGGTATTCATGTCTTCCTCCTCATTGTGCCCTCCCCGGGGCCGTTCACTGCAAGCTGTCCGCCGCGGATTCCTCAGTTCCGGATGCGGCGGATACCATCCGGACAAAGCGTGGGTCCTGGACCAGGTGGACCAGTTCCCGGGTGTTCGTGATACGTTCGACCGGGGTTCCGTGACGAATGGCCATCCCGAGATATCGTAGCGCGGCTTCCCGGTCGCCCAGGAGCTCGTAAGCATCGCCGATCTTGTACAACAGTTGGTGGTTGTCCGAATCGAGGGAATCCGCCAGGGCGATAAAACGCAGCGTCTCCTCCCGATTGCCTATCATCGCGTTGCATTCGAGAAGGTCCCCCAGCAGGTCGGGATCTCCCGGGGATTCCCGCCAGGCCGGCAAGGTCAGATCGATGGCCTTTTGTAGTTTCACGGCAGACTCCGGCCTACCCCCTTCGGCCCAGTAGAGGGATTTACCCCAGTTGGCCCAGGTGTCGGCATCGTCTTCGCCACAGTGTTCAATGGCCAGTTCGTAATAGCTCGCCGCTTCGTGGAATTTATCCTCGTGATACAGCGACCACCCGATGTTGGAACAGGTCAGGCAGGTGGGCAACAGGGAGTAGGCCTGCTCGAAATAACGGACGGCCTTGCCGTAGTCTCCCCGACCGATATGGATCGCCCCGACCTGGTTCAGGGCAAAGGCGTCCTCCGGAGCCAGGGCCATGGAGCGATCATATTGGTCCAGGGCGGCTCCCTCCTCCCCGGTCAGCAGGAAAAAGGTGCCCAGGCTGCGCGGATTCTCGAAGTTGTCGGCATGTACGGCGATGGTGCCCCGGAGCAACTCCTCGGCTTCAAGCGTCCGCTGTTCATAGCGAAGGACCCTGGCCAGTATCCCGACGATGCGGGGATTGTGGGGCGAAAGATTGTTGGCCACAAAGAGGGCGTCCAGAGCGGCCTGGTTGTCTCCGGCCAGCCGGTGAAGTTCCCCCAGCTCAAACCAGGGACGCCAGAACCCGGTCGCCAATTCCGTGGCGGACTCCAGGTTTTCGACGGCCGCTGCGAGGTAGGCCTCGTCACCCGACCGGAGATATTTCCC
>CBDTUS010000135.1:0-10186 GCA_965363725.1 uncultured bacterium | reverse complement strand
TTCGCGACGGGAGGACATATGACAGACGACAGCCCTCCCCGGGGCCGTTCACTGCAAGCTGTCCGCCGTGGATTCCTCCGTTCCGGATGCGGCGGATACCATCCGGACAAAGCGTGGATCCTGGACTAGGTGGGCCAGTTCCCGGGTATTTTGGATACGGTCAACCGAGAGCCCTTGGCGCATGGCCTCCCCTAAATAACGCAAGGCCTTTTCCCGGTCACCAATCAGTTCGTAGGCGTCCCCGATCCGGTATAGTATGTCGGGTTGGTCCCCTCCAAGCGAATCGGCGGTCCCGATCAGATCAAGAGTTGATTCCCGGTCGCCGATCATGGCGTGGAACTCGATGAGAAGACCCAACTGACTCAGATCTTCCGGATCCTCCTTCCAGGCTTCCTGGGTCATTTCGATGGCCCGCTCGAACTTGGCGACCGATTCCGCCCGCCCCCCTTCAGTCCAGTAAAAGGACCGGGCCCAGTTCGCCCAGGTTTCGGTATCGTCCTCGCCACAGTGAACGAGCGCCAATTCGTAGTAGCTCGCCGATTCCCGAAATTTTTCCTCGTGATAGAGCGACCACCCGATATTGGAGGAGGTCAGACACGAGGGCAGCAGGGAGTAGGCCCGTTCGAAATAGCGAGTGGCCGCACCATATTCACCCCGCTGGACATGAATCGCCCCGATTTGATTCAGGGTGAAGGCATCGTCCGGGGCCAGGGCTAGGGTGCCTTCATACATCTCCAGAGCGGCCCCCTCCTCCCCGGTCAGGAGGTAGAACGTCCCCAGGCTGCGCTGGTTTTCGAAGTTGTCCGGATGGACGGCGAGGGGGCCCTGGAGCAATTCCTCCGCCTCCAGCGTCCGTTGTTCATAGCGAAGGACCCTGGCCAGGATCCCAACGACCCGAGGGTTGTCCGGCGACAGGTCGTTGGCCATGAACAGGGCGTCCAGGGCCGCCTGGTTTTTTCCCGACATCCGTTGGATCTCACCCAGTTCGAACCAGGGACGCCAGAAACCGGCGGCCCGCTGGGTGGCCAGACCCAGGTTTTCGATAGCCTGGGCGAACAAGGTTCCGTCACCTGTCCGGGAATACTCCAACCATTGGGCCTGCCCCAGTCCGACCCAGCCCATGCCGAAGTCCGGCGCCTCCATCGTCACCTCCGCAAAGGCGGGCTCCACCTCATGTTGTTCACCATCTAGAGAAGCCCCTAGGCCCTGCAGATAACGAAGGGCCACCTTCCCCTCGATGGGCAGGAAGGGCGAGGTATTTTTCAGCTGTTCGGCTTCCAGGTCCAGCAAGTCGGCCAGGGCCGCCTGAACCGAATCGGCCAAGGCGTTGATTTCCGGATCGAATGGAACGTGAATCGAACGGATCTGTTCGAGGGAATCCGAATCTTTCAACACCAGGTTCAGGACCTCACCCCCCTCAAACCTTTGAAGCCCGCCGGTGACGAGCCGGTTGACCCCAAAGGAATCCTTCGCCTGCGCGTCTTCCCCGATTTCCGCATACCGCACCAATCGACTGGGCACCACCCACATGGAATCATGCCGACGCGAAATTTCGTCGAGTATCTGAAAAACGACTTCTCCCAGGCCGGCGTTCAGGTTGTCCTGTGACGGATGTGCTTTGTTCTCCAACGGCATCACCGCCACGCGAAGGTCTGTCGTGAACAGGGGCGGCGGACGACTCACCCACCAGATCAATCCCGCCACCGCGACAATCGCCAACGCCGCTCCCATTAGCCTGCGCCGCCATTTCCGGCGCCGCGCGGGAATCACCCCGAATCCACCGTTCGAAACGGACAGCATCATCTCCCCGAACGTGCTTTCCCAGCCTTCGGCCCGGGCAGCGGCCCCCATGTCGTGGATCAGTTCGGGAATGGACTGGTAGCGTTTGTCGGGGTCCTTGGCCAGGCAGCAGGCGATCACCCGCGAATGGGCTTCCGGAATATCGTGGTTGAGCTCATGGGCAGGCTCGGGCTCGGTATTGAGGATGGAGTAGATGACCGCGGGGTCAAAGTCTCCCGGGAAGGGATACTCGCCCGTCGCCATCTCGTACATGAGCAGGCCCACCGACCAGATGTCCGTTCGGTGGTCCGTCTCCTGCCCGGTGGCCTGCTCCGGTGACATGTACCGGACCGTACCGAGGGTGACCCCGGACTTGGTCAGGCCCGCCGCGCCGGCCAGTTTGGCCAGGCCGAAATCCAGGATCTTGATGTCACCGTCTTCAGTGATCAGGATATTTGCGGGCTTGATGTCCCGGTGGACGATCCCGTTCTGGTGGGCGCAGTTCAACCCGCTGGCGATCGAAAATCCGATCCGGAACACCTCCACCGCCGGCAGGGGCGCTTCCTCCAGCCGTCGGGACAGGGTTCCTCCCTCATAGTAGGTCATGCAGATGAACGGCCGGCCCGCTTCCGTCTCATCGACTTCATGGATGGCACAGATATTCGCATGGTCGAGAGAGGAAGCCGCCTGCGCCTCCTGGATGAACCGAAGTTTGAAGGCCTCGTCGGCCACCAGGTGGGGATGGATGAACTTCAGCGCGCGGTGGACCTGGAGCTTGGCATCGAGGGCCTTGTAGACCGACCCCATGCCCCCGTCGCCGACCTGCTCGAGGATCTCGTAGTGGGAAATAGTGCGGCCTATCATCACGCCCCCATCGGCTCCCTCGTGATAAAGCCTGAAATGACAAGAAGATGGTACCAGCCACCTTGGAAACCGTCAACTGGGTTAAAGATACCGGGAATCGGGACCAGCCGCACCTGGAGGGGAGAAAAAGCGGGCCCGCCGCAGGGGGCGGGCCCGCCAAAAAAGGGTCGGGTCAGATGCTGTAGGACGTGAAGACCCAGACCTTGTTCGTGTCCACCGAATGGGCCGCGCCAGGAATGGGAGCGGCCGCATCGGTGCTGTAGAAGGCACCCTTGAGTCCGAAGGTCTGCTTCCAGGAAGCCTTATAGGTGAACTGGAGGTCGAATTCCTTGCCGTAATCCGCTCCACCGTCGTTGGCGGAGAAGATGTGGTAGACCGCCAGACCCTTCACCGGACCGATATCACCGCTAGCCAGGAAATACAGGTCGTCGAGACCTGCGCCGGGGGTCCCCAGGAACTTGTCCGCCCAGCCATTCCACTTGTGCAGGGTGGCCAGCGGGGTCGTGAACCGACCCTTGTTGTTTTCGGTCGAGGCGTCACCGCCGAGCACTTCGTACCCGACCTTGATCGTCACGGGCTTGAAGGCCGCCCCGGCCATGAAGTGAATATAGCTCGCTTCGACGCTGTTGGGATTGTCGCCGTAGTCCGACTGCGCCGCGTATTCCGCCTCGTAGAGCAGCTTGGTGCTTTCACCCAGGGCCGCCTTGCCCTTGAACTCGGCGCCCCAAGTCGCGGTCGACAACCCGTAGTTTTCCATCCGGGTGTAGTCGAGAAGGTAGCCGTACAGACCCAGCTTGCCGGCGCTGCCGAGTTTGAAGTCCGCGTTGATCAGGTGGCTCTGCATGTCGTGAACGTCACCGAAGATTCGGTTGACCTTGCTGATGAACCGGTAGGAAAGGTCGGCGAAATCCAGGGAACTGTTGGTCCAGGCGGCCGCGTCGAAGGACTGGTGGTTCTGCCGCCAGCCGACGTTGCCGACATACCGGGCGTCACCGATGATGATTTCCCGGCGACCGACGTGAGCCTTGTTGGCGGGGTTCTTCCACTGGAAGAAGGCCTGGTTGATATCCGTGAGCGCGGGGTCCGCGACCACAGGCCGATCGGTCACGCCGTTCCACAGGTGCTCAAACCCCTTGTTGTTGTACGCCTGAGCATCGCCGATGACCGTCACGTCTTCGGCCTCGACCAGGAAACTGAATCCCTTGTAGGCGCCGGAGCGGTAGCCAACGGTTGTCCGCAGGGTCGAAGCATGAGCCTTCTTGTCGAAGTTGGCCTGGTCCACGTCCTCGTAGCGGTAGCGAAGGGTGAGCAGCGGGCTGCCCTTGGTGATGGCGTCCCCCACGGTGTCCGCGGCAACAGGCTCTCCCGCCAGGACGGGCAGGGCGAGGGCCAGCAGCAGGGCTGACATGACGCAGCACATTAGCGCTCGTTTCATCTTCGTCTCCTTCTGGAATCGTGTTCTCCAAGTCCCCATGCACGTGAATAATGGACAAAATTGTCTTTTTTACAAGGGACTTTTTTGTCCCGTTTGCCTCGGAAAAAATTGTCGGAGCATATGCTTGATTTTCGCTTTATTTTCGCCTATCATCGCCTCATGATTCATCTGCACGTCCACAGCCACTATTCCCTGCTCTGCGGCGCCAATTCGCCCGCGGAACTCATTGCGCGCGCGGCAGATCTGGGTTTTGAGGCCCTGGCCCTGACCGATCTGAACGCCATGTACGGCACCGTCGAATTCCAGAAGGAGTGCGCCAAGGCGGGATTGCGGGCCATCCACGGGGCCGAGATCACCGACGACCGCCCGGTCGACATCGATCCGGTGCGGCTGCTCGCGGGTTCCCTGCAACCGGGACGCCCCCGGGCCGTGCTGCTGGCCCGGGACGAAAACGGTTACGCGGCCATCTGCCGGCTGGTCACCCTGCGCCAGGTTCGGCCCGACTTCCGCCTGCTGCGCGAGCTGCCCCCGTTCCTGGGCGCCGAGGGCGGCAGCCTGTTCTGCCTGACCGACTCGCTCGCGGTGCTGGAGGCCGTCGGCCGGGCGGCGGGTGAAGAGACCGCGAGCGGAAAACCGGACCTGATGGACTTCACCCGCGGCGCCCTGCGCGTGCTGCTGCCGACCGTCGGCGGCGAGCTCGGCCCGGTGTACCGACAGCTGCGCGAACTGGACGGCTGGGCCGCCGCGCACCACGTGCCGACCGTCGCGAGCGGCGATGTCTACGCCGCCACCCCCGCAGACCTCGAACGCCAGAAGCTGGTCTCCAGCATGCGCACCCTGACCACGGTCGAAACCGTGCCCGCGGACCGCTGCGCCCCGCCCGGCTCCTGGCTCAAACCGGCGGCCCGGATGCACGAACTGCTCGACGAATTCCCCACCGCCTGCCTCGAGAGCGAGGCCCTCGCCGAACAGTGTCGTTTCCAGCACAAGCTGGGCCAGTGGCGCTACCCCGAGTTCCCCCTGCCGGCCGGCGAGACGACCGAGTCGTACCTGTGGAAGCTCTGCTTCGACGGCCTGCAGAAACGCTACCGTCAGGTGACCGGCAAGGCGATGGCCCGTCTGCAGGAAGAGATCGCCGTGGTCGAGAAGCTGGGTTTCGCCGGGTATTTCCTGATCGTGTGGGACATCGTCCGCTTCGCCGGCGACCAGGGCATGCCCACGCTGGGCCGCGGCTCGGCAGCCAACTCGCTGGTCAGCTACCTGCTGGGCATCACCCACGTCGACCCCCTGGAGCACGACCTGTACTTCCAGCGCTTCCTGAATCCCGAACGGCTCACCCCGCCGGACATCGACCTGGATTTCGGCTGGAAGGACCGCGACCGGGTGCTCGAGTACGTCTACGACCGCTACGGACGCGACCGCACGGCGATGATCTGCAACATCAACCGCTTCAGCTCGCGCTCCGGTTTCCGCGAGGCGGCCAAGGCCCGCGGCTATGGCGACCGCGACCTGACCAAGGTCACACGACGGCTCCCCTGGCGCGTGCTCGAAGGCCCGGACGCCGACACCGCGCTGGCCACGCGGCCCGAATCGGCCGGACTGCCGCTGAACCGTGAGCCTTACCGCTCCCTGCTGCTACAGGCCCGGCAGCTGAACAAGCGACCGCGACACCTGGGCATCCACGCCGGCGGGGTGGTCATCGCCGGCCGTCCGCTGACCGACCTGTTCCCGCTGCAGTGGGCGCGCAAGGGCATCCTCATCAGCCAGCTGGACATGTACTCGGTGGAAGACCTGGGTCTGGTGAAGATCGATCTTTTGGCCCAGCGCGGCATCGCCGTGGTCGCCGACGCGGCGCACGCGGTGAGTGAGAACCAGGGCATCAGCGTGGACCTGAGCAAGCTGCCCGACGGCGACCCGGCCACCCGCCGCCTGATGCGGCAGGGCGACACCATGGGCTGCTTCTACATCGAGTCGCCGGGCATGCGTTCGCTGCTCAAGAAGCTGAAGGCCGATACCTTCCCGATCGTCGTGGCCGCCAGCAGCGTGATCCGGCCCGGACCATCGGACAGCGGCATGTCGCGCAGTTTCGTGCTGCGGCACCTGGGCAAGGAGAAGGCGGTGTTGCCGCACCCGTCGCTGAAGTTCCTCAACGAGACCTACGGCGTGATGATCTACCAGGAAGACGTCATGCGCACCCTGAGTGCGGTGGCCGGCATGACCCTGGCCGAGGCCGACCTGATGCGCCGCTCGATGAGCTTCAAGGGCGACGCGAAGGAATTCTTGGCCATGCAGGACCGGTTTCTCGCCGGCGCGCGCGACGCCATGGCCAGCGGGCACGCGCCCGAAGTGGAGCCCGGGGTGATCGAAGAGTTGTGGCGGCAGGTCAGCAGCTTCGCCGGCTACGCCTTCTGCAAGGCGCACTCGGCCAGCTACGCGGTGCTCTCGTTCCAGGCCGCCTGGCTGAAGGCCCACCATCCCGCCGAGTTCATGGCCGCGGTCATGAGCAACGGCGGCGGTTTCTACAGCGTGTCGGCCTACCTCGAGGAGACGCGCCGCCTGGGCCTGGAGATCCTGCTGCCGGACATCAACCACAGCCAGGATGTCTTCACCGGGCAGGAGCGTCAGGTTCGGATCGGGCTGCAGCAGATCCACGGCATGAGCCGCCGTTCGCTGGACGCGATTCTCGACGAACGCGACAGCCACGGCTATTTCGTGTCGCTGGGCAACCTGCTCGAAAGGGTGCCGCAGCTGGCGGAGAACGAGATCGAGAACCTGATCCGCTGCGGCGCCTGCGACGGCTTCGAATTGACGCGACCGGAGCTGCTGTGGCGGCACGCCCTGATCCGCAAGGAACGGCAGCGCGGGACCAAGAGGCTGAAGGCCGCGGGAGGCGCCGCAGATGACGACGGCCGCGTCACCGTCCAGACGGCCACCCTGTTTCCCGTCGGCGGCACCGCGCCCGGTGGCGGGTCGGCGGTGTCGCTGATTCCCGCGATCCCCGACTACTCCCACACCGAAAAACTGCAGCAGGAAATGGAGGTGCTGCACCTGACGGCCACAGGGCACCCCATGGCCATGCTGCGCGAGTGGCTGCAGGGGCGGGGCGTGATCCGCGCCTGCGATCTCGGCGGCTGGGCCGGCCGCCGGGTCAAGGTGGCCGGCACCCTGATCACCGCCAAGAGCGCGACGGTGCGCAAGACGGGCGAGTCGATGAAATTCATCACGCTCGAGGACGAAACCGACCTGTGCGAAGTCACCTTGTTCCCCAAGGTTTACGCCCGCTATGGCTCGCGCCTGCTCAGCCGCGGGCCCTACCTGGTGACCGGCCTCGTCGAGGACGATCACGGCTCGGTGACCCTCACCGCCGAGAGCCTAGAAATCATCTGACACTGTGCTGGACTTCCACTGGACTTCCACTGGACTTCCGGAATTAAACCACCATATTCCCGGCCAATCAACCAGGTCCCGAACCACCCCGGAGGTGAATCATGAGCATCACAGCCTTTCTGATTCTTTCGTTCTCGTCCCTGTTTGCGGTCATCGATCCCCTGGGGGTCATCCCGTTTTTCAGCGGCCTGACCTCCGGGATGGACCAGCGGCAAAAACGCAAGGTCCTGATCAAAGCCCTGATCACCGCCTTTTTTGTCCTGCTGATGTTCATCGTGGTCGGACACCAGGTCCTCGAACTGTTCGGAATCACCATAAACGCCTTCCGGATCGCCGGCGGAGTGATCTTCTTCGGCATCGGGCTGGACATGCTGCAGTCCAAGCCCCGGCGCTGGCGCACGGGCATCGGCCGCGCCTACGCCAAGGATGTCGAGCTGAACGAGGACGAGGAAGATGACGACGATCCTTCGATCACACCGCTGGCCATCCCGATGATCGCCGGACCGGGATCGATCACCACCGTCATGGTGCTCACGCCCCAGGCGCCCTCCCACCTGGGCGTGCCCCTGGTCCTGGGCGCGGTGCTGGGTATCCTGCTGCTGACCGGCGCCATCCTGATGGGCGCCGACGCGGTGCTGGCCAAGCTGGGCCGCACCGGCATGAAGGTCATCGAGAAGCTGATGGGATTGCTGGTGACGGTGATCGCCGTGCAGCTGATGATCGACGGCATCACTCCGGTCATCAAGGGGATGACCGGCTGATCAGGCAGTGGCCCGGCGCTCCTTGAGCACCTCCAGGCCCAGCACCTTCATGTAAAGGGCCTCGGTCGCATCGAGCATGTGGTCGAGGGTGAACCGGCGCCGGACGCGCTCGCGGCCCCGGCGCCCCATCTCCCGGCGCAGACCCGGCGAATCCAGGAGGCAGTCCAGGCGGCGGGCCAGGGTGGCGGCGTCATCGGGGGCCACCAGAAACCCCTCGATTCCGTCGCGGACAATTTCCGGACTGCCGCCGCTGTCGGTCACCACCACGGGCCGGCCCTGCGCCATCGCCTCCACGGTGACCAGGCCGAAGGGCTCGGCCCGGGAGCAGACCACCTGGGCGTCGAAGGCCGCGCAGGCGGTTGCGGCGCCGTCGACATAGCCGAAGAAACGAACGTTCCGTCCCAGGCCCAGCCGCGCCGTCATCTTTTCGAGCCCCTTCACGTACCCATTGACCCCGGGCCCGTCTCCCAAGATGAACAGCCGAAGGTCCGGCCACCGGCGCACCAGCAGGGCGGTCGCTTCGAGCAGCATTTCGAGGCCTTTGCCGGGACTCAGGCGTCCCACGTAACCCACGACGGGGGTATCGGCCCCAACCTTCGCGGTATCCCGCAAACTTTGCGCCGCCTGCAGGTCGACCTCCAGGGGGATTCCGTTGGGAACGGTCACCACTTTGTCGGAATCCATGACCCCCGATATCACCACACCCTGGCGCACGGCCCCACTGACGGCGATCATCGCGCTGAAGCGGCTCATGAAAGGGCGCTTCAGGGCAGGCATGCTGATGTGATGCAGTTGGTGACGCGACCCCACGTTCCGCACCTCGGTGCCGAGGGTGGCCGCCGCGCCGATGAAATAGTCGCGCGGCAGATGGGTGTGCAGGATCTGGATATCTTCGTGAATCAGCCACCGCCGCAGACGGGAAACACTCCACGGCTCGTACCAGTCCAGCAGCGGCAGGGGCAGGACATCCACCCCGCGGGCGGTCAGTTCCCGGCGCAGGCGGCTCTCCGGCCGTACCACACAGGCCACGGTGTGGCCGCGCCCGAGCATGCCCGCGGCCAGGTTCAGCAGGCAGACTTCACCTCCGTAGAACCCGGTCATCGAACTCAGGTGGGCAATCCGCATCGGGCCCGCACTCCCGCGGTGGAAATCGACATATTGACAGTCCGGTCATGGTGATCAATTTTTACCGGTAACCGGATGGTACCCCACCGTCCCGATGGCTCCAACCAGTATTAACGCCCGAGCCCGGAGGCCTTTCCTGATGGTTCGTCACCTGCGTTCAAGTTCCCGTCCGGCCATGATCATCCTGGTCATCGCCGGTATCCTGGGCTGCCTCGCCGTCGCCGCGTCCGCCCAGGACCACGACCCCGGCCATGAAGCCGCCGCCACCGAAGCCCACGATACCGGCCACGGCGACGACCATGGATCCGGGCACGCCAGCCCCGTGGGGCTGCTGCCCCTGTGGACCGTCATCCCTTTCGTGGGCATCCTGCTGTCCATCGCCCTGGGACCGCTGATCGCGCCCCATTTCTGGCACGCCCATTTCCCCAAGGTATCCGCCTTCTGGGCCCTGCTCTTCGCGGTGCCGTTCCTGTTCTGGAACACCAGCGAGGCTGTCCAGGAGATCCTGCACATCTACCTCATGGACTACATCCCCTTCATCATCCTGCTGTGGGGGCTGTTCACGATCTCTGGCGGTATCTACCTGGGCGGGTCGCTGCGCGGGTCACCGAAGGTCAACCTGGTCCTGCTGCTGATCGGGACCTTCCTGGCGTCCCTGATCGGGACCACGGGAGCAGCCATGGTATTGATCCGGCCCCTGTTGCGGGCCAACGATTGGCGACGGAACAAGGTGCACCTGATCATTTTCTTCATCTTCCTGGTGGCCAACATCGGCGGTTCGCTGACCCCGCTCGGCGACCCGCCCCCGTTCCTGGGCTTTTTGCACAACGTGCCC
>CBDTUS010000134.1:0-10212 GCA_965363725.1 uncultured bacterium | reverse complement strand
TGAGCCAGGTACATGAAGATCCCCTATGATTGATCCGGCAGGCGCATGTGAAGCCTAAGCCAGCCGGATCAATCATAGGGGATCTTCATGTACCTGGCTCAGGGCTTCTCCCGGATGAGGGTCAGGAACTCACCTCTCGTCTTCGGGTCATTCTTGAAACACCCGAGCATCTCGCTGGTCACCGCGTAACTATTCTGCTTCTGGATCCCCCGCATCATCATGCACAGGTGCTGGGCGTGCAAAACCACGGCGACGCCGAGAGGCTCGAGGTTCTCCATGAGACAGGAAGCGATCTGGGCGGTCATGCGTTCCTGGACCTGGAGGCGCCGGGCGAAGGTCTCCACCACCCGGGCCATCTTCGACAGCCCCACGATCTTTCCGTTGGGGATATAGGCCACATGGGCCTTGCCGAAAAACGGCAGCATGTGGTGTTCACAGACGCTGAAGAAATCGATGTCATTGACCAGGATCATTTCCTTGCCCTCGGCCTCGAACAAGGCGCTGCGGACCATGAGACCGGGGTCTTCGCCATAGCCACCGGCGATTTCCTTCCAGGCCCGGGCCACGCGGTCGGGGGTCCGGACCAGCCCTTCCCGGTCGGGATCCTCGCCGATCTGGACCAACATCTCACGAATCAACTCTTCCATGGCGGGGTTCCTCCGGAATCCACATCGTTCCTTGCAGGGTGCAATCGACGGGAGCCTGATCATGAGACGCCCCGATCACATGTTGCTGGAAAACCCAAGATTGCGGCATTTCAGGCGCACGTCAAGATTTCCGGGGCCCCGACAGCCGCAGGCACAATCCCTGCTCACTGAAACCAGGCAAGATGCTGCTCATGCATTTTGCCCCAAAAAGGGCCGAACGGCCACCGAGCCCATGAATCGCTCCCCCCGATTCCGGGCCCGTCCGTTACGGCCCTTTTTTTTGACTTTGCCATCTTTGTAAATGTTGATACTGCAAACCATTATCAGATATTTTCAGCTTGCTTTGCCCTCCGCAAAAACTACTTTTCTCCTGATGCAACGGTTGAACCGCCTGTGGTCCTGCATTCTACAAGGAGCCTGCCGTGGGAAACAAAATCATCTACGCCAAGGAACTCGCTCCCCAAACCAAGCTTTTCGAGATCGAGGCCCCGCATATTGCCGAGCGCGGCAAGGCGGGCCAGTTCATCATATTGCGGGTGAACGACGAAGGGGAGCGCATCCCCCTGACCATCGCCAACCGCAATCCGGACAAGGGCACCATCACCCTGGTCTTCCAGGAAGTCGGCAAGACCACCGAGATGATGGGGGTGCTGGATGTGGGTGACGAGATCCACGATCTGGCCGGCCCCCTGGGCATGGCCACGGCGATCCCCACGGGCAAGACCGTGGTCTGCGTCGGCGGCGGCATCGGCAACGCCGTGGTGTGGCCCCAGGTGCAGGCGCTCAAATCGGCGGGCAACAAGGTCATCGCCATTCTCGGGGCCCGGACCAAGGAACTGCTCATCCTCGAGGAGGAGATCACCGCTCTGGCCGACACCACCATCGTCACCACCGATGACGGCAGCTACGGCCGCAAGGGCATGGTCACCCACGCCCTGTCCGACCTGATCGACGAAGGCGAGAAGATTGACGAGGTCATCACCATCGGCCCGGTCGTGATGATGAAGTTCGTCTGCAAGACCACCGAGCCCCACGGCATCCCCACCCAGGCCTCCCTGAACCCTTTGATGGTCGACGGCACCGGGATGTGCGGCGCCTGCCGGGTCACCGTGGGCGGCAAGACCCGTTTTGCCTGCGTCGAAGGCCCGGAGTTCGACGGTCATCAGACCGACTTCGACGAGCTGATCACTCGTCTGGCTTATTACCAGCCTGAAGAACGTTCGTCGCTCGAAGAATATCACCGGTGCCGCATGCATGAGGCCGCCGACAACCTGCAACGCAGCGAGTAAGGAGGCCCGCCATGAACGATACGCCCAAAAAGCCCAAGAAGGTCTTCAACAAATCCAAGACCAAGACGCCCATGCGCGAACAGGCTCCCATGGACCGGATCCTGAACTTCGAGGAAGTGCCCCTGGGCTACAACGAGATCGAGGCCCAGCAGGAAGCCCTGCGCTGCATCGACTGCAAGAACAAGCCCTGCGTGGCGGGATGCCCCGTGGGCATCGACATTCCCGCGTTCTTGAAGCTGGTCGGCGAGAAGAACTTCGAGGGCGCACTGAAAAAGATCAAAGAGAAGAACTTCCTGCCCGCCATCTGCGGCCGGGTCTGCCCCCAGGAAGACCAGTGCGAGATGGTCTGCACCCTGAACAAGCCGGACAAGGGTCGCGAGCCCGGCGGGGTCGGCCGCGTGGAACGATTCCTCGGCGATTACGCCGTGGAGCACAACCTGGACATCATGCCGGACATCGCGCCGCCGACGGGCAAGACCGTGGCCATCATCGGGTCCGGGCCGGCCGGTCTGACCACGGCCAGCGACTTGATCCAGAAGGGTCACGAGGTCACCGTGTTCGAGGCCCTGCACAAACCCGGCGGCGTGCTCTTCTACGGCATCCCGCAGTTCCGGCTGCCCAAGGAAATCCTGCTCAGGGAAATTCAGGGCCTGGAAAAAATGGGCGTCAAGTTCGTCATGAACTACCCCGTGGGCAAGGCCGAGAGCCTGGACAGCGTGCGGGAGCGTTTCGACACCGTGTTCATCGCCACCGGCGCGGGTCTCCCTTGGTTCCTGGGCATCCCCGGCGAGAACCTCAACGGCGTCTACAGCGCCAACGAGTTTTTGACCCGCGTGAACCTGATGGGCGGGTACAAGTTCCCCGAGCACGCCGACACCCCGGTCAAGAAGATCAAGCGGATCGCGGTGATCGGCGCCGGCAACACCGCCATGGACAGTGCCCGCACCGCCAAGCGGCTGCAGCCGGAAGTGGTGTACCTGGTGTACCGCCGCAGCCGGCTGGAGATGCCCGCGCGGATCGAGGAGATCCATCACGCGGAAGAGGAAGGCATCGACTTCAACCTGTTGCACTCGCCCATCGAGATCGTCGATGACGGCAAGGGCGCCGTGGGAGCCATCCTGTGCCAGGAGATGGAACTGGGCGAGCCCGACGACAGTGGACGCCGCCGCCCCGTGCCCCTCGAGGGCAAGGTGCGCGAGTTCGCCGTGGACACGGTGGTCATCGCCATCGGCCAGGGTCCCAACCCTCTGCTCTCGGCGGACTGCCCCGAACTGGAGCGCAACGAGCGCAAGGGCACCATCGTCATCAACGAGGTCATGCAGACGAGCTTCGAGAACGTGTTCGCCGGCGGTGACATCGTCACCGGCGGCGCCACTGTCATCCTGGCCATGGGCCAGGGCCGGGTCGCGGCCGACGCCATGCACCGTTACCTGATGACGGGAAACCCCCGGGATCCGCAAGGAGAAGGCAGCGAGGTTTGCCCGAACCTGACCTGATCCTTATATAGAAGATAGGTTTCCTGTCGGACCTGCATTCCGGCCGGGACAAGAACACCTCCTGGGGTTAATCCCCCAGGAGGTGTTTGCGTTTTGGTCGGCAACGGCTCAGGCCAGATCAGCGGCCAGCCGGGACAGCACTTCGGGATACAGATCGCATTCGGCGGCGAAGACCCGCGCGGCCAACGCATGCAGGTCGTCCCCGGGCAGGACTGGCACCTTTTTCTGGCCCAGGATGCTGCCGTGGTCATATTCGCCGTCCACCAGGTGGACCGTGCATCCCGTTTCTTCATCCCCGGCAGCCAGGACAGCCCGGTGCACCCGGTCGCCGTAGAATCCCTGGCCCCCGTATTTCGGCAGCAGGGCGGGATGGATATTGGCCACCGGCCCGGCCAACCACGCGGGTTGGATGTAGAAACAAAGATAGCCGGCCAGGACCACCATCCTCGGCGCGTATGGTTGGAGCCAGGCATTGATTGCGGCATTGTGGGCGGCAATCGAATCGTAGTCCTTGCGCCGGAAGACCCCGCAGGGCAGATCGTGATCCCGGGCTACCTCCACGCCCCGGACATCGCCGCGGCTGGCTACAACCGCACAAATTTCCACGGCCAGGTCCCCAGCCTGCCGCCTGACCAGGAGGTTTTCCAGGGTGCGCCCGCTGCCGGACAACAAAACGGCAGCCTTGACGGTTTGGTTTTCCATGTCCCCTCCGCTCACGAGGAATACTCACTGGCCAGGCGGGAAAGGACCAGCCGGTGGGCGGCAAAGGCGATCGGTCCCGGCCACTGCCCCAATTCGAAGAATCCCGCGGCAGCGGCATCGTCCCCGGCCTGCAGCCGGCCGCCGACCTCTTCCGCCCGGTAGAATACCACCAGCACGGGGATGTCCGGCGGAAGGATCCCGGATTCCACCGCAAAAAGTTCCGTCAGCTTCACGTCCAGTCCGGTTTCCTCCAGGGCTTCACGCCGGGCCGTCAACTGGACGTCCTCGTCCCATTCCATGAACCCGGTGGGCAGCGACCACTCCCCCTGCTTGGGGGCAAATTTTCTCTGAACCAGACAGACCCGCCGGCCTCGCATGACGATCACACCGGCCCCCGGCGCGGGATTGAGATACTGCACGAACCCGCACTGGAGGCACACGGGACGCTCCATCCCACCTTCGAGCCTGGTGCCCATGGTCTCCCCGCAATGCGGGCAGAACTTGAAAACATGTCGGTTGCCCGCGGTCATGGGTTCAGCTTCCGGCGGATGTCCCGCAGGCCTAGTGCCACGGCCAGGACCGACCAGATCAGCAGAAAAACGAACAGCGGCCAGGCTCCGTAGGCCACGTAAAGGGTGCGGCCGTCACCGGGAACGATCGCCCCCCGCACGACACCCCGGTGGCCGAGGTCCAGACGGTCGAGGTAGTTTCCCCGGGCATCGCTGATGAAACTTATCCCGTTGTTGGCGCACCGAATGACGGGCACGCCGCACTCCACCGCCTTGAGCCGGGCCATCGCGGTGTGCTGACGGGGACCGGCGGACTCGCCGAACCAGCCGTCGTTGGTGATCACGACCAGGCACTGGCTCCCGCTGCGAACCGACTGCCTCGCCAGATGGGAAAAAATCGATTCGAAACACACCAGGCCCGAAAACCGGAAACTGCCCCCGTCCAGCGCGACGGTCATGGGCCGCGGCCTGTCCCCGGGCGTCCATTCAGCCTGCCCCACATCCACCTTGGCCAGGAAGGGAAAAATCGAGGTGAAGGGCATCGACTCCCCGATGGGCAACAGATGGTACTTGGCGTACTTGTCCACGATCTGCCCCTGAGGAGATATCAGGCCCGACGAATTGTAGGAACGAACCTGGCCATCCGGGCCGCGGTCGGCGTCCGGGAATCCGGTGTAGAGCCAGACGCCGGTTTCCTTCACGAGATCCCGCACCCAGGCCAGCAGATCCTTGTCGTAACGCAGGTAGGCCGGGACCGCGGTTTCCGCCCAGACCACGAACTCGGCGCCCTTTTCCGCAGCCTGGCGCGTCCCGGCGGTGTAGGGGATTTTGGTGGAATCGATCTTGGCGTCCACCCACTTGACAGCCAGAGCGACATCCGCCTGGACGGCGGCCGCCTCCACCAGATCGGCCGTTCCTTCCAGGGGGACCGGCCCCATGGGCCTAAGCTGGGATCCCACCACGAGAAAGATCCAGACCCCCAGGGCGCCTGCCCAAAGGGTGTTGCGCTGGAAAGGCGGCAGGGGGTTACCCCGGCGCGCCCTCCATATCGAGACCAGGACCGTGGCGAAAAAAACCAGACCCACTCCGACACCGATCTCTCCGGAAGTCCGGGCCAGGGCCATCAGGGGTGTCCCAATGACGGCAGCACCGCTCAGACACCAGGAAAACGCCATCTCTCCCTTGGCACGCAGGGCCTCGATAGCCGCCCACAGAACCGGAAGCAGCAAAAGAGCGGTGGGGGATCCCAGACGATTTTTCAGTTGCCCGAATATGTAGCCCATCAGCAAGTAGAAACAGGCCACGTAGAGGATGGTCGCCGAGGCCTGGATAGGCACCAGGGCGCGCGTCGGGATGGTCTTCGAGGGATCCAGCAGGAACAGCCAATGCAGCAGGGTGGCTTGGTGGGCCAGACCGAAGAACCAGGCCGCTCGGCCCGGACGCTGGGCACAGAGCAGGACCCCGAACAGAAGGGCCAGGCCAACGGGCACCAACAGGCCCATCCACCGATAGGGCGGCAGCCCGGCGGTCACCAGCAGGCCGGCAAATAGGGCAAGGTTCGTGGACAGGCCGGGCAGGCCGACCCGAAAGCGACGGTCCCCTGGGGATAACGAGTGTACCTGGGTGTCTGTCATGTCCGGCAAAATACCGGACGAACCCCCCGGTGTCCAGTGACAGCACTGCGAGAAACCGGCGACTAGCCCTCGGGATTCCTTCAGGAATCCTTCAGGACTCAACCGTGTGGATCAGATCGGTCATGCCGTACCGGGCGATCTTCTTGTACAACCCCTGCCGGGAAAGCCCCAGCCGGCGGGCGGCGGCGGCTTTGCGGCCGTCGGTCGCCGCGATGGCCTTGCGGATCAGATAACGCTCGAGGATTTCCTGGGCCTGGCCGAGTTGGCGCAGCGTCCCAAGGTCGGCGGCATCCACCCGGCCCGTCCGGGCGGTCTGGATTTCCCGGGACAAACTGCCGACCGTAATGGTGTCGGCCGAGGGATTCAGGGCCAGGAATCGCTGGACTTCGTTTTCCAGTTCCCGCACGTTGCCGGGCCACCGCCAGGCCTGCAGGCTGGCCACTGCTCGTTCTGTTATTTTCATCTTTTCAAAGTCTTGCCCGTTCTTTTTGAGAAAATACGAAAACAGGTGCAGGATGTCCTCCGGACGGTTCCGCAAGGGCGGAATATCCAGTGCGACCACCTTGAGGCGGTAGTATAGATCGAGCCGGAAGCGGCCCTGGTCGATCTCGGCCGTCAGGTCCTTGTGACTGGCGGCGAGGAAGCGGATGTCCACCGGACGGCTCTGAAGATCGCCGATCCGGCGGACCCGGCGCTCCTGCATCACACGAAGCAGCTTGATCTGAAGCTCCATCGGCATGTCCCCGATTTCATCCAGGAAGAAGGTGCCCCCGTTGGCGGCCGCCAGCAATCCCTTCTTTTCGCTGCTGGCCCCGGTGAAGGCTCCGGCCCGATGGCCGAACAGTTCGCTTTCGAAAAGTGAAGCCGGCAGGGCCGCACAGTTCTGTCCGACGAACGGTCCCCGCCCCCGGTCTCCGAGAAGGTGCAAGGCCTTGGCGACCACCTCCTTGCCCGTTCCCGATTCCCCCTTCAACAGAACGTTGACGCCGCTGCAGGCGACATCCTTCAGACTGGCCCCCAGCCCGATCATTTCCTTGCTGCAGCCGATGCAGCCGGGGATTCCGGGTACGGCGACGGGCCGCGGCATGGGCAGGCCGCCGCCCCGGGACCCACTTCCCCGGGGCCCGGGTGATCGGCCCGGTTTTGCCACCGGGTCCGGCAGAGCAAACAAGGTGCCCTGTTCGGACATCGCCGCGGGAAACCTCCGGAACTGGTGGGGCTCCAACTGGCCCAGCACGGGTCCCAGCCGGGCGGCGAGTCGCTGCCCCCACAGGAAGATCGCTTCGCGCCAGGCTTGGTCGGCCTGGAACCAGATACCCAGACAACCCCGGACCCGGCCCTCCTCGAACAACGGCTCTACCCACAAAGCGGAGTCTTCGGACCGGTAGGAAATTTCCTCCCGATGTTCATTCATGGCCTTCAGCAGGGCGCCGAGCGGCGGCCGCTGCTCAAGTCCCTGCATACGGCCGCTGCCGGCCGCCCAAGTGAACAGGATCTTGAGGGGGGACGCCGCGTCATCGCCGTCGCGACGAACCACCCAGACAGCGACTCCCTGCCCGCCGTGGGGATAGCCCCTGATTTCCTCGTTCCAGAATTTGTCCATGTGGGGTCGTCCTTTCATTGTTGTGGTGTGCGATTGCCCATTGCAGGAGGGATGCCAGGGTTTGGCAGCGGGCCCGGCCAAGGGGCTATTCCTCGCAACCACCTCGGATGAATACCCTTACCGACCGTGGACAAGTGAAATATTCCGGACATGGACAGGAGGGTGTCCCAGGCGTGTCCCGGGCGGTCTGCGGAACACTGTTTTCGGAGGGGGACATGTCCCAAAAAAACGGGCCGGCGTTTGACCGCCGGCCCGTTCGGTGACAACGCTGCAGAATCAGAAGGGGAGCCGGACCTTGTCGGTTCCCTTACGAACCACGCCGATTTCCATCGCCCCGATTCCCTGGACCCGGGCCAGGTCGACTTCGGGTCCGGTGACGACCACCATGCCGACCCCCATGTTGAAGACCCGGTACATTTCCGTTTTGGCGACGCCCCCCTTGTCGGCGATCAGCTGGAAGATGGATAGCGGTGTCCAGGCTGAGGGATCCACCTCCACACAGAAACCGTCGGGCACCACGCGGGGGATGTTGTCGTAGAAGCCCCCGCCGGTGATGTGGATCAAGCCGTGCACGGCCGGCCGCCCGTGTTCTTTCCAGATGGAGCGCAGTTCGCCCAGGTAGCTGCGGTGAACCGCCAGCAGGGCGTCGGCCACCGTCGCGCCCCCGAGTTCCGCCGGCTGGTCACCCACCGCGAAACCGCCTTGGTCGAACAGGGCGGCCCTGGCCAGGGAATAGCCGTTGGTGTGCAGCCCCGTGCTGGGCAGTCCCCAGACCCTGTCGCCGGCGGCTATCCGGCTGCCGTCCAGAACGTCCTCTTCGTTCACCCTACCGACGATGGTCCCGGCCAGGTCGAATTCCCCTTCACCGTAAACGCCGGGCATTTCCGCGGTCTCTCCGCCGAGAAGGGCGCAACCGTTTTCCCGGCACCCACGGGCAAAGCCTTCGATGATCACCGGCAGGACGGCCTCCTCCAGTCGGGAGGTGGCGAAATAATCCAGGAAGAACAACGGCTCGGCCCCTTGGACCAGGATGTCGTCCACGCAATGGTTCACCAGATCCTGGCCCACCGTGTCATACCGGCCGGCCATGCGGGCCACCATGACCTTGGTGCCGACGCCGTCGACGCTGGCCACCATCAACGGTTCGCCCGGCGCCGCCTGGAACAACCCCCCGAAAGCCCCGAGTTCGTTGCGGACCCGCTGGTCCCAGGTGGACCGGACCGCTTCCTTGCTGCGAGCCAGGGCCCGTGTGGCGGCATCGATGTTCACACCGCTGTCGGCGTATTTCATGGATTTCCTTCCCGGTGCTGCCGCAGGGTGCGGGCACCTTAACGATGCAGAGGACCTGGAGACGGGTCGTTCCACCGGCCTCGATGATAAGAGGAGAATGCCCGGGGTTCAAGGGAAGCCGCGAAGGGAGGGGCGCGGTGATCAGTTTTCCGCAGCGGAGGCCTTGAGGGAGTACATCGCCAACCGGCGGTTCAGGGCGTCCAGGACGGCGTGGACCACGGCCTGTTGGCGGTTGTGACGAGTGGAGCAGGTTCCGTACAGGGTGTCGCTGGCGCGGCCTTCGACGAGGTCCACGGCGACCATGACCACTGTCTGCCCCCCCAGGGGCCGGATGCGGATCTCGTTGAGATGCAGCAGGACCGGTTCGACCACCAGTTGGCCCACGGCCTCCAGTGTGGCCCTCGCCACCAGCTGGACGTCGCTCTCGGCGTGGTTGGGTCCTTCGCAGGTGCCCTGGGCTTCGACATTGCCCACACGCAACTGGACCTCCGCCCTCACGACCATATCGCTGGCCATGACGCCGACGCCGGCGCAGATGAGCCGGGGCGCCAGATCCTCGGCCAACAGGACGGCGGGGATGGGCTCAGGAAGATCCTCGGTTTCATGCTCGGGGGACACTTTGGCCTCGGGCGGAGCTAAGGTCCCCAAAGCGGGCGCCGAGGATTCGGCCCAGGCTGGAGCGGCTGAAACGTCGCTGTCGGAATCGGAGCCCGGCGGGTGAAACGTCACGCCCGAGGGGCCGGGAATTCCGCTGTCGGCAACAACTGCGGGTTCAACCACCGGATCGGGGCTGGAATTGCCCATCACCTGGACCACACCGATTTTCTTGTAGAAGATATCCATCTGCAGGCGGGCTTTCAGCAGGCTCTCAACGTCCCTGACTATGTGGCGAGGCTCACGTTCCATCCCCGCCACCACATGAACCCCAGCTATTTCGCCGGCTGGATCCAGATCGATCTTGCACTGCAGGACGCCCTTGATCTGGCAGATCCAACGCTGGGCGTCGTTCACCCAGGCATCCCGCTCGTTGGGCTCCCACTCC
>CBDTUS010000133.1:0-10234 GCA_965363725.1 uncultured bacterium | reverse complement strand
AGGGTGAATTGGTGGCCGGGACCGACTTCGGTTGCCAGCAGGTTCTGAGATCCGGAAGCCGGGTCGAGATCCAGGGCGAAACGGGTGGCTATCGCCCCCTGGCCGGTCACGGAGATGCTGACCTGGGGGTGGTCCGGGTCGTCGGTGGTGATCGTCATCACCCCGGGCTCTAGCCCCCCGGCCGTCGGGCTGAAGGTCACGTTCAGGGCCATGCTGGCTCCTACGGCCACGCTGAAGGGCGCTGCCACGTCCACCGTGAACACCGGGTTGTCGATGGTCAGCTCCGTCACCTGGAGCGAGGCACACCCCGCGTTGGCCAGGGTGACCGGCAGGGTCGACCACTGGGTCAGGTAGACCGAACCGAGATCCAGGGTGGTGTCCGAGATGATCCCGTCGGGTTCACCCAGCAGGTTCAAGGTCACCGGAATCAGGGCGTCCGGCGTGTCGGGGTCGTTGCTCACAATGTGCATGTTGGCCAGGTACTGGTCGCCGCACAGATCGGCCGCACTGAACCCGACGGTCACGTCCATGCTGGCGCCCGGGGCCACCGTGCCCGTATTGGGCGTGCTCGTCAGCCACGAGGGCAGGGACTGGAACCGGACGGCCAGGCCGTCGTGCACGTAGCCGGTGTTGAAGGCCACGGTCAGACCGTCGTCCTGTGTACCGTTCTGGATCCCGACGGTCCCTTCGTCAAGCCGCGAACCCTGCATGCTCAGGTAGTGGTACTCGATGGCTCCACTCGGATACAGGTGGATCTGCATCGAGTAGGGGCCGCCGCTGTCGTAGCGAGGGACGTCCTTGTATTCGATGATCAGGCGCTGACCGTCGTTGTGGTAGCCGACCCAACCGCCCGTTGAAGGATTGAGGTCGTCATGGAACAACGCCAGCAGATTCTCCGGTGCGCTCCCACTCGGCAGGGCGTAGTTCGTCAGCGACGTGGCCGTGCTGGTGAAGCTCACCCAGCCGTTGGAGCACAGGTTGAAGGTGTTGAAACTGTTTCCGTAGTAGGAAAAGTCGAACCCGATGGGCAAGTTCGCCTCGTTGTCGTCATCGCTCAGGGTCAGCTGCGTACCCAGGGTTTCGATCTCGATCCAGTTGAAGGCCGGCCCCGTGGGATCGTCGCTGTCACTCCAGCGATACCCGAAGAGGTCGGGGCCGCCGGCGCCCAGGACGACGGGCGCACCAACGCGCGGATCCTTGTCTTCCTTGCCCAGTTCGATCGCCTTGGAACCGTGCACCGGAGCCGCCTTCTTCGCGGCGGTCAGGTACTCCGCCTCGGGGATGGTGAAGTTCAAATCCCCCAGCCCGTTGTTGGTGATGGTCACCACCTGGGTGGACGTGCCGCCGGTGGCCAGCGTCTCGGTCAGCTCGGTCGGATCCACCGCGATATCGGGAAAGTCGAGCCCCACGCCGTCGAGGTCGACCACGATTGCGGGAGAATCGGCGTCATCGCTTTCCACCGTGAGGGTCGCCGACCGGGGACCGGCCATTTCGGGAGCAAAGATCAGGGGAACCGTCTGGCTGGCCCCCGCGATCAGGACAAACGGCGCCGTCTGGGTGGTGCTGAATTCCCGGGCATCGACGCCGCCAAACAGCAGGCCCGAAACCATCAGGTCCGAGCAGCCGTTGTTGACCACGGTCAAGTCCAGTGTGTTGTCGGCGGTGATGTAGACCGCCCCGAAATCCAGCGCCGTCGTGGACAACCAGATGTCCGGCGTACCGATCAGATCCAGGCCCACCGGCACCACGGCGTCGGGGGTGACCGGATCGTTGCTGACCACATGCAGGTTGGCGTCGAAGTGGCTGCCGCACAGGCCGGTGGCGTCGAACATGACATCCACGTCGATGCTGGCGCCCGCGGCCACGCTGCCGCTATTGGGCCCGGTGGTCAACCAGGGGTTCACCCGGGCGAACCGGACCGCGAGGATGTCGTGCACATAGGCGGTGTTGAAGGCCGCCTGGAGGCCGTCGGTCCCGTCGGCGTTCTGGATACCCACGGTCGCGCTGTCGCTCGGCGGCGACATCGACAGGAAGTGGTATTCGATCACGCCGTTGGGATAGATCTGTACCTGGAAGGTATAGACACCGCCGCCGTCGTAGTGGGGCACGTTGTCCCACTGCACGACCAGGCGGGCGCCGTCGCTGTGATAATAGACGGTTCCGCCGGTGGCGGGGTTCAGGTCGTCCCAGAACGGGGCGATCAGGTTGAACGGGGCACCCACTGAGGGCACCGGCTGGTTGGAAGCAGCCGCGTCGTTGTCGGTGAAGGTGACAAACCCATTGGAACTGATCTTGAATTCGGCGAAATCGTTCCCGTAAAACGGAAAAACGAACCCAAGAGGATAGGCCGCCGTAACCTGGTCGTCCACAAGGCTGACCGGGGTTCCCAGAGTGCTGATCTCGATCCAATTGAAGGCCGGGCCGCCGGCTTCGTCGCTGTCGGCCCAGTTGTATCCGAAAGCGTCCGGGCCGCCCGAACCGAGCAGCGCCGGTCGGTTGTCCACCGCGCCCTTGGGCAGATACACAGCTTCGTGCTGCTGGACAGCAGGGAAACTGGCCTTGGCCGGAATGATGTATTCAGCGGTGGGGATCTGGAAGTCCAGCACCCCTTCGCCCACGTTGCTGATGGTCAACGTCTGGAGATCGGTGCCACCTGTTTCCAGGGTGGTCGAGAGGGATGTGGGGGCCACATGGACCACGGGAATGCCCAGGGTCGTTCCCGCCGGAGAGTTGGACAGGCCGCCGAGATTGCCGTATTCGTCCTTGGCCCGCACCGAGAAGTAGTAGGTGGTATTGAAGTCCAGGCCGCCAATCTGCATGGTCTCGGGCGTGCCGGCGGGACCCGGATCAGGCGCCCCGGTAGTGGCCATGGCCGCGTCCCAGGCGGCTTCGTCCATGATGGGCGCCAGGGCCCAGCGCATGTCGTAGCTGCTGGCGGTGCCGACCATGTCGTCATCACCCGGAGCGGTCCACTGCACTTCGATCCAGTTGGAGGCCGCGCCGGCCACGGCCAGATCGTTCACCGCACTGGGCGGAATCTCATCCGGATCCCCGATCAGCTTCAGGACGTTCAACCGGGCGCTCGTGACGCACATTCCGTCCAGCTGGGGCAGGATGTCGTTGCCGATGGTCATCAGCAGGTTCTTGCCGTCGGCCACCGAGATGTTGGGGAAGCGGCCGCGCAGCAGCGCCACCGCGCCCGCGACGTGGGGCGTGGCCATGGAAGTGCCGGAGTAGTCGCTGTAGGTATTGTTGGGAGTCGTGGACCAGATGTGCAGGCCCGGGGCCGCGATGTCGACCGAGGTGGCGCCGATGCTGGAGGTCCACCAGCCGGGCTCGACCACCCGCTGGTCGTTGTGGTTGGTGGCCATGACCGCGATGACGTTGGGCACTTCGTAGCTGCTGGGGTAGTGTGGGTTCACGTCATTGTCGGAACCGGAGTTGCCCGCGGCCGCAATGAAGAAGATCCCGGCGGCGTTGGCGTCGGCGATCGCCGTCTCGAGGACCGTTTCAAAGGGGCCGCCGCCCCAGCTGTTGCTCATGATGTCCACGCCCATGGCGGTGGCGTATTCCACGCAGGAAACAGCGTCGGCCGTCGATCCCGAGCCGCCGGACGACAGGAACTTCAGGCCCATGATCGATACGTCCCAGGCGACGCCCGCCACGCCGATCCCGTTGTTGCCCACGCCGCCGATGGTGCCCGAGCAGTGGGACCCGTGGCCATTGTCATCCATGGGGTCGGCATCGTTGTTGTAGAAATCGTAACCGTGAATGTCGTCGACCCAGCCGTTGTTATCGTCATCGATGCCGTTGCCGGGAATCTCGCCAGGATTGGTCCAGATGTTGTCGACGAGGTCGGGGTGGTCGTAGTCCACGCCGGTATCGATGACCGCGACCAGGACATCGGATGTGCCGGTATAGACGTCCCACGCCTCGACCGCATCGATATCCGCGTCGGGCGTGCCGCCGGTCTGGCCGGTGTTGTGCATACCCCACAAGTCGTCGAAACGGGAGTCATCGGGGACTTCCAGCGCGTAAACCACGTAATTCGGCTGCGCGTACTCGACCCGGGGATCCGCCTCGAGCTTGCTCACGGCCTCGTAGACGTCGCCGTCGGTCATGCGCCAGTGCTCGGCGCCCATGCGGAAGGATTTCAGTTTCTCGCCGTTCAGTTCTCCAAAAAGGTCCTGTTTCTGGGCGATGTTGAGTCCAGGATGAAATTTCACGATGACCTCGCCCGGCACGAATTCGTAACCGGGAACAACCTCTGCGCCGGCGACGCCGCACAGGAGAATGGTGGTCAAGGCCAGGACGAACAGGCACGTTAATCTACGGAACATGAAACGGACCTCCGGAAAGGCGAGATTACCAGGGTGAATATCTCACGATAATATCATAAATAGAGGGAAATGTCCTGCTCTCAGGACCGGGAATTTGCTGTCCAGGGCCAAGATAGCGTCAATGCCGAGACCGCCAATCCCGGGAAGATGGCCTCGACTCCCAGCCACGGCCCCCCCCGGCCCAGGATGAGCCAGCCGATCACCACGGCCCCCGAAAGCAGCATGGACCCCAGGACCGTCCGGCCTGGGACCTGGCGCCGGGTATGAGCCAACACCAACGGTAACAATAACATGGGCGTCCCGATCGAGCCGAGGGTCTTCCACAATTGGATCACCGACCCGGACCACAACGCCAGGGCCACGGCCACCGCGGCTGTCGCCAGGAGGCTCCAGCGGATCATCGGCAGGGATTCTTCCTCGCTGGTGCCCCGCCACCGGCCGATCAGATCCCGGCCCAGGGTGACCGCTCCGATGAAGGCGTAGCTGTCGATCGTCGACATGATGGTGGCCAGCAGCCCCACCGTGAACACTCCCTGCCAGAAACCCGGCAGGACGAGCTGCGCCAGTGCGGGAAACGCCTGCACCGGATCGGACAGGTTCGGCATCAGCGCCCGGGCGTACAGACCGGCCGTGGTGGTCAGGAAATCGAAGCAGATCCAGAAACCGATGGCCGCGAAGATGCCCCGCTTCGCCGTTTTTTCATCCTGGGCCGCGTAGCAGCGCTGGTAGAAGGCGGGCTCCACCAGGGTCGACAGGGCGATGAAATACCAGACGGCGATGGCCTGGAAGCCCAATCCTCCGTCCCACTGGAGATGGCTGGCCGGCAGATTCGCCTGCAGAAAGGACCACCCGCCGAACCGTGTAACGCACACCGGCACCAGAACCAGGAATCCCAGGAACATCAGGAAGAACTGCACCACATCGGTGGCCACGACCGCCCGCAGGCCTCCGCGGAACACGTAACCCACGGAAAGCGCGGTACCCAGGACGACGCCCACCCACACCGGCCAGCCGGTCGCGAAATGGACCAGCACGCCCAGCATCAGCACATAGGCAGCCGGCGCTGTCATCACGAACAGGACCCCGGCGCCGGCCAGAGCCGTGGGGCGGCCAAATCGTTTTTCCAGGAGGTCGGGCAGGGTGAGCACCTGGGAGCGCCGCGCGCGGGCCGCGAGAAAGACCCCGAACAGCCCGGCGTACAGGTAGTAGGGGACCCCGAACACGAGCCAGTTGCTGATCCCGTAGGACCAGGTGTACTCCCCCACCCCGAGGATTCCCCCGTACCAGGTCGTTACCAATGAAGCCGTGAAGGCGGGCAGGGTCAGGCGGCGGCCGGCGACGATGTAGTCCACCACGCCGCTGCTGGGCCTGCGGAACAGGCGCAGAACCACGAACAGCAGGAATCCCGCGTAGGCGACGCCGGCCAACGAGTTCACATCACTCGTCCTCGTACAGGTCTTCGATGAAGTCGGGACCGGTCTCCCGGTCGACCGCCACCAGCAGCGACCCTTCGCCTACGGAGATCAGCAGGGGCGACATCGTCACCCGGTTGCTGATCGTGGCCGGGCCCCCGGGTTCGAGGGTCTCTCCCAGCAGGGGATACATGGCGCCTTCGAAGGTCACGCCGGTGACCGGGCCGCACATCGGGATCACCGAGAACAGTACTCCCGGCGACAGGGCCCAGGACTCCTTGGACCCCGGCCCCAGGCGGAGGGTGTCGGCATGGTGGCCGGCGATCAGGATGCGTAGCCGGCCGGCGAACCGCTCCAGCAGCTGCACGTTGAAGAGGGTGTGGTCCAGGCGCCAGCCGGTGGCGCCCATCAGAATGACTTCCTCGACCCCCTGGGACTCCAAGAAGAGCAGGGCCTTTTCGCTGTCGGTGGTGTACTGGTCGGCGACCTGCAGGAACTTGGGACCGTCGCGCCCATCCAGGAGGCGGCCGGACAGGGAATCGAAGTCGCCGATCACCACGTCCGGAATCCGGGGCAGGTGATCATAGGGATGCCCGGCGGCGTCGGCGCAGACGAATAGGTCGGCCCCGGTCAGCCAGTAGTCCAGCAAGGGCATCGGCGGCTGCGGCCCGTTGCACAGGACCACGGCCCGCTGCCCCTTCTTGGGAAATATGGGGCACGATGCCCCACCGGTTTCCGGATCGTAGTTGCTCATCAGAAATTGTAATCCAATCCGACAGCGAAATTCCGCCCCGCGGCGGGTGTGAAGAAGTTCTCTCCGTACCAGTATCCCCATGTTTCATATTCCGTGTCACCAATATTTCTCAGATGGGCAAAAATCCGGGCCCCGTCCAGGGACTCCCAGCCTAGGGGGCCCAGCTCGAACCAAAGCGACAAATCAACCGTCGCCCAGGCATCGATGATGCGATCACTGTTGCCGGAATTGTCCAGATACTGTCGTCCGGTATCGCGGAAACGAACCCTGGAGGTAAACCCGGATAGCCAACTCGCGTCCCAGGACAGCATCACCAGATGGCCGGGGAACAGGGCGATGGGATTCCCCGAGAAGTCCTGAACCGTACCGTCGTAGTCGTGGTAGAGGTACTCCTTGAACGTGTCCCAACTCTTCGAGGCGGCCAGGGCCAGGGCGTGGTGGCTGGACAATCTGGCTCTCAGACCCAATTCCAGACCCTTGTGCACGGTTTTGCCGGCGTTACCTCGGATGGAGCTGCCGTCATCGTTGACCCCGCCCAAAGCCACGATCTCGTTCTGGAAATCCATGAAATAGCCGCCCAGAGTGAAACTCACCCCGGGATTCTGCCAGGAGAAACCCAGTTCGTAGTCGTTCACGCTCTCGGCCTTCACATAGGGGTCGAACCACTCGACGTAGTCCACGGAGCCGTCGGATTTCAGGACATCCTCGCTGCGTCCGAACAGGGGCTGCACCCCGAGATCGCTGCCGCTGCTGAAGGTGTCGAACAGTTCGTTGTCGGTGGGCTCGCGATGGTTGCGTCCCGCCGAACCGTAGGCCGCCATCGAACCACCGACCACCATGCCGGGAACCTGGTAGTGCAAAGAGCCCTTGGGATTGAAGAAGTCGTAATTCACCGTGTAGGCGTTGCGCAGGTCCCCCACGAAGTTGCCGACCTCGTCCTGCCTGAAGCTGTATGCCTTGTGCTGGTAGTGCAGATCGAGCGTCGCAGTCAGCCCGCCCCACACCCGGTAGCGTTGGTTGGCGTACAGACTGTAGGCATCCTTGTCGCCGGTGTACTGGTGGTATCTGTACTCGGGCAGGAAATCCCCCGGCGTGGCCCCCTCCGCCCACATCACGTCGCCCCAGTGATCCGAATGGAAGGTGTACCAATCGCCGCCCACCAGCAGCCGGCCCCGGTCCTGGTTCCACTCCAGGCCGGGCACCCAGCCGAAGTGCTTTTTTTCCACCCATTTCTGCCGGATGAGGTCGATCTCTCCCTCCGGATTCACACCGGGCAGATCCTCCAGCGCGTAACTGGCGGCGTCCGCATCATGTTTGAAGTTTTCGTAGAACCCCTTGCCCTGGATATAGTAGAGGCGGTTGGTCATCGACAGGTTGTCGTTGAAGAAGACCGTATTGTGGAGTTCGTAATGAGGCTGCCGGAAATTGTCCACGGCATTGTGATAGGTCTCCATGTTCGCCCGCCGATTTTCCTTCAGAATGGATTCGGGCACCGCGTCCCAGGCGTGGTGGGTCAGCTCCTGACCCGTGTAGATGTTGACCCGGGTGGTGGTCCTGGACGTCTCGTACTGCCCGCTCCAGAAAACGCCCCAGCCGTTGTAACCGGAGCGGTCGCGGTAGCCGTCACTTTCCTGCCGGGACAGACGGATCATCGATTTGAATCCCTTGCCCAGCTTGCCGGTCTGGTAGCTAATCATCTGCCGCGAAAACCCGAAACTGCCTGCGTTCAGGGAGAACATCCCCTGGGCCCGGTCCGAAAGTTCCGCCGAAATGATGTTCACCGTGCCCCCGATGGCCGTCATCCCACCGATCGAGTTGGTGATGCCCCGCTGCACCTGGATGTCCTGCACGCTGGCCGCCAGATCGGGCATGTTCACCCACCAGACCTGGTGGTCTTCCGGATCGTTCATGGGGATGCCGTTGAACAGCACGCCGACCCGCCGCTGATCGAAACCGCGGATCTTCAGATAGGTGTAGCCGAGGCCACTGCCGGCGTCGCTGTACGAGAACACCCCTGGCACCCCCTGCAGCAGCAGCGGAATTTCCAGGTCGGGTTCCCGGAGTTGCAATTCCTCGTGGGTGATGTTGGTGACGTTCAGGCGAGTCTCGTCATCGTAGCGGCTGGCGCTGACCACGACCTCGTCGCCTTCGAAGGTTCGGTCGGGCTGGTCGTCGGCGAAGGAAGGGGCGGCCAAGACGGCGATCAAAAGGGCGATGAATGCGCGTGACATGACTGGCTCCTCGAAAGGTAGGCCAGGCGGAGAAATGGACAGCCACAAAAAAAAGCGCCTCCGTTTTGGTGGATGGCGCCTCTTGAGGCCCGTTTCCCTACGCCGGCATGATCCGGGTCAGGTTCCAAGGGTTTTTCTCAGGCTGGATCCCATTTTTTGGCGGGTCAGCCACCCCCAACGGTCACTACGCAGGATAGTCGCCAGGTCAGGTGTTGTCAATTTGTGGGAGACAGGATCAGGGAATGACGCCCCAGGCTCCAGCCACCCGCTCGGATATTCGGCTGAGTCCCTTTTCATGCCATAGTCGGTGACAAGATCCACAGAGCGTGATGAGGTTTTCCGGTCGATGGCCACCCCCTCGTCTGCGGGGAATAACATGATGGACTTCAAGGAAGCGGGTCCGGCCGCAGCCCGGCGCCTGGCATCGATGGCGGTCACGGGCCAACACTTCCTTGCGGACCCTGGGCGGGATCGTGGACTTACTGCGGTAACCTTTCCGGTTCACCATCGCGTCACATTGAATTCGATCGGATTCGGCCCGGCTCAATTCGCGGTCTCCGGCCTCGGTTTGAACGGTTACTTTTTCTTCGTGTTTATGAACATGGATCTGCACGGGAGGCCGGCTGGCGAGGGTCCCCCGGGGGGTCTTTTCCTTGGATTCGACCAGGGCCGCCAAGGCTTCCAGCATCAACTCGGCCTTGTCGCTGGGTACGCCTCCCATTTTGTGCAGGCGTTCGACTAGCGCTGCCCGCCGCGCTTCCTGTTCGGGGGTCAGGTCCATCTGGAAGCGGACCGGTATTTCTCGCGGGGCAACCACCGTTGGGGCTCCCGGCAAGAGTTCGTTTTGACCGGGATCCACTTTGGCAGCTCTTTTGACCCGTTTCACTTCCCGGACCAGTTCCTTCCGCGATTTCTTGGCCGCTTTCAGCCACTGGTCCTGGGTTGCGGGCGTGGCCACCGCCACGATTTCCCGAGCTTTGGTGTAGCCCAAATCCCCGGCGGTCATCGCTTCCCGTACTGCCGGCAACCTATCCAACTGCCGGGCCAGGCGCACGAAGTCCCCCGTCCGCGATTTGGAAAACCCCAGGCCCTTCATCGCATACTGGTTGATGGAGGAATACCCCAACTCCCGATACAATTGACGGCCCATGATCTCGGCGAACCACAGGACAGCACATTTTTGGGCTTGGTTCATGGCTTTCAGCGAACGCCTCAAGGAGGCATGGACGGCCGTGGCGGTTTGGTCGGGGATATAGGATACGGCAGACATTTTGGTCCTCCTGGAAGGGGTGCTTGGGAGGCACTATCAATATACGAACAAAAGACGAAAACTACAAGAAAAAAATAGCTTAACTTCTTGTTTTCCCAATTGGTTATGGGTTTCGGGAATTAGCGGGAAGCCCCACAGAAAGCCCCCCGAGGGACCTTCAAATACCTCGTCCCTACTGCGCCGCCTCGGTCCCCGGATAGGTCGTCATCGAATAGGGAATGTGCCCG
>CBDTUS010000132.1:0-10270 GCA_965363725.1 uncultured bacterium | reverse complement strand
GTCGGTCCGCAGCCTGATCCTGATCAGCGACGGCCAGGAAACCCGGGGCCCGGCACCTGCGGACCGCCGCCGGCCCGGATCGACAGCAGCCGTCGGGAGATCCACCCCTGCCAGGCCGGGAACGGGAGACCTGAAGGTGGTTGGGGTCGGCGATCCTCTCGGTGCCGCGGACCGGGTGATCAAGGATCTCCGCTATCCGGACACGGCCTACGAAGGCGATGAAGTCGTGGTGGAGTTCGCGGTCGATCATCGTTTCACCGAAAACACGGCCGGGACCTCCCTGCAGGTCCGGCTTCTGGGTGACGAAGGCCTCGTGGCGGAACAAACCCTGGAGATCAACGGCCGGTTGGTTCCCCTGACCCTCGGGTTCAAACCGCAGGGCCATGGTCTGAAGGTCTACAGCCTGGAAGTCTCACCCCTGGACAACGAGCGTTTCCTGGACAACAACAGGGCGTCCCTGGCGATTGACGTGCGCAAGGAACGATCCCGTCTGCTGCTGTTGACCGGGACGGCGGGATGGGATGTGCGTTTCCTGGCCCAGGCCGCGGCCGGTGAGGAACGCTTACGGTTGGAGGTTGTGTTCCCTGCAGCAAACGGCCTGGTCTTTGCTGACAGTCTGACACCATGGCGCGCTCCGGAGGAAAGCAGCGGCTGGTCCGAATGGGACGGGGTCGTGATCTCCGACTGGTCCGGAGCGCTGGCGGTGCAGGATTGGACTTCGCTCAAGGAGGCCGTGGAGGAGGGCCTGGGATTGCTGGTGGTCCCGGGAGGAAAATCCGATTCGGTGGGGAATCCATCTGTTCCACCGACGGCCCTGGCGGGCCTGCTGCCGGTCGAGGTTGCCGGATGGAAATGGGCCGGCGGCCCTTGGTTCGTGGCGCTGTCGGCGGCACGGAGCGGTCACCCTGTGTTGGAGGGCGTGATGGGACCCCAGTCGGCGTCGTCACGGGCGGGAATGCCCGAGCTGCCTCCGTTGCGATACGCCGTGACCGCCGGTGCGGAACCGGGCGCGGCCGTTCTGCTGACGGCGCAGCGCCGGGACCAGGATCCCGGGGCCGGGGAAATGCCGCTGCTCGTGACCGTCTCGAGGGGCCAGGGCCGGGTGGCCTGGTTCGGCGGTCGGCATCTCTGGGAACTGGCCTTCTGGGAAGCGTCCCGGACCCGGCCGGAAACACCGGAGGCCGCGATGGAAGACCATGACCCGCCCGGTCGCCGACTCCTGCGCAACCTCCTGGTCTGGACCGCCGCCGGGGAAGACAATTCGGGACTGGTCTTCACCGGACGGCAGACTTTTTTCCAGGAGGGGGAACGAATCAAGCTGGCTGCCCAGTGGCGGGACATGCGGGGCCGTCCCGTCTCCGACCGGAAGCTCTCAGTCCAGTTGCGCCGGATGGACGCTGCTGCGGACTCGGGACGAGTCCGGACCTTTGCCCTGTCCCGGACCGACCGGTCGGCCGGGTTCGCGGAAGTGGCCCTGCCGCCGCTGCCGCCGGGGCGCTACTCGGTCCAGCTGGTCGGGGAGGGGGACCCGCTGGTCATGGGGCGCATCGAGAGCCTGGTGGTCTCGGGTCACTCGATCGAGTCCACCCAGGTACGGCTGGACCGGCGCCGCCTGCTCCAGGTGGCCGCCGGAGGGGGCGGACAGTTCCATCTCGGATCTTCCGCCGAGGACCGGGCGGAACTTTTGGCCGATCTCCGCGGGCTGGACTGGAGCGGTGCCACGGTCTCACGCCGCAACCGCTTCGATTTCTGGTCGGGATGGCCCTTCCTGGTGATGGTCACGATCCTCCTGGGCGTCGAATGGTTCCTGAGACGCCGCCACGGTCTGCTCTGACCCGATAGTCTACCTCCCCGTTTGCTGCCTTAGCTTCCCCAACTTTCCTCCCGGAAAACAGGGCATCGATGCTGTCGTCCCAGGTCGCTCCAGGAGGTGCTCCCGTCCCGCGTGCGGTGTTCGGCGGTGGGGTGGGGCTCTTGCTGTGGATCGCTCTGGCGGTCCCGTCAGAACGGGCCTGGGCGCATCTGGTCATCAACGAATTTTTGCCTGATCCGGAAGGCAGCGACGCCGGGAAGGAATTCGTCGAACTGTTGAATACCGGCCCTGAGGCCGAATCCCTGGCCGGGGTGTCCCTGCAATTCGGCAACGGTGCTGCGGGGCCCGAGTGGACCAATCGGTGGACGGGTGTCGGCCCAATCATCCTGCAGCCGGACCAGCGGTTTCTCCTGGTGGACCGGAACTGGATGGGGGAACCGGCCGGTGACGTCGAAGTGTACCTCGGGATCCAGAACGGGCCCGATGCCCTCCGTCTGGTGAGGGGCGAAACGGTGCTGGACCTGGTGGGGTACGGGCCCCTGACCGACCAGGCGATGATGGAAGGGGAGCCGGCTGATATCGCTCCCGGTCTGGCGGTGGCCCGTCGCCCGGACGGTCATGACTCCAATGTCAACGGTCAGGATTTTGTTCTGGCGGTGCCCACTCCGGGCGAACAGAATTTTCAACCCTTCCATTTGGAAGTGGCCGGCTGGAACCTAAATCCACCTTCGGTGGATCGGCCCGGGATGCCGGTCCAATTCTATCTGCGCATCCGAAACGGAGGAACGGAAACCTTTCCCGTCGGGCCCCTGATCCTGAGGACGGCAGCGGGCGATCAACCCTCCCTCCTGGACCTCCTGCCACCCGGGCATGAGCGGGGCTTCAGCTGGAATCTGGTCCCGGTGGGGCGCGGATTGATGCCTCTGTCGGTACTGGTTCCGCTACCCACGCCGACCGACACCCTGGTCCTTCGTCCCGCCTCCCTGCAGGTGGGCTCAGGCGCGGTGGTCCTCAACGAAGTCCTGGCGGTCCCGAGACGGGGCCAGGGGGAGTGGGTGGAGATAGTGGCCGCCGGTCCAGGCGGGGTCGACCTTACCGGATTCGGATTTCGGGACGAAGATGGCGACACCCGCAACCTGCCCGAAGAGTACCTGGAGCCCGGGGAGTTTCTGGTGCTGGCCCAGGATTCTCTCGCCCTGGCGGACTGGCACCTGGAAAATCAATCCCAAGGCGCTGCCACGGTCTGTCCGGCCGATCAGGCCATTGCGCGCCAACGCCAGCTTGCCGGCTGGCCATCGCTCAACAACACCATCCCCGCGGATCGAAATTTTGCCGACCGGATCTATTTGATCGACCCCGGTGGGGATGTGATCGACCACGTGACCTGGGGGGGCGTCCATCCGGTCATCGGCGGGGACAGCGGAGCGGGAGTGTCCCTCGAAAGGGCCGCCATCGACCCTCGGAATCCCGGTATAGCCAACTGGGCTGCCTGTACCTCGTTGACGGGCTCCACGCCGGGATGCGGCAACAGCGTGTCGCTGAGGGCGGATATTCCGGTTGAGCTCGCGGTCCACCCGAGAATTCTCGATCCGGGGGCCGGCCATTCGACCGTCCACTTCCTGTTCACTTTGACCGCTCCGGAGTCCGGTTGGGATCTGCGGGTTTTCGACCTCTGGGGAGTGGTGGTCCGGGATCTGGGTGGGGACAGCCGGGGGGCGGGGCCCCGTGACCTCCTGTGGGACGGCCGTGACGACGGAGGCCGGGCGGCGCCGCCCGGCGGATACATCGTGCTTTTGGAAACCAGGAATTCGACAGGGGTCCGCCTGGGCCGCGCCAAGGCTCTGCTGGTGGTCCGTTGAGGAGACGGTGGCGGCATCGTCTCCAGCAAGGCCTGCGGCGGTTACTATGCCTTCTTCTGTTATGCCTGTCCGGAGTTCACGGCACCGCTGCCGGAGCCGGTGTGCGGGACTATGCCGACGGGTGGCTCCTGGATCTGCGCGATGCCGGCGCGGTCCTGTCGGGATCCGTTCATGAGGGAACCCCCCTTATTGCCGCCGGCGAAGGCCCTTCGCGCGAGTCCGGTTGGGGAATGTGGGCCGGCATGGGCCAGGGCCTGTTGTATTCGATGGAGGAACTGCCCCTGGTTTCGGTCGGGCTCGGCCTGGCCCGGCGCAGTTCCACGCTTCCCTGGTCGATTTCCGGGACCTGGTCCCGCCTGGGAAAAGACCTGATGAGGGAGGATACCGGGACCCTTGGCCTGCGAATGGGAGGAAAGGTCCGGGTCGGAATGGGGATCCGGATCCGGCGCTGGAACGTGGCGGGAATTCAGGTCTCCTCGAGTATCGAACCCCACCTGGAAGTCGGTCTGGAGCTGGGAATCAGTAGGGGGCTGAGGTGTGAAGCCGGCGTGTGGATCCATCCGATGGCTCCTCCTTCGTGGCATGGCCCCGGAAGCAGGAGATCCTTGGCGGAAATTAAATTTTTTCTGCCCGCGGCAGCGTTGGCCATCAGGATCGATCAGCGGGCCGACGGGGTTCCGGTCATCTCCCAGGAAATTCTGGGACGCTTGACTCGCGGCCTGGGCCTGAGTCTGAGGGCGGATCCTGAAACGGGCACCCTGGGTGGGGGACTGACCCTGCGTGTGGACGGGTTCTGGCTGCGTACCTCCCACCTGGTCCATCCGGCCCTGGGGGCCACCCATCGGTTCGGACTCGGGGCCGGAGCACCGGAGGCGTCACCCTGGTGAGTTGCAGGCGATTGACTTCCGGACTGGCCGTCCTGTCTATGGGGCTGGCGCTGACGGTGTCCGGGCAGACCGAACCGCCGCCTGAAACGGCCCCGCCCGCCGATGGTTCGCATCTGCAGGAAACCCTCGAAGAGGCCGACGAGACCCTTCGCGTCCTGGACGAAGCGGGGGTGCCGGCGACCCGCGAAGACGTGGCGAATTTCCTGAACGCAGCCGCAGGGCCGGCCTCTCCGGCCGCTTCCGGGGGTTGGTCCCGGGTGCGAGGTTCCCTTAGGTTGCGGGCCGGCTACTATCAGGGGGAAGGCCGGGATTTCTACGGCAGGGGTTCGCTGGAGGCGAGCTGGTTGCGAGTCCGTATCCGGTTCCGGGAATACAGGACCCGGTTGAAAGAGGTGTCCGGCGCGGCGGAGATGAGGACCGGCCCGGTCAGGTTGCAGGTGGGAGCCATGGGGCTGGTCCATGGTTTCGGCCTGCTTGTCGGTGCTCCCGGCCGCAGCGCCACCCTGGCCGCGGACCGGCGATTTGCCCCGCGCGAGGCCCACCTGATCAGCTGGGTGGGGTCCGCCGACCCACGGGTCCTGAAAGGAGCCGCCGGCAGGGTCAAACTGGGGATTTGGACCCTGCGGTATCTGACCGGCCAACGGGACGTCGGCCTACCGGGGGGTGCGCCACGGACCGATCTCGCCCAAGTGGGCGCCCGGGGCAGCCGGTGGGGGTTCGCCGCCGCCGGCCTGGTCGAACAGGGGGAACGATCCGGGAGCGTGACCGGGCAATGGAAGTTCGGGCCGGTCACCTGGGCTTTCGAAACCCTGGTGAAGCGTCCGTCGCCGACCGTCCCGGTGGCCTCCGCGACGGTTGTCACTGCCAGGTGGGACATCGCCCGAAGCGCCGGTGTGGAGGGCACATGGGGGATGTCGGACCTGGCACTGCCCTCGCCTCTGGGTGGCCGGCCGTCCGTTTTGCCGGGCTGGTCGGGCCGGGGATTCGCCTTCCGTGGATTCGTCCGGCCGGGACCGGGAAAATTCCTGCGCGGTCTGGTGCACCGGGGGAGCCGCCTCGATCGGTCGGGAGAACGAACCCGCCAGGACAAGACCCTGGTGGATCTCCAGGCCGGAGGAAAGATCGGGCCGGGATTGGAATTGGCGGTCCGGTTCCGGCAGACGTCGCGCCGGTTGTGGGGATGGCTGGAACAGTATCCGTGGCAGCCGCCCCGGCCCGTCGGTTCGGAAAGCCATGCCATCCTGTCGACCCTCATGACGGGGGCGGGCCACAATTATCGGGTGCGCCTGCTGTTGCGAACCTACGGACGGACCAGTGAAACGTCGCCGGGAAGACGGAGCCTCATCAGTCTCGGGGCCGGATGGCACTTCGACCGGAGATGGCAGTTGAGGGGCACGTGGGTAAGTGCCTGGGGTGATCAGGTAGACCTGGTCAGTGCCGTCAGTCCTACCGTCGGGATGGTCCTGCCGAGGCACTGGGGTCACTGGCGGTCCGAATCGTTGGTGGCGATCCAGTGGCGCTCGGGGCCGACCATGGTCCAGGCCGCCTGGTCGGGGCGCCGCCCCGAGCCGGAATACGGGGCCCGCCTGGTGCAAACCTTCTGGGCTGATGCGGAAATCAGATGGTAAATGCGATTCCGGCGGTAAATTAACCGCAGTCCAGGCCGATAAGTCATATGAGATGGAGACCGGATTTCCCGCACAGGGAGCGGTCTGGGCAAGAGTTTATCCGACAGCAGGGATTCTGGGTGACGATTTCGAGTCTCATACTCCCTTGGGACACATCTACCGTGGCTGGGACCCGGGAGGTGGATCCCTCCCTTGTGGAGGCGCTTCAGGCCTTGGCCCACGGTGACGCCGAAGTGGGGTCGCGCGCGGAAAGCCTGTTCATGTTCCTCCGTAAGATATCCTCTCATGGTAAAGCCTGTGAATATCTTATGGGGATTCAGCATCTGGCTGTTTCCGGTGACCCGGCCGGCGCCCGGTTGCTGGCCGCCTTTCTCGCGGTTTCCACCCCGGGGGACCGGCTTCTGCCCCGGATCCAGCAGCTCAGTTCGTCCCGTCGCCTCAACATCAGGATCGGCCAGGACAGCAGCGACCCGGGCCAGATCCACCAGGATTGGCTGCAGCGTCTTGGAGAACTGACCCGCGGCTGCGAGAAGGTGGTAGTCCCGGATCAGTCGACCACCGAGGCTTCCGAGCCGGCCCCTGGACAGGAGCCCCCCTGGCCTTTCCTGCGCGATACCCTGGA
Source organism: uncultured bacterium (assembly GCA_965363725.1). Taxonomy (GTDB): domain Bacteria; phylum Krumholzibacteriota; class Krumholzibacteriia; order LZORAL124-64-63; family LZORAL124-64-63; genus JAGLCY01. The sequence goes on along the minus strand of CBDTUS010000132.1, from coordinate 3,461 downwards.
TCTGCTATTGGCCCGGCTCCGGTTGGGCGATGATTTCGATGGCGACGACCGCCAGCTTCTGGTGGAGCTGCTGCGCCTGGAGGTGGACGCCTGGCAGGAACGGATCAGTCACCTGGCCGGCAGCATAGATCCCTTCCGGGTGGCCGCCATCACCCGGGTCCTCCCACTGCTGAGCTTGTGGGACGCCGAAACCCGGGATCTGCGCCAAATGATTGCCTGGATCGAGGAAGGTTGCCTGGGTTCCGATTTCCAGAAACCCCTGTCCCGGTCGCTTGATGTCCTGGAGGAAAACGACCGCGCGGCGGTGTGGAAGGTGTTTGCCTCGGACCCGGGATTGGCCCCTCTGCAGAAACTTTTCGCGGGACTGGAGGAACACCCGGTGCGGATTCCCGTCCTGGCCCACTGCCTCGGTCGGCTGCAGGCCCTGGCTTCCCGCCTTTCACTGCTGGGCGTGCCGGGGGTGGACCTGGACATCGTCTCCGGGGCCCTGCTGATCCAGGAACACTTTCCTACGGACGGACGGGAGGAGGAGTTCTCCTTGCCCCTGTCCCCGGGTTTCCCGCGGGCCTGCCGGCATATTCTGGAAATGGCCGACAGCGGCATGGGTGCCGAAGCCGCCGATCTGGACGGATTGAGCATCAGGGATGAGGAACTGGTCATCGCGATTCCCGAAGGCGGGGCGTACCTGGAACATGACCTTCCGGCGGCCATCCCCGATGGAATGGATGAAGATTCCGAAGGCATCATGGCCTGGGCCGGAGAGGTCCTGGCCAAGGAGAAAACCGAGCCGGTGGATCCCGAGGCCATCGATATGGCCACTGCCTCGATCACCGAACTGAAACATCTGGTGATGACGAACATCCAGTCCATCAGTGTCCTGCTGGGATTCCTGCGCAACCCCAAGATCGTGGCCATCCCCGGTCTGGTCGAGGAGGTCGTCAACCGGACCCGCAACCCCAAGGTCATCGAGACCATCGCTTCGGTACGGCTGCTGCACACGGGGTTCGCCAACCGGGGCGTGGCGATGGCCTGTCTGCGCAGCCCGGTCAACATTCCCCTGACCGTTCTCCGGAAATTCATGCATGTGAAATACGTAGCTAAGGTCGACCTGAAACGGATGGCCCTGGACAAGGCCGGCATCCGCAAGGAGGTGGGCAAGGAGATCAAAAAATACCTGGCAGCCCTCACTTGATACGGTTGACTTGACCCCTGTTAAATCCTACGTTTGCACCTGCGAGACCTTTGTGTAGGCCTTTCTTGGATCTTTAGCGAGGGAGATTGCCATGCTGGCCAGGCGAATGGAAAATCTGGGCACCGAGACCGCTTTCGAGGTGTTGGCCAGGGCCAAGGCCCTGGAGGCCGATGGCCGGGACATCGTCCACCTGGAGATCGGTGAACCCGATTTCGACACGCCCCGGAACATCATCGACAAGGCCGTCGAGGCCCTCAACTCGGGGGCCACCCACTACGGACCGTCGGCGGGTCGGCCCGAGGTGCGACAGGTTTTCGCCGCCCACATAGCTGCCGACCGGGGTATCGACGTGGGGCCCGATAACGTGGTCATCACTCCCGGGGGCAAGCCCATCATCTACTTTCCCCTGACGGCGCTGATCGATCCGGGCGACGAGGTCATCTACCCCAATCCCGGTTTCCCCATCTACGAATCGGTCATCAATTTCCTGGACGGCAAGGCCGTGCCCCTGAAACTGGCCGAGGAGAAGGATTTTTCCTTCGACATCGAGGACCTCAAAGCCCTGGCCAGCGACAAGACCAGGATGCTGATCATCAACTCGCCCCAGAATCCCACCGGCGGCATGCTCAGCTCGGACGACCTGGACGCCATCGCCGAGCTGGCCGTCAAACACGACTTCTGGGTGCTCAGCGACGAGATCTACAGCAAGATCATCTACGAGGGAACCCATGACTCGATCGCGACCCGGCCGGGCATGCTCGAGCGCACCATCATTCTCGAAGGGCATTCCAAGACCTATGCCATGACGGGGTGGCGTCTGGGCTATGGCATCATGCCGGCGGAACTGGCCGCGGCGGTGGCCAAGCTGCAGACCAACTGCACCAGCTGCACGGCGAGTTTCACGCAGATCGCGGGTGCCGAAGCTTTGACCGGTCCCCAGGATACCGTCACGGAAATGGTAGCCGAATTCAAGGCCCGCCGGGACCTGCTGGTCGACGGATTGAATGCCATCGAAGGGGTCAGCTGCAAACGGCCCCGTGGAGCATTCTATGTCTTCGCCAACATCACCGGTCTGGGCCTGACCAGCAAGCAGGTGGAGTTGCGCCTGCTGGACGATTTCGGCGTAGCTGCCCTGGCCGGGACCTCTTTCGGGGCCTTCGGGGAAGGGTATCTGCGGTTCAGCTACGCCAACAGCCAGGAGAACATCCGCAAAGCCCTCGAACGTTTCGCCGACTTTGCCCAGACGGTCCGCAATGGCGGCTAGCAGTTGGCCCGGCGCCGGAAGCAAACTCGTCATTGCCCTGGGTGGCAACGCGATCATCCCCGCCGGACAGGAGGGGACCTACGAGCAGCAGGCCGCGATCACGCGCACGACCATGAAACAGGTGGCCCGGCTCATGGCGCTGGGCCACCGGATCGTGATGACCCACGGCAACGGCCCGGTGGTGGGCAACATCGTTCTGCGCAACGACGCGGGGATGGCCGTGCATGGGATCCCGCCCATGCCGATGTTCGTCTGCGGCGCCGAAAGCCAGGGTGGGCTGGGATTCATGATCCAGCAATCCCTGCAAAATGCCCTGGCACTGGAGGGCCTGGAGGTCCCCGTGGCCGCGGTGGTGACACAGGTCGTGGTCGATCCCGATGATCCGGCCTTCGCCGATCCGACCAAACCGATCGGTCCCTTCTACGACGAAGACCAGGCCCAGCTTTTGCGGGACGAAAACGGGTGGACGATCGTCATGGACGCCGGCCGCGGTTGGCGGCGGGTCGTCCCCAGTCCACTGCCCGTGGAGGTTGTGGAGTGGGCGGCCATCCAGGCCATGTTGAAGGGCGGTGTGCTGACCATCGCCACCGGTGGGGGCGGCGTGCCCGTCATTCGCAATGCTGACGGCAGCCTGCAGGGCGTCGACGCGGTGATCGACAAGGATCGGGCGAGTGCACTTCTGGGCGGACTCATCCAGGCCGACACCCTGGTCATCGTCACCCAGGTGGACCAGGTCTTCGCGCGCTTCGGCCAGCCTGACCAGAAGGCTCTCGACCGACTGACCGTCGCCGAGGCGAAGCGCATGCTGGCCGACGGCGAGTTTCCACCGGGCAGCATGGGGTCCAAGATGGAGGCGGCCGTCTCTTTCCTGGAAGCCGGAGGCACCAAGGTGATCATCACCTCTCCCGACCTGATCCTGGCCGCGGTGGCCGGCGAGAAGGGCACCGCGATCGTCCCGGCCTAATTCCCGTTGTTTGGTCCCTGATCTTGTGGTAAATTCGGGTG
>CBDTUS010000131.1:0-10354 GCA_965363725.1 uncultured bacterium | reverse complement strand
AGAATCATCATCACGATGATCCTGTCACGCTGGACCCGGTCCCCCTGGAAGCCCGCCCTCAACAGATTGAAACAGACGTAGGCCAGCAGACCGATCAGGATCCAGAACAGAAGGTCCTTGCCCAGGATCACAATGTCCTGGCCCTTGTGGATCAACAGGAAGAGAAGGGGGATCATGATCAGCGAAACGACATAGACCACCTTGCCCCATTTTTTGTAGATCTCCATATCCTGGGGCTCCCCGGCCCCTTCCAGTTTGTCCTGGCCCAGCAGGAATATGGCCACCCCGACCAGCATTCCCACGCCAGCGAGGCCGAAGCCCCACAGAAAACCTACTTTTTCTCCGAAGGGGACCACGACCGCGGTCGCCGCCAGCGCCCCGATATTGATGCCCATATAAAAGATGGTGAATCCTGAATCCCGGAGAGGGTCGCCCTCCTTGTATAGTTTACCCAGCAGGGTCGAGATGTTGGCCTTGAAAAAGCCGTTACCGACGATGATGGCGCTCATTCCCAGGAACATCCAAAACTCGGTGCCACCCAGGATCAAGAATTCTCCGAGGGCCATCACCACGCCGCCGAATACGACCGCGCGTTTGTAGCCCAACACTGTGTCGGCGAGCTTGCCTCCCCATACGGGCGCCGCAAAGACCAGGGCGGTGTAGGCACCGTAGATGCCGATGGCCTGGGTGTCGCCCATCATCAGGGCCTTGGTCAGGTACAGGATAAGCAGTCCACGCATGCCGTAATAGCACAGGCGTTCGAACATCTCGGCGCCGAAGCAAACCGATAGGCCTTTGGGATGTCCCTGGATCATCTCTCCTCCAATGGTTGGATGGATGGTGGGATTTATGATGGAATTGATTCGTGATTCCAAGGGGAACACGGAATCAAACGGGCTGGACACCCGGTATTTGCACTCCGGTATTCTAAGGGGCCTGTGGGGACCCCGTCAAGCCGTCAGGAGGGGCAGTGTTCCTTGGTCAGGGCCGTCCCGACGATATCGTCGAGCGAACCGCCCATGTCCTGCCGCAAGGAAGCGAGGAACTCGGCCTCGAGGTCCAGCTTCGCCAGCAGGCCCCTGACCAGAGGGTGCGTGTGGGGATCGAGGTCCTGCTCGACGATCAGAGCCAGGAGGTTTCCCACGCCCACCGCCCGGACCACCCCCGTGCCTTCGCCAGCCAGCCGTGGGTCGTGATGGTGACGGATGGCCTCGATGAGGACCTGGGGAAAACCCCAGTGGTCGGCCAGCATGGCTCCTGCCTCGCAGTGGTCGAATCCCAGCTGTCGACGTTCAGCCCCCGAGACGTCGAAGGCGGGTTCGGCCGTCACCAGGACATTCCCGGTGGCCACCAGGTGGCTGTCGATTACCAGCATCCCCACGTCGTGGACCAGTCCCGCGGTGAACGCCTCGCACTTGCGGTCCGCCTCGCCCAGTTTCTCGGCGGCCAGGGAGGAGGCCGAGCCGGCCAGGATCGAATGGGTCCAGAAGCGGTCGCGGCTCAGGTTGTAGCCTTCGAGATCCCGACGCATCACCGGGGCCATGCCCGAGGCGAAGGCCATGGTGATCACGGCGCGGTTGCCCAGCATGACCAGGGCTTCTTTGACGCTGCAAATCTCCCGTCGCGCGCCGTAAAAGGCAGAATTGCTCATTTTAAGGACGTTGGCCGTCATGGCGGGATCCCCGTTCAGGACTTTCATCACGCTCTCGGCGCTGGCGTCCTCATCCCGAAAGAGGTACAGGAGGTCCACGACGGTGCTCGGCAGGGAGGCCAGGTCACTGGTGTTGGCGACCAGATTGTAGAGTATTCGATTCGTCATATTCTTCCCCATGGCCACGTTACACTGTCCTGGCCCGGCCCAGCAGACCGGTAAATTTTCCGCCCCCAGGCTACGGTTTTGCACCATTTACCGGAGTCTCCGGGGCAGAATGCCCCAAAATCAGGACCAATGCTGCACATCTGATCCCGGCTGGTCGGAATCATCAAAAATCGAGCCCAACGAGGTATCAGGGAGTGAATTATTCCGGGTCCAAACCAAAGTGACGGGCCAGGGACAGGAACTCGGTTTCCAGGTCGTCCCAGCGGCCCGACGCCCGGCTGTCCAGGGGCGTGGACCCGAGGTTGACGATGGCCAGCCGACCTCCGGATTCCAGCGTGGCCAGAGGGACGGAAGCTGCAGGCTGGACCACGAGGGAAGACCCCAGGACCAGCAGCAGATCCACCGAGGCAGCCAGGGCAAAGGCCGCTTCCAAGGCGCCAACCGGCAACATCTCCCCGAAAAACGTGATGTCCGGCTTGACCACCGCCCCGCATCCTTCACACCCGGGCAGGCGGCCGGCCCTCACCTCGGGCGCCACCCGTTCGAAGGTCGTTTTTTGCCCGCATTGCAGGCAGGAATGGACTGCGGGAGACCCGTGGAGTTCAATGACGTTCCGGGACCCCGCTCTCTGATGCAGCATGTCGATGTTCTGGGTGACGACCCCGCGGATCAAGCCCATGGTTTCGAGTTCCGCGCACACAGTGTGCACGATGGCCGGCTGGCGGTCGGCGAGCCCGTAAATGAAGTCCCGGGCGTGCTCGTAGTAGAACCCGGGATCGAGCCGGAACTGGTCCAGGCCGAAGATGCGGTCTGCGTCCAGGTGCCGGTAGATGCCCTCAGGACCGCGAAAATCTGGAATCCCGGCCAGCGTGGACACCCCCGCCCCTGTGAATACCGCCACTTTGTCGGCTTTTTCCATCATGAGGGCCAGGTCGGACATGGCTTCTCCCTGGGGTGCAGTGGATCGTCAGGGCCTCAGTATCCCCTATATCACCTGTTTTTCCCATCGGTGATGATGAATGGCACGCCATCTGCATCATGGTGGACATGATTTCCGAACGAGGCACCGGTACCCTTGTGACGGCCTTCAGCGGCGTCGCCGCCTTGATGTGCCTGCTGGCGGGGGTCCAACTCTTTATTCTCCAATCCCAGATCGGCCAGGCGGCGGACCTCCTTCCGGCCGGGTCGGACGGACACTTCCGGCTATGGTCGGCCGAGGCCCGCTCTGGGGCCGTCATGTCCCTCGGGGCCGGTGTCCTGATCCTGTTGTTCGCCATTCGACATCACCTGGCCGCCAGGCCGGGTCGTGGTGCGGGGCAGGTCGATGCAGAGGATTATCGAAGTACCGATATCGAGTCAGTCTCCGTGCGTGTCTTCGAGGTCGACGACTTGAACCAGACCGTGGAGGTCACCCGAGAGCCCGAGCCCCCTGCGGCACAATCCGGGAAACCCTGGGTCGAACCGCATCACGTCGCGGACGAGGAGCCACAGCCCTTCGATCCGACCGAAACTATTGTCCGCTCCATCCACGCAGCCTCGACACCCGGACCGGGCCCCTCAACCACCTCCCTGCCAAAACCTCGAAAGTCGCTGTTAAATAATATTCTAAGGTATTTTGGTCTCCTGCGTTCCTGACATTCTCGTCTCTTCAGGAAGGAAAATTCGGTATCATCGGGGCGGGAAACGCCTTATCATGTCAGGTGATCGCCCAATCACCAAATCGTGAAAGGTGCGCCATGTTCGAAATCTGGCAGGACGACGCGGGTATCATCCACCTCAAGGGCATGTTCGTCGCTGGCAAGTCCCAGGAAGCCGAAAAGATCCTGAATGGGATCACCGAAAGCAAGGTCCTGGATTTTCGGAATCTGAAATACATTTCCAGCTCCGGGCTGGGAATCCTCATCAAGGTCCAACGGGGCCTGGATGCCTCGGGCGACAAACTGAAAATCATCAATGCCAGCGATCATATCCGTGAATTGTTCACGGTAACGCGATTCGATTTGATCTTTGACATCGAATAGGCGTGTAGGTATGATGGTTGAGGGGGTAGAACTGTCTGCCAGTATTGATGGTTAGCCAGCAGTCAATGGATTAATGCGACCGACCATTCCTTTTCCCATCACCTGTGGATCCACATCCGTGCCGTAAGTTCCCCCACCGGCTGTCGACGACGGATCGTCCCGCCTGGAAACATTTGCCCCGACCACGCCGACCGGCCCCGACATCCAGCCTTAGCACCCGGGCGTGGGAATTTGTCACCAACCTTTTTCGCGGACACGTGTATTTATGGCAAACACGGATGCACACCTTGTCATCCAGTTCCAGAACGGGGACCGAAAGGCCTTTTCAATGCTCGTAGCCCGCTATGAAAAACCGATCTTCAACACCGCCTACCGGATGGTCCGCAACGCCGACGACGCTGCGGACATAACCCAGAATGCCTTCATAAAGGCGTTTGAGAAGATCGATACCTACAACCCCTCCTACAAGTTCTTCAACTGGCTCTACCGGATCGCCGTCAACGAGACCCTCAACCTGATCAACCGACGCAAGCGACGCCAGGAATACGAATACGATCCCCCCGCGCGGATTCCCTCGCCCGAGGACGACCTCGAGCTGACGGAAATGGGACGCTACCTGCAGGGCGCCCTCGACGCGATGGCCTACGACCAGCGCATCGTGATCGTGCTGAAGCATCTGTTGCTGCTGCCCTACCGTGAAATCGCCGGCATACTCGATATTCCTGAAAAAACCGTGAAATCCAGATTATTCAGCGCGCGCCACGTTCTGCGCACCGAATTGCTCAAACAGGGATACATGAAATGATCCAACAGAAACACATCGATCTCATGAACCAGGAGCTCGACGGGATCAACACGCCCACACAGTCGGCGGAACTCGAGAATTTCCTGAAGGAACACGAAGAAGCCCGGACCTACTACCGGGAATTGACTCTGGCTTTGAACGTGTTCGAAAAAGTCACCATGCTCGAGGTCCCGCCCGATCTGGCCCCGGATATCCTGGCGCGCATAGAGCAGCGCCCTGACGAATCCGCCCCCAGGAGCGGCCGGGATAACGGGCAGAGTCTGTGGGCCGCCTGCCGGGAGACCTGGGGCCGATGTTGGCGTTATCGTCCCCAGCCCGCCTTAGCTTTCACTTTCGTGGCCGGCCTGGTCTTCGGCCTGGTCCTTTACGCCGGATCGATGTATCTCGCCTCGGACCGGAATATGGACCCGAACGGACAATTGAGCGCCACGGCCAATCACCGCGGGTGGGGCCCCCAGGCCGTCACCGACAACCAGCTGTCCGTGCCAGGGTTGGAGGGCCGAGTTCGCACCCAGCGGACCGGCCAGGATATCCGGCTTCATCTGGAGCTGCAGGCGGACCTACCGGCCATGATCCAGATCAGCCACGGACCGCACACGGATCTGAAGCAATACCAAACCACAAATCCGGATCCGGCCGGCCTGAGCGTGTCCTCCGCGGGCATGGAGATCAGCCACCAGGGCCGGGGAAGTTACGACTTGGTGTTCTTCCAGGACACCACCGACAAAACACCAATCATGATGTCGATTTTCTCCGAAGGGAGGTTGGTCCACCGGGAAACGCTGGCCGGGCAGGAAAAATAATTCAACTGGCGACCAACTTTTTAATTCCTGACAGGTATATCGAATTGAGCCGTGAAACGAAAACGACAATGGGGAGGAAAACAGATGAACAGGAATCGCACGCTACTGGGGGTTGTCGGTATCATCGCCGCAGCCGTGATCGTTTATTTCGGATTTCTCAATCCGCAGCCCGCGGACGAGGATCTCCAGGCCACCATAGGCACCGTCACCAAGCACCAGAACGAGCAGATCAGCGATGCCGACGTGGTGCTCGCCGGCGAAGAGTCCACCGACTGGTCCGATGATCCGGTCGTGATCGAGGCCATGGCCTCCATCCTGGAAAGAGCCACCATCGCCCAGCGTTCCTATGCCTACCTGGCCATGGGCCGGCAGGCTCGCGCGGAGCAGTTGCTGGCAGCCAATCCGGAAATCAAGTCCGCCGTCCTGGGCAAGGTGGCCAAGGCCGAGCAGGTAGCCGCCTTCAACCGCATGGAAGTCGCCAAGCAGGGGGAACTCTCGGGCCGCATGAACCTCAAGATTGCCGATTTCCGGGGCTTGAACCTGGATCGCCAGGCCAAGGCCATCGCCCAGCTGGGCGCCAAGGACCGGGCCAGCATCCTGGGCCGGGTCGAGATGAAGGCACAGCTGGCGGCCGTCGCCAAGTCTGACCCCAACGTCCATGCCGATATCCTCGGGCGCGCCAGCAAACATCAGCTGGCCCGGGCCTTCATGGCCAGCCCCGAACTCAACCGGGTGGAAATGTTCAACGCACTGCCGCTGAACGAGCGTCAGCAGATGATGGGCAAGGTCTATCTCGCGTCGAGCAACAACCTGCTGCAGAGGGCCACCCCGATCGAGGTCGAGAACCTGCGGAACCAGATGTCCGACAAGAACGCCGCCGATCTGTTCGGCGCCTCCTCGGTCCACGACCAGCTGGCCTGGGCCGGCCGCGCCGTGAAGACCTCACCGGGCCAGTTCGCGACTCTCGGCCGGGCCCACAAGGCCGAGGTCATGGGCCGCCTCTACATGCAGGCGACGCCCCAGCAGAAGGTCGCTTTCTTCCGGTCCCAGCCGGCGGACGTCCAGACCGAACTCTTCGGCAAGATGTCCATCAAGCGTGACGACTGGGCCACCCTGGAACTGGGAGCCCAGGCCAAGGCCCTCTCCGGCTTGGGTCTGGAACGCCAGGCCAAGATGATGGCCCGGGTCAACAAGGCCGAGGTACTCAGCCTGGCCCGGCACGCGGACCCTGCCATCCAGAAGGAATTTGCCGGTGGACTCTCCCGCGTCGAGATGTCGCAGGCGCTGAAACTGGGCGCCACCAGTCGGGAAATCCAGTCTGCCCTGGGCCGTAAGCCCGAAATCCGGAACGCCGTTTTCTCCCAGATCCCTGCCGACGTGCAGATCAGGATCATGGGCAGGATGGTCCGGACCCAAAGCCTGGACCAGTAGGGAGGGAGCTCTCCTCCCTGCTGTGAGTCGAAGGGTTTCGGGGGATTGGCGAGATCGAAATCCCAGAATTCGGTGGGGGGAGAGTACCAGGGGTACCGCGGCCAGTCCGCGGTACCCCGCCATATATTCACCGGCAGGCTTTCGGGTCTGCCGGTTCAACCGCATCCGGGGGGAGCTAGTATGGTCAGCGGCAGGGCGGCTAGAATCATGAGTTTGGCGATCGGGACGCTGCTGGCGTCCCTGCTGTTTTTCGGCTCCGCCGGGGCCGAGGACGACGAATCGGGGTTCAAGCTCAGGCAGGTGCGCACCGAGGACATGCGTCTCATCTACCTGACCAAGGACCACTACTACATCATCCCCCACGTCACCCGCTGTTTCACCAACTCCATGAACTTCCACAAGGGGATGTTCAACTACAAGCCCGATGAATACGTGACGGTGATCTTCCAGGACATGGACGATTTCGGCTACGCCGGCACGACCTCCATTCCCTACAACTACCTCACCCTGGGTATTTCGCCCTTCGAACACATCTACGAGACCAGTCCCACCAACGAGCGGATCCACTGGGTCATGAGCCACGAGCTGCTGCACGTGGTAGCCACCGACCAGGCCACCGGTTCGGACGAATTCTTCAGGAAGATCTTCTTCGGCAAGGTGGCGCCTACCGCGGAGGACCCGGTCTCGATCTTTTACAGCTACCTGACCAACCCCCGCCGCTACGCCCCGCGCTGGTACCACGAGGGCTTGGCCGTTTTCATGGAAACCTGGATGGCCGGCGGCATCGGCCGCGCTCAGAATGGCTACGACGAGATGGTATTCCGCTCCATGGTCCGGGACGACGCCTTCTTCTACGATCTGGTCGGAATCGAATCTGAAGGGACGGCGGCCGATTTCCAGATGGGCCAGCTCTCCTACCTGTACGGCACGCGATTCGTCAGCTACCTGGCCTACCTGTACGGTCCCGAAAAGATCATTGAATGGATCCGGCGGGACGAGGGGACCAAACGCTCGTTTTCTCGGCAGTTCAAACACGTTTTCGACCGGGACATGGGCGACACCTGGGAGGAGTGGGTCGACTGGGAGCGGCAGTGGCAGACGGCCAACCTGGACTCCATCCGCCAGTATCCGGTCACGCCCCTGGAGGTGGTTTCCGAAAGGGCCCTGGGTTCGGTGTCCAGGTCGTTCTACGACCCGGAGTCACGGCAGATGTTCGCCGCGGTCCGGTACCCGGGGGAATTCGCCAAGATCGTCGCCCTGGACGTGGACACCGGCAAGATGCAAACCATCACCGATATCGACACGCCCTCGCTCTACTTCGTCACCTCGCTGGCCTATGACGACTCCTCGGGCACCATTTTCTTCACCACCAACAACGCGCGCGGTTGGCGGGACCTCAACCGGGTAGACATTGCCACCGGGAAAACCGAACGGCTCATCAAGTGGTCCCGGACCGGCGACCTGGCTTTCAACAAAGCCGACGCCTCGTTGTGGGGCGTCATGCACAACAACGGCCTGTCCCACATCGTGCGCATCCCCCCCCCGTACGACACCATGTACGACGTGTTGCCCCTGTCCTACAAACAGGACTTCTACGATATCGATGTCTCGCCCGACGGTCGCTACCTGACCGGAACCCTGGTCGACGTTTCGGGGCGATCGAAGCTCGTGCGGATCGAACTGACCGGCCTGATCCTGGGCGACACCCAGCTGGAGGAGCTGTGGGAATTCCCCCAGAACGCGCCCTTGAACTTCACCCATAGCCCGGACGGCCGGTACCTCTACGGATCTTCCTATCAGACGGGCACCTCGAACATCTTCCGCTACGACACCATGGAAAAGGCGATGGAGGCGGTCAGCAACGCCGAGACGGGGCTGTTCCGACCGATCCCCGTACCAGGGGATTCGGTGCTGGCCTACGAGTACACCGGCGGCGGCATGCGCCTGGTCCGGCTGCCCGACGAGACTCTCGAGGACGTCGCGGCGATACGTTACCTGGGCGCTGCCATCATTGAAGAGCACCCCGTGGTGGAGGACTGGGAACTGGGTTCGCCCCGGCAGGTCGATCCCGATTCGGTCATCGTCTACGAAGGCGACTACAACGCCTTCCGCAGCATGCGGCTCAACTCGATCTATCCCATCATCGAAGGGTACAAGGTCTATGTCGCCGGCGGTCTGCGCGCCAATTTCAGCGACCCCGTGGGCATGCACTCCGCCAACGCGGCGCTGTCCTATTCCGGACAAAGGAACCTGCCGAACGACGAGCGTTGGCACGCCCGCTTCCGGTACCGCCATCATCCCTGGAACCTGTGGGGCTCCTGGAACCGCGCCGATTTCTACGACCTTTTCGGCCCCACCAAGGTCAGCCGGAAGGGGTTCCAGCTGGGCCTGGGATACAGCGGCTACATCATCGAGGACTCACCCAAGTCCTTGAAGTACAACCTCAATCTGGCCAACTACTGGGGCCTCGAGGTCCTGCCCGAGTTCCAGAACATCCCCACCTCCTACGACAACTTCATGACCTTCGGTGGGGCGCTGCGCTACTCGACGGCCCAGGGGACCATCGGCGGCATCGAAGCCGAAAAGGGATTCCTGACTGCGCTTAACTTCATGAGCACCCTGGTCCGTGGCGACTTTTTCACCCGGACCCATCTGGAACTGACCTACGGATTCCTCACCTCCATCGACCATTCTTCGCTCTGGTTCCGCGCGGCCGGCGGCCAGGGCACCGGACCGCTGGACGAGCCCTTCTCCAACTTCTTCTTCGGGGCCTTCGGCAACAACTATGTGGACCACGGCCGGATCAACCGGTACCGTAGCTACTACAGTTTTCCGGGCCTGGAAATCAACGAGGCTGGCGGCCGGAACTTCGCGCGCGGCGGCTTGGAATGGACCCTGCCCCCGCTGCGTTTCCGCAAGGCGGGACTGCAAAACTTTTACGCCACCTGGATGCGGCTGGCCCTATTCGGCAGCGGCATCGTCACCAACGTCGACCGCACGGACGACTGGCGCCGGGAAATCTTCAACGTGGGAGCTCAGCTGAACGTGAAACTCGTGCTTTTCTATTCCTTGTCGTCCACCCTGTCGGCGGGATACGGCCGGGCCTTCGAGGAGGGCATCGATCCCCGGGACGAATGGATGGTCTCCCTGAAGATCCTGAATTGATGATGCTGGTCGCCCAGATCGCCTTCGGGCTGCTGCCGGTGGCGCTGTACCTGGCGGCCCTTGTGGTCATGGACAGTTACAAGCTGGTCCGGGTGCAGTCCGTGCTTCTGGCGGTGGGCGCCGGGTTCGCCGCCCTGGTGGCCTGCAACTACCTGAACCCCTGGGTCATGGACCTGACCGGGACCGGGCAGGTGACCTTTTCCCGCTATCTGGCCCCCTTCACCGAGGAATCCGCCAAGGCCCTGTACCTGGTCCTTCTGTTTCGCGGTCACCGCATCGGGTTCCTGGTGGACGCCGCCATATTCGGTTT
>CBDTUS010000130.1:0-10368 GCA_965363725.1 uncultured bacterium | reverse complement strand
AGGCCAGGATAAATCCCCCCAGTCGCCACCTTCCCCCTGCAGGGACAACAGGGCGAAGACGGCGGAAAAAACCGCCACCGCTCGCAACAGGTTCCACAGGAACTGCCGCAACAATTCGGTGTGATAGTTGAGCCAGATCAAGGCCGCGCAGCCATCTTCCGAATGACATCTTCGTCAGTCTCTGCCCCGAGGATCTGCCGCAGCGCCGCCTCCAGGACCTCGTCCCGGCCGGCCACGATTCCTTCAATCGTCGGCGTCACGAAGACATCCGGCACGATCCCCACGCGCTGGGTCGGGGTCTTGTCGGGGTAGAAGACCCCGATGCCGCTCATCATCAGTTTCAGGCCTCCCGGCAGCGGAATCTGGGACACGTTTCCGTCGGCGCCGGCGGTGGTGCTTCCGACCACCACGGCACGTGGCCCGGCCCGGAGGGCCATCGCCGTGTATTCCGCCTGACTCATGGACGTCTCGTTGATCAGGATGACCACCTTGCCCTCGTAACCCGGCGCCTCCGGCTGCAGAAACAGCGGGTCGGTCCAGACGAAGGCCCCCGGGTTGGCGGGATCGAGGGTCGTGAAGCGGGTGAAGGCCGTCGGCTCATCGATCAGGCGCGGGCCCAGGGCGAACACCATGAATTCGCTGGGGTAGTTGCGGATGTCGATCACCAGGCCACGCGTCCCGGCCGCCTTCTCGATGTATTCCGGAACCTCCTTGATGGCCACGCTGGACAGCTTGAGGTAGGCCACCTCCGGGGACAGCAACTGGAAGGTCTCGCCGGCCCGGTCGGCCGGGGTCCAGTTCATGCGCGGGACCTCGATTCGCTCGACCGTGACGGTCTTCTTCTTGCCCTTGCGCTCGATCCCCACCTCACCGGGACCGCAGTCACCGCGGGACAGGCCGCGCGCCAGGTCCTTCAGCCTGGTCGGGCGGTTCGAGGCGCAGTAGTAGGGGGTCCATTTTTCCAGCAGCGTATCGAGCGCGATGCCGTCGAGCGAGGTGATGATGTCGCCGATCTCCAAGCCCGAGGCTGGGCCCTTGACCGAATCTGTGTAAGCCGCGACGAAGACCTTTTCTTCAAGGAACCGGAGCTCGACCGGCCAGCCGCATTCGCCGACCGGGGGCCGGATGCCGATTTCCCGCCACAGGTTGGCGTGTCCGTCCTCGATGTGGGCGGCCAGGGCGAAGAGTTCGAGCCGGTAGGCGTCCCAGGTGTCGGCGGCCGCCAGCCGGGGCAGGAATTCGTGCAGGACGTCGTCCCAGTCGGCGTCCATCAGATCGTGGTAGGGAAACCAGTACTCGATGATGTTCCACAGCCTCATCAGGGCCAGGATCCGGTAACCCGCATCGGGCGGTTTCGGGCCGGAGTAGCCGAGCTCGTGGTCGAAGACGGGATTGCCGACGCCCTGAACCGTTGACAGGTAGAAATGCTTGTCCCCGACGAACCGGTTGGCGTGGACGGCCTGCAGCTGGGCAGAGAGTTCCTCGCCGAGGAAATCGGCATCTCGAATCCAGTCCAGCCGCGGCAGCAGGTGCGCCTCGTCCGGTGCCTCGGCGCAGGGGTCGCAGGCGGCGGGCAGACCGATCACTTCGATTCCGCCGGCCAGATCGGCGATCGCCGCTTCTCGGTCTGGCGCAGCCAGGATGGCGGGCAAGACCCCCAGCAACTCGAAGTCCCAGTGATATTCACCGCCGGTCACGCTCGGGTGATGGTACTTCAAAAACCCCCACACCTTGGCCAGGAGAGCCAGGTTCTCCACCTGGAGGTCGGTAAGCTCGGTGACCGTCACCCCCGATCCGTCGGTATACTTCTGATTCGTGTCCAGGACCGTCTTTTCCCTGACCCGCTCGGGCGCCTCAGGAATGGGTTTTCCGTCGATGGTCAATTCGAGGTCGTCGGCCCAGACCGTTCCTTCGCCGGTCACCAGCACGCCGAAGAACAGGTCGTCCGCCTTGGGGTCCAAAAACAAACGGATCGAATATTCCGTCCACTCGGTCGTCCCTTTGAGGCCCTGCTTCTGCATGTTGTCGAACTGAACCCGGCCATTCGGGCCGTCCTCGCGCATCCACAGCCCCGCGAACTCCGTCACCCCCTCGGTGCGCAGGAAGCCTCGCAGCTCAATCCACTGGCCCGCGTAGTCGAGGGGAATTTTCTTGGTGATCGTGGTGAATGAATTTGGGCTGCCCGTGTCGCGTTCCAGACGGACGGCGAAATCGCCGCCGTGAACCACGGTTGAATCGATATGGATCGTGGCCGGCGGTCCGCCACCCCAGCCCCACGGGCTTTCACCTGGGTGATGACCTTCGAAGCGCAGGATTTCTTCGAAGTCATCTTCCCCGCCGGCCATCGCGGCGCCCGCCAGAAGCAACAGAACCAGGCAAATGGACCAGAAAATCGAGTGTCTCATGGTTCCCCCTGTTGGAAAATCATTCAAGGAATCGACATTCAAAACTTTCCAGATCTTCGGAAAACAGTTTCCGGTCCACCCTAAACCAAAACCGGCCGTCCACCACGGGAATTTCCGGGGCCGCGGCGGAAAATCCCGTGGCGTGGAGCGCCAGCATCGTGTTGGTGAACAGGTCGTAGACCGCCGCCTCGGCACGAGAAGCGCGGATGTAATATCGTTCCCCCGCATAGGGCAGGTCCGGCAGCAGATCCTCGAACAGGAAGCTGCGATATCCTTCCGGTGCGGTGCCGTCGTGAACCAGGGTCGTTCCGGGAACGGCGAACCCGAGAGTGGATCGGTCGCCGAGGGGGTGGAAGGCCACCGGGGCCTCGGCCGCATCGAGCTCGAAGGTCCCGGGCGTGATGGCTCCCGCCTCGGATTGATCGGCCAGGTATCGCTCCCACGCTGCGGCTTCCGGCAGGTCGGCCGGGGCTATCTCCATCGCCATGATCGATCCGGCGTCCCCGCCGTACCGGGCGTAGAGGGACAGGTAGTCCGCGGCCCCGAGATTCTCCAGCAGGAACCGGTTGTATAGACCGGCGGCGGGATAGGAAACCGAGGCGTTGTATCCGTAGAATCCCGCAGTCTTCAACATTTCTGTCCAGTCCACCCACCCGGACCGGTGCATGTCCAGCCCTAGCTGCTGGAGGATGGCCGGCGATTTGCCGCCCCGACCGCCGACCGCGACCGCGAACCCCTCCAGCAACAGGGGATGCGTGTACAGATGGGGCCGCCTGAGCTTGAAGTTCATCAACAGATGGGCGAGCTCGTGGAGGTGCGCGCTGAAGGTCGACACGATGATGTCGTGGGACACCATGTACATGCCGCGGGCTTCAAACCCGGTGAGCTGGCGGATCTCCTCCTGACTGCTGCAGAAGCAGTAGTAGATCTTTTCGTCGGCCAGCCGTTCAAGGTCGGCCTCGGTCATGCCCAGCTGCGCGGCGGTTTCCGTCAGGAAGGTCTCCAGCGCCTCGATGTTGGCCGGATGGAAGCCGGTGGTGTCGCTGACGAAAAAACGGAAATGGGCCGAATCGACCTGCTGCCAGTCCCGCACCTGGTACAGGATGGGTGATACGACGAGGCCGTCACGGAAGACCCAGCTCCGGCTCGCCAGGCTGTCCGCGGGGAACAAGACCAGCCGGGAATGTCCGTCATCAAGTGGCTCCACGGTGAACTGACCGTCCAGCCCGACCTGAAGCAGCCGTTCGCGGTCGTTTGCCGAAAGATCCCAGGAGATCAACGGCTTGCAGGGTGCCTCGGGATATCGGATGCCCAGACGTCGGGCCACTTTCAGATCGGTCGGATGGAGGAACGAATCCAGGGAATCGGGGTGGGCCAGCATTTCCTCCAGGAAGGCCCGCGCCCTGGCTGGCTCGAGAGGCGACCCGGCGGCCCGGGCGAAAGGGAACATCAGCAGGATCATGACCACCGGCAGGAGCCCCGGCCGCATTCTGTTCTTCAAGGGTCGCCTTTCCGCTGGATGTCCAGGATATCGAAACCTGTCGCCCAACTATATGATATCCCGGACCCCGATGGGATGTTCCATCCCATTGACGGTTAATTTCCAGCGGGGTAAAATCCCCCCGCCCATGAATATCGCGCCGCGTCACCGGGTAGGTCCGGCGTCCCATTCGCACCAACCCTGCAGAGGTGATCATGAAGAAATGGATTCCGATCCTCGTGGTGCTCGCGATCATCGCCATTGTGGTGATGGCACTGGCCGGCCAGTACAACGGACTGGTGACCCTCGACGAAGCCGTGGACAGCCAGTGGGGCAACGTCGAAAACGTCTATCAACGCCGCGCCGACCTGATTCCCAACCTGGTCGAGACAGTCAGGGGATACGCGGCCCACGAAAGCGAAACCCTCGAGGCCGTCATCAAGGCCCGCGCCGAAGCCACCAAGATGCAGGCGCAGCTCACCCCCGAATCGCTGAACGACCCCCAATTGATGGAAAAATTCCAGGCCGTGCAGGGGGAGCTTAGTTCGGCCCTGGGGAGGCTGATGGTGGTGATCGAGCGCTATCCCGATCTCAAGGCCAACCAGAATTTCCTGGATCTGCAGACCCAGCTCGAAGGCACGGAAAACCGCATCGCAGTGGAGCGCCGGCGCTTCAACGAAAAGGCGCAGGATTACAACACCGCGATCCGCCGCTTCCCCGCCAACATGATCGCCGGGATGTTCGGCTTCGACGGGAAGACCTACTTTGAATCCGCCGAAGGCGCCGAAACCGCGCCCAAGGTTGAATTCTAGTGATCCGCCGCGCCGTAACCGCCCTTTGTCTGGCGTGTCTTCTGATCACGGCCCTGGATGTTGCGGCGCAAGGTCGACGTGGCGACGACGATCTGCCGCCGCCACCCCCGCGGCATTTCTTCGATGAAGTGGGTCTGGTCGACGGGGACGCCGCTCGCGGTCTCGCCGCCGATCTTTACGGCTTCGAGCAGCGCACCGACATCCAGTTCGTGACCGCCATCCTGCGGGACTATTCCGGCAACATGGAAGACTATGTGAACCGGCTGTACGAGCACTGGCGCATCGGCGGGGCCGAAACCAACCGCGGCGTGCTCTTCGTCATCTTTCCCGAACAGAGAAAAACCCGCATCGAGGTGGGTTACGGCCTCGAGGAGAGCCTGCCGGACATCACCGCCGGACGAATTCTCAAGAAGATGGTCAAGATTCCCGGCCAACCGGCCGACCAGCGGGTCTCCTTCGTCATCGGTCAGGTGGCGCTCGCCGTGGCGCCCGACGATCCCCTGGCCCAGGGAGCCGCGGCTCTGGACCAGGACTCCTCCAATGGAGAATTCAACCGGGCCCTGGCCATCGCCCTGCTGATTTTTGTTCTGATTGTCCTCATGTTCGGCCTGGGAATCGCTCGAATGGTCGGGCCGATAGTCCTGACTTCAGGAAAATCCGGCGGGGGCAGTTCTTGGGGCGGCGGCTCGTCCTGGGGTGGAGGTTCTTCCGGTGGCGGCGGTTTCGGCGGTGGCGGGTTTTCTGGCGGCGGCGGATTTTCCGGCGGCGGCGGCGCAAGTGGAGGTTGGTAATTGACCCTCGAACGCAGTGACGTCCCGCGCCGCTTCTTCACCGAAGCGGAACAGAAGGACATCGTCGCGGCCATTGCCATGGCCGAAACCCGCACCTCGGGCGAGGTCCGCGTCTATCTCGAACGGGACGTCAAGGGCTCCGGCGGCGACCCCTACGCACGGGCCCGCGAGATCTTCGCCAAGCTGGACATGCACCGGACCGCAGAGCACAACGGGGTGCTGGTCTACCTGGCCGTCCGCTCGCGCCGGTTCGCCATCGTGGGCGACGAGGAGCTTCACCGGCTCGTGGGTGAAGATTTCTGGACCGATGTCCGCGACCTGATCAAGGTGAATTTCAGCGAGGGCCGTTTCCCCGAAGGATTGGTGGCCGGCATCGCGGCCATCGGCGAGAGTCTGGGCCGCCATTTCCCACCCCGGGACGACGATATCAACGAGCTGCCCGACGATATCGCCTACTGAGCCGTTTCTTCTACCCTGCTCCCTTTCCCAACGTTTCCAGTCGTTTCTCGATGTGACTTATCCGTCCCGGTCGTGTCTGGAGGGTGAGGAAGACCCGGCCTGAGGCCGGGATGTCTGGTTGCCCGACGGAACGGAAAATCCCCTGCCGAGGAGACACGAATGAACGAGATGCTGGACCAATTCATGTCCGTGGTTTCCCAGTACGCGCCCCGGGTCTTGGCCGCACTGGCCATCCTGGTGGTCGGCTGGATCCTGGCCCACCTTTTGAGCCGTGGCCTGCGGAAACTGCTGCAGAAGACCGGAATGAACGACCGTCTGCCCGGCTGGCTCGACACCGGCCTGTCCACCGACCCGGCGGCCGCTGTGGCCAAGTTCTTCTTCTACATCCTGATGCTATTCGTTCTGGTGGGCTCGTTCCAGGCCCTGGGCCTGACGGTCATCACCGAACCTCTCAACTCCCTGTTGAACGAGCTGTTCGTGTTCGCGCCCAAGATCCTGGCCGCCGGGATCCTGCTCGTTTTGGCCCTGGTTCTGGCCACGGTGGTACGCCGGATCCTGACCGGGGTGCTGACCGGCCTGGATGTCGACGGCCGACTGATGAAAAACGCGGGTGCCGAGGCGACCGAAGGCCAGCCCATCTCGCGGACCCTGGCTGAAACCGTCTACTGGCTGATCATTCTCCTTTTCCTGCCGGCCATCCTCGGCGCCCTGGAGATGCGCGGACTGCTGGCGCCCATGGAGAACATGGTCCAGGCCCTGGTCGGATTTTTGCCCAACCTGCTGGCCGCGGCCATCATCTTCGGCGTGGGCTGGTTCGTGGCCCGCATCGTCCAGCGCGTGGTAACCGGGCTGCTGGCCGCCGCCGGGGCCGATTCCCTGTCCGCCAAGGCCGGGTTGGCCTCGTCCATCCGCGTGTCGAGCCTGATCGGCGGCGTCCTGTACGTGCTGATTCTCATCCCGGTGGGCGTCGCCGCTCTGAACGCCCTGAAGCTCGAAGCGGTGACCGCCCCGGCGAGCCGCATGCTGGGCATGATCCTGGGCGCCTTGCCCCAGATTTTCGCCGCCACCCTGATCCTGGTCTTTTCCCACTTCGTGGGCAAGTTGATCGCCGGCTTGGTGAAGAACCTGCTGATCGGGGCGGGTTTCGACCGCATTCCCGCCGCGGTCGGCCTGATTCCCGCTGGCCAGACCACCACGGCGCCGTCGCGGTGGGCGGCCGTCTTCATCCACGTGGGCATCATGCTGTTCGCAGCCACCGAGGCGGCCGGACAGCTGGGGTTCAGCCAGGTGTCCGAGCTCGTGGCGCGCTTCCTGGTCTTCGCCGGGCAGGTCGGTCTGGGCCTGGTCATCCTGGTGGGTGGGTTGTTCCTGGCCAACTTGGCCGGCAACGCCGTACGCGGCACCGGAAGGACCAACAGCGATTTCCTGGCCGTGGTCGCCCGCTCCGCGGTCATGGTGCTGACCGCAGCCATGGCGCTGCGTGAAATGGGATTCGCGGAAGACATCGTCAATCTGGCCTTCGGCCTGCTGTTCGGCGCGGTCGCCGTCGCCGTGGCGCTGGCCTTCGGACTTGGCGGCAGGGACGCCGCCGGCGCCCAGGTACAGAACTGGCGCGATAAGATCGGTAAAGAGGACCTTTAAAACACCAGGGGGCTGCCGGGATCTCCCTCCCGGTGGCCCCCGTTGATCCCTAAGTTGTGCCTTTGAAATTGTGTCCGGGCCAGGAGGAGGCACCTTCTCCGTATAATCCGGCAGCAAAAACGACGAAAACAATAAAAACGGGTCCCCCAGGGGGTCCTTTTTTTGATCTCTGGGGCCGGTCCACCGCCAGACACAATTTCCAAGGCACAACCGATCCTTACTCGTATCGCTTGCCGTTGTGCTCGACCCAGCCTTCTTCATGCCGTCCTGCAGGATCATGATGGGTCCAGTGCAGCACCCCCCCGCGCTCATTCCATTCGTACTGGCCGAAGGCCGAAATCCGGTCGCCCTCATTCAACGGGACCCGGGGGGCCAGATCGATGTTGTGCGAGATCAGGAGTGTATGGCCCGACGGCAGCTTCACGATGAAACGCTGGTGGCGGGAGCCCTCGTTGTCGTCGGACAGGATCCGGGTTACCTTGCCGGTGACGCCGACCATGACGCCCGATTGGTTCCGGGTGGACAGATCCTCCACCGTGCCCGTAGTCGGGGGAATGCCCGGGTCGGTGGCCGGGGCTAGATCGAGGTAGTGGCGAAACAGCATCACGGCCAAGAACAGGCCCACCAGGATCAACAGCTGTTTGGGAGTGAATCGTTTGCGTGCCATTGGGTTGCCTTCGTTGAGAGGGATCAGAAACCAAGTCTCCCCACGTCGCGTATGATACCGGAAACGAGGTATCTTCACACATCATTTTGGCCAGAGCCTCCTTAAACCGTGAGAAACCACGATCCTGGCCGGGTGAAAAGGATTTTGTGACTTTTTTTATCCGGGGTTGTCAAGAGGGCGTGAACAGTCGACGGGGATGGAAAAAACCCTCGTCTTTCCACATGTCCCGGCGCTCCAAGCCGGAAATTCGGAGGTTATTTGATGAAACCGTTGTACAAGCCCAGAAACGTTCTGGTCGCTATCGCCCTGTTATCCGCATTCGTTCTGACCGGCTGCGGCAGCAAGGACGTGCCGGTCAACGTGGACGAAGAACTCAAGATGCGCGACGATCGGATCACCCAGCTTGAGGAAGAAGCCCGGCAGAACGAGGTCAAGCTGGAGATGACCCGCCGCGAAGCCGATGAGGCTGCCGAACGCGCCGCCGATGCCCAGAAACTCGCCGATTCCTCGGCCGCTTCCGGGATCGACGTCAACAGCTACGAGGGCGATCTTATGCCCCCCAACGCCAAGGCCGGCGAGTGCTTCGCCCGGGTCCTGGTCCCCCCCGTGTTCGAAAATTCCTCCGAGCGGGTCATGGTGAAGGAAGCTTCGAGCAGCATCTCGATCAATCCCGCCAAATTCGAGTGGGTCGAGGAGCAGATTCTGATCAGGGAGGCCGGCGAGAGGCTGGTCGTTATCCCGGCCACCTACAAGACGGTGGAGGAGAAGATCCTCGTCAAACCCACCAGCTCCCATATTGTTGAAGTCCCGGCCGTCTACGAGACCGTGACCGAAAAAGTGCTGGTGACCCCCGAGCGGGAATACTGGAAGAAGGGCCGCGGCCCCATCGAGAAGGTCGATGGCAGCACCGGCGAGATCATGTGCCTGGTCAAGGAAGAGGCTGTCTACAACACCGTGTCCAAGAAGGTCCTGAAATCTGAAGCCACCACCCGCGAGGAGGACATTCCCGCGGAGTACGAGACCATCACCACGACGGTCCTCGATACACCTCCCGCCACCCGCACCGAGGTCATTCCGGCCGAGTACGGCACGATCAAGGTGCGCAAGCTGGTTACTCCGGCGAGCGAGGTGCGCACTCCCATCGAAGAAGAGTACCGTACGGTGAACAAGAAGATCATGGTTGATCCCAGCTACATGGAGTGGCGTCAGATCCTGTGCGAAACCAACATGAACCAGGCTACCGTTCTGGATATCCAGAGGGCCCTCAAGGGCGCGGGTTTCGATCCAGTCCAATTGGACGGGATCTACGGTCGGAACACCCAGGCTGCGGTCACGGCGTTCCAGAAGTCCAAGAGCCTCGCCAGTGGTTCCCTGACCTACGAGACGATAACGGCTCTGGGCCTGGGCAACTAGTCCCTAGAGCAGCGAGGATCCGGGGAGGGCCGGATTTTTGAACAGGGCGGTTCCATCGGGAACCGCCCTGTTTTTATTGCCCGGGTTCCAAACGGTTTTTGCTGCGTTGGCAATTGGAAATTCCTGGCAATTTGAGTTTATCCATTCAAATATCGTATAATCTGATACGTAGACCTGCATAAATAGAGTTAGGTGTATTGTGTTTCGCGAAAGTCTGAGGGGCCAGCTTTGGGGGGCCGGGGTCTTCAATTACTCAAGTTGAGCTTCCTAATCGGGGCCATCGCTGACGCATTTGTGGCCGCCAACTGGTTTCTCATAGCATCTGGCGCGGAGATCCCCAATATGATGTGCGGCCTATTGGGCGCAGGCGAAGACTATCGTTTTGCAATGTGCATCTCAGCGCTCTTCATGGCCGGCTGGGCTGCCATCCTCGGGTGGGGCTGGTTTAGGCCGTTTGAGAGAAGGGGGTTGCTGCTAATAACAGCGGTGTTGCTCCTGGTTTCAATAATTATGGAGGTTGCCCTCTACCGACCATTTCTCGGGGGCTCAGGATTCGTCCTCGGAGTTGCCGTGCGGGTTGCTCTGATCACAAAGTTTTTGGTCAGTTACTTCTATTCGCGAGAAGATCTGACGAAGGTTGAAAGTTTGAACGGCCGGGCAGACAGGTAACACCTTAGTCCGGGTACATGGGTTACACTTT
>CBDTUS010000129.1:0-10558 GCA_965363725.1 uncultured bacterium | reverse complement strand
GTCCGGACCCATTCCCCGCACCTGCGGTTCGGGCTACTTCTTGACCTGCTTCTTCAGCCATTTGGTGGTCACGCTCTTGGGCCGTTCGATCGGCGAGCCCATGGCCCGGTTGATGATCAGCTGGCTGAGCATTCCCATGGCCCTGGAGACCGAAAACAGCACCGTGTAGTAGGAAAACTCACTCATGCCGTAGTGGTACAGCAGGGCGCCGCTGCCGGCGTCCACGTTGGGCCAGGGGTTCTTGGCCTTGCCGTGCTCCTTCAGCACCTTGGGCACGATGGTGTAGACCTTGTCCACCAGCTGCATCACGGGATCCTCGGGGAAGTTTTTCATGCCGAAGGCCCGGAAGGCGGTGAACCGCGGGTCAGTCACGCGCAGGACGGCGTGGCCGTAACCGGGAATGACCTTGCCGCCGTTGAGCGTGTCCCAGGCGAACTGGGTCAGCTGCGCGTCGGTGGGCACGCCGCGGAACTTCTTCTTCAGCTGTAGCACCCAGTTCAGGCATTCCTGATTGGCCAGGCCGTGCAGGGGACCGGCCAGGCCGTTCAGCCCGGCCGACACGCTGTAGTAGGCGTCGCTCAGCGCCGAGCCCACCAGGTGGCAGGCGTGGGCCGAGACGTTGCCGCCTTCATGGTCGCAGTGCAGCACGAGGTACAGGCGCATGCAGTCCGCGAACTGTCCGTCCTTGTCCTTGATACCGAGCATGTGGGCGTAATTCTCCGCCCAGGAAAGGCCCTTCTTGGGGCTGATCCGTTTGCCCTTCTTGAAGCGCATCCGGTACACGCCCGCGGCGATGGCCGGGAGCCTAGCCAGTAGATCGAAGCTGTCTTCCATGGTCGGTTTCCAGTAGTCCATCTTGCTCATGCCGGCGTTGTACGCCTTGACGAAGTGGCTCTCCCTCTGCATGCAGAGAATGGCCGTATCAAGCATGCACATGGGATGGCTGTCCTTCGGCATGGCCTCGAGAACCTTCCACACGTAGGCGGGCACCTTGGCCCGGGCGTTGAGATCCTCGGTCAGGGCGCGACGGTCGCGCGAATTGGGCAGGTCGCCGGTGCACAGCAGGTAGAAGATGTCTTCGGGAGTCTTTTCGGTCAGCTTGCTGGCGGGGATGCCGCGGATCATCAGCCCCTTGTCGGGGGGAACTTCGGAGGTGTCGCAGACCATGCCCTTGACGCCGCGCATGCCGCCGTAGGCCTGGACGATGGATACGTCGCTGATTTTCTTGGCGCCGTGTTTCTTGACTAGGTTGCTTATCTCCCTGCGCCAGAGAGGGATTTTCTTGTCGAGTGTATTCTGGAGCTTGGCCATGACGCCCTCCTTAGATTTGGTTCCGAAGCCCCGGCTGGAATAGGATTGGGATAGATGAATCCACTCGGGCTTTCGGCAGTTTGCCGCATTCCCGCAGCCAGTCGGTGCAACTCCCATAAAAACAGGAGGTAATTGCACTTAAAGCCACGGACCATTGACCTGCGCAGACCTTAACAGGGTTGTCGACCCAGATCAACCCGCACCTTGCAGTTGGCGCTATTTTTCATGGAAAATCGCGGACGGGGAGTTACCATTGGGGTCTGTGATCCGGCAAGGCGATTCGCCTGGAAACCGACCCGTCCCTGGAGGGCATCATGAACGATGTGAAGTACTGCCTGGAAATTCTCGAAAAAGCGATCACCTTCGAGGAAGAGGGCATGGCCTTTTTCCAGGACCGCGCCCAGAACGCCCCTTCGACCCTGGAACGCAACCTCTTCAACTCGCTGGCCAAGGACGAGGCCGGGCACAAGGCGCACCTGGAGAAGATGCGGGACGACATCCTGCGCGAGAATACCCTGGAAGTGCTGCCGGACGTGGATGATGACCATGTGCTGAACGTGCGCGGCATCTTCAACGACGCCATCGAGGGCGCCAACGATCCCTACGACTTTCAGCTCGAGGAACTGGAAATCCTGAAGGGTGCCATGGACGTCGAACGGCGTGGCTACCACATGTACGCCAAGGCCGCGGCCGAGGTCAGCTCGCCCAAGGCCAAGGAAGTGTTCGGTCACCTGGCCGAAGAAGAGCAGAATCACTTCACCCTGCTCAAGAACACCTACGACTTCATGGCCGACCCCGAAGGCTTCGACGGGTTCGACGGCAATGCGATGCTCGACGGCGGCTAGCCGGTGGATCGTTCCGGGGCCCGGGATTTTTTCCGCGATGTGATTGCCATGGCCCCCATGGCCATGGGGGGGAATCTGCCCTACCGCAGGTTGTGCCGCGAGTACGGGGCGGTGCGCACCTGCAGCGAGATGGTCCTGGCCAACAAGCTCGTCAAGGGCGGCGAGCGTCCCCTGATCCGTCATCATGAATCCGAAACCGATTTTGGGGTGCAGCTCGCCGGCAAGCACCCCGAGGTGATGGCCGAAGCCGCCCGGATCGCCGTGGACAGCGGCGCGAAATTCATCGATCTCAATTTCGGCTGTCCCATCGACCTGATCGTCAGGCGCGGTTCGGGAGCCGCCCTCCTGAAGCGGCCTTCCCGTCTGGCCAAGGTCGTGGAGGCCGTGCGGCTCGCCGTGGATGTTCCCCTTTCCGCCAAGCTCCGTCTGGGCTATTCCGAAGCCAAATTGAACGTGGTGGATCTCGCGGTGCGGGCCCAGGAGGCCGGCGCAGACGCGGTGGGGGTGCACGGCCGCACGCGCAACCAGCGCTATCGCCTCAACGCCCGCTGGGATCTGATCGACGAGGTGGCCAGAACGGTCGAGATCCCCGTGCTCGGCAATGGAGACCTGCTGACGCCCTGGGATCTGGAGCGCCGCCGCGCAGAAACCACCATCACGTCGTTCCTGGTGGCCCGTGGCGCCCTGATCAAGCCCTGGATCTTCAGGGAGCTGGCCGAAGGCCGCGACCTTGATCCGTCCGTCCCGGAAAGATGGGCCGTTCTGCGACGTTATTGCGACCTGGCCCTGGAACATTTCGGGGATGACGCCAAGGGCATCGCCCGGGCCCACCAGTTCTTCATGTGGCACTGGAAGTTCTGGTGCCGGTACCGGCCCTGGACGCCGGAGGAATTCGCCGAACATCAGCCCGATTCCCTCATCCAGGCCCGCAATCCCCGGGTGGAAGGCGAGGCCGACGCGGTGCTCCTGGCCAGTGAAGATGAGGCCGATCACGAGCTCATCTGGCAGCGCGTTCTTGACAGGAACCACGCCTCCCTCTAGTGTACCTCTCCTGATGATCGGCGCGTGCCGGTCCCGAAAAATCGAACATCTGCGGCCATTGAACCAGCGGAAGACCGGTGAAAATCCGGCGCGGCCCCGCCACTGTAAGCGGTGACGAAACCTGCCAAGAGCCACTGAGTCGCATGATTCGGGAAGGCGCAGGGAGTAGATCGACCCGTAAGCCAGGAGACCGGTTCAAGGCCTGCCACCACCTTCGCGGGCGAGGTACGGCTTTGGCGATCGATCCCGGCTCCCAATCAGTTTTTCCAGGCTCGGCCGCGCGTTGCGTGGGCCTCGGCCTGGTTTTTTTGATTGTGGACCTGGTGGCCGGCCCAGCGGCGGCCCATGACACCGGGACGGCCGACCAGACCCTTCGTTCTGCCGCGAGCGTCGTGTTCAGCGATACCCTGACCGTGAATTCCCGTGCTCTGCCCGGACCTGTGAATCCCTCCGTCAGCGGTTTGGTGACGGTGGTCGACCTGGCCGAGGAGCCCCCCGGACGTGACGCCGCGGATCTGCTGGGTGGCGTGGCCGGATTCCAGGTCAGGCGGTACGGGGCGGTAGGTGCTTCTGCGGTGCCCTCGTTGCGGGGGTCTTCCGCCGCCCAGATTCGTTTCTACCTGGACGGAGTGCCCTTGAACGGGGCGCAGAACGGGACGGCCGACCTGGACCGGATACCTCTGGACAGGATGGCCACGATCGAGATCCACCGGGGTGTGGTGCCCATCGGCCTGGGAAGTGTCGGCGGAGCCGGTGCGGTCAATTTTATCAGCCGCACCGGTGATGAAGGACTGGATTTTCGGATTGGCGCCGGATCCTTCGGGGAACTTGGCGGCCGCCTATCCGCCGGCCTGGTTAATGCGGCCGGCACTCTTTCGGGCACCGTCATGGTGAACGGCCTGCGGGCGGACAACGACTTCGAATACCTCGACCACAATCAGACCTTCTACAACTCCGCAGACGACACCGTGCGCACCCGGGAAAATGCCTGGCTCGAACGCTGGGGCGTATGGGCAGCCGGTGCCTACGAATCCGGCAGCCTGGCCGTCCGGGCCTCGCTGGGACATGATCGTCGGGACGGCGGACGTCCCGGGCCCCTGGGTTACCCAAGTCCCGGCGCCTCGGTGCGCTACGACCGGACCGACGGCCAGCTGCATGTGGATCACCGCGACGGTCTTCTTCAGCTCCGCCTGGGGGGAGGGAGCCAGGAGGAATTCCTGTATGACCCGCAGGGCGAAGTGGGGTTCGGTCCGCCGGGCACCGACCGCTCCCTGAGCCACGACGTCAACGGCACGGTGCTCTGGGCCCCCGTGCCGGTGCCGGGACTGCTTTCGGTGCAGGCGGGCGTCGAAGGACGGCGCGAATGGCGGAACGACTGGATCTCCGGCGAGGAAGAGCCCCGGCGGAACCGCACCACCTGGAGCGCCTTTGCCGCGGCCACCGTTGAACTCTTCGACGACCGGGTCCAGATCGCACCGGCCTGCCGCTGGCAGCTGACCCAGGACAATTTTCCGCCCACGCCGCCACTGCCCTGGCTGCCGGAGGAGGACGCTGTGGACCATCGGCGCGAGGACCTGTCCCCGGCCCTGGGGGTGGTCTGGACCATGGTCCGGGACAGGCTGTTCCTGGAATCCCACCTCGCACGCACGGTGCGCCAGCCCACCTGGGTGGAACTGTTCGGGCACCAGGGGGGGGTCCATGGAAATCGGAACCTGCTGCCTGAGACCATCTCGTCCGCCGATGCCGCCTTCAGCTATCGGTCGGGCACCGGTGGCTGGTCCGGCCGGATCGCAGGGTTCTACGCCGAAACCGATGACAAGATCATATTCGTCCAGCACAGCCCGCAATCCAGCCAAGCCGAAAACGCGGGCCACACGCGGGCCAGGGGGATCGAACTGGAACTGGCTGCCATCCTGCCCGGGGATTTTTCGCTCACCGGAAATTTCACCTGGCAGCGGGCCGAGGACCTGGGCGGCCTTCAATCCATCTACGCGGGGAACCGGCTGCCGTTTCTGCCGGACACCGAAGCCCAGGTGCGGCTGGGTCGTCCCATGGCCGGCTGGCGCCCCTGGTTCGAGGCGGCCTACATGGGCGCCAATTACCGGGATCGGGCCAATACCGAATTGAACAAGGCGCCCGCTCGGACTGTCCTGAACATCGGCCTGGCCCGGGATTGGCGCCCCCGGTGGCTGGGTTCCGCGGGGGCCCTGTCCCTCAGTGCGGAAATCGTCAATGTGACCGACAACGCCGTCTACGACGTGGAGGGCTTTCCTTTACCCGGGCGTTCCTGGCGCGCGGCGATTCGCTTGAGGAACTGACATGAAAAAACTTCTCCTGCTGCTGACAATGCTCACGGTGGTTCCGGCGCTGGACGCAGCGGCGGACCAATGGGTTTTGACCAGCGACTATTCCCTCTTCGGGCGCGCCCGCAGTTACGCTCCCGAGTTTCCCTGGGCAGTATCGGCGGATCTGGCGGTGATCCCCGGCGATCCGACCGGCCGGTTTCACGAGGGAAAGGTCTATGTCGTCGGCCGGGGCGGGGCCAACCTGGTCCAGGTCTACACCGCGGGCCCGCAGCTCACTCTCGAACGGGAGTTCGGTATCGGGGCGGGTCGCAATCCGCAGGACATCGCTTTCGATGCTGCGGGCGAGGCCTATGTCAGCTGCTATGACCAGGCGGTTCTCCTGCGGGTCGATGTGACCACCGGCACGGTCCTGGACACGTACGACACGGCCCCCTTCGCCGATGCCGACGGCCTTCCCGAAACGGCCTGGATGATCGCCGTGGGTGACCTGCTTTACATCACTTGCCAGAAGCTGGACCGGAACAACGGCTATGGGCCGACCGGCCCGGGAGCCCTGCTTGTGTTCGACATGGCGACGGAGGCCTGGGCGGACCAGGACCCGCTGGTGG
Organism: uncultured bacterium; assembly: GCA_965363725.1. Taxonomy (GTDB): domain Bacteria; phylum Krumholzibacteriota; class Krumholzibacteriia; order LZORAL124-64-63; family LZORAL124-64-63; genus JAGLCY01. The sequence continues at coordinate 4,447 of CBDTUS010000129.1, read as the reverse complement.
CGGGCGTGCAGCCCATCACCCTGACCGGCGCCAACCCCTACACCCGGTTGGAAAAGTTGGCCGACGGGTCCGGAGGCTGGAACCTGAGGGTGGGCTGTGCGGGATTTTTCGCGTTGTACGATGGCGGGATCGAGGACGTTGATCCGGTTGGAGGCGTGAGCCTCGGCTATCTGGTTACGGAAGAGGAACTGGGGGGCGACGTCACGGGCTTTACCAGCACGGGCGATGCCGTCCACGTATTGTCCAGTGCCCTGGTCGGCGGGTCGACTTTCATCACCAGTCTTCGCCGCTGGCGCCCGGCGGACGGGTCACTGGCGGTACTGGCCACTGGCACCGGGTATGTCCACGCCGATCTGGTCTGGGACGGAGGGTTCCAGCTCTTCGTGGCCGACCGGACGGTGGGGGCCGCGGGCCTACGGGTGTTCGACACGAACTCGGGCGCGGAACTGACCGCCGGACCATTGGCGACCGGCCTGCCTCCCTTCCAGTTCGTCATGCCGGGGGCCGGGGGAGTTTCGCCCGTCCCAACGCTGACGTTGGGCGGGTTGCGCTTGTCCCATCCCCGACCCAATCCCTGCAATCCCCTGGCCGAACTGGTGGTCAGCGGCCGTCCGGGCGCCACGGTTAAAATCGGGGTCTATGATCTGGCCGGCAGGCGGGTTAGGGACAGGATGCTGGAATTGAACCAGTCGGGAGAGGCTGTTTTCCGATTTGACGGCCGGGATGGCCAGGGCCGCAGCCTGGCGGCGGGGGTGTACCGGATCGTCGGCCAGGACGGGTCGGGCTTCGCGGGTCGCACGGTCACGCTGGTCAAGTAGAGGCCAGGTCGAAATTTCGTCCGGCTCAGAAAGTGCCTCAGTCGCCGATCCAGGCCAGGGCCGAGGTCAGGTCGTTGAAAACCTTGATTTTCGCGTCGGGGACCTCGATTTCGGAGATGCTTTCCAGCAGCGGCCCCATTTCGGTCAGCATGGCGGTGGAGAAGACAAGGGCGGTCCGGCCCCCGGCCCGGGAATGGGACGTGTCCTTGACCATCCGGGCGATGCCCCGCACATCGTCGGGGGACAGGTGGGACAGATCCGCCTCGGTAAAATCCCACATGGCGTGCAGGCTCGGGGTCCCCTGGTATAGGATCCGCACCTGGTGCTCGATCTCCGCCGCCTTCACCGGTCCGGTGCAGATGTAACTGGTCAGATTTAGTTTTGGGTCAAAATGAGGTTTGATCATATGGCCAACTCCCCGGATCAGCTTCTGGACTTTCCCAGACGCGCCCCGGTAGCGGGCGGCCTGTCAATCTACAGAACCAGGTTATATAAAAATGGCTTTGGCCGCACATCTTACGACTCCGGATTCGGAAATGTCTTTTCCTGACCGGCATTTTGTCCCACAATTTTCCCCGACCTCAATTCCAAAGGAGAACAGGCCATGGTTCGTATCTACACCCGTACCGGCGACGGCGGCGACACCTCCCTCGGTGACGGGTCCCGGGTCCCCAAGTCCGCGTCCCGGGTCTCCCTGTATGGTGAGGTGGACGAGTTGAACAGTTGGCTGGGCCAGTGTGCCGTGGCCCTGACCGACCTGGGGGCGCCGGTGCCCGGGCTCTCGGTGGCCGATCTGCAGGGGATCCAGAGCCGTCTGTTTTCGATGGGGGCCGTTCTGGCGGACCCTGGCCGATCGGTGAAAATTTCCGCCCTGCCGGAGTCGGACCAGCCTTTTCCGGCCCAGGATCTGGAATCCCTGATCGACGCCATGGACGATTTTCTCGGGCCCCTGAAAACCTTCATCCTGCCCGGGGGCTGTGCCGCGGCCGCGGCCCTGCATCTGGCCCGGGCCGTTTCCCGCCGAGTCGAACGCCAGGCCGTGGCCCTGGCGGCCGTGGAAGCGATACCGGCCGGCGCCCTGACTTACCTTAACCGCTTGAGCGACTTCCTTTTCACAGCTGCTCGGGCCGCCAACGCGGCGGCCGGTTGTGCCGATATCCCCTGGACGGAAAACAAGGGAGACGGCTGAGTGTTTTTTCTGGGCCTTTTTTCGCAGGACCCTCCGAATAAGATCCCCGGCGGTGGGGTACCCCAACCGTCGGCAGGGTCGCCGAATGTTTCGATTGACCCTTTTGCCGAACAGCGTCGGCAGGACCGCGATGACATTGCGAGGTACCTGGCCGGCGAAAGCGAAGGGTTTGAACGGCTCATGACCCGGTACCGGCACAAGGCCTACGGGATCGCCCTGAATCTGACGGGCAATCACGACGACGCGATGGACGCGGTCCAGAAAGCCTTCATCCGGGTGCACCGGTCCTTGCGGAAATTCCGTCTCGACGAACCCTTCTTTCCCTGGCTCTATCGGATCGTCCGCAACACCGCGCACAACCAGCGGCGGGACGAAAGGCGGCACAAGGGGGAAGTGCCGCTCGAATGGGTCAAGAAACCCGACGGCCGCCCGGACCCCCTGTCCGAAACGGTGGCCGACGACCTGCGGGAAAGGATCTGGAACGGTCTCCAGGAACTTCCCGAAGAAATGCGCGAGGTGTTCCGCCTCTACCATTTCGAAGGTCACAAATACCGTGAGATCGCCGACCTGCAGGGCGTGCCCATCGGGACGGTGATGTCGCGGCTTCACGCGGCGCGTTTGAAGCTGCGCGAGGCCGCCGGCCTGGAGGATGAACTGTGAATGTAAAAGGGCCCTTCGACCCCCGAGAGGAAGCCCCTTTGCTCAGTGCCTACGTCGATGGCGAACTGGAGCCCGGCGACGTGGCCCGCGTGGAGGCCCACCTGGCGGAAAACGAGGCGACCCGGCGTGAAGTCGAGAAACTGCGCCGCCTCAAGGCCGTCACGGAAGCCATGCGACTGAAGGAGCCGCCCCCGGAGGAATGGGAAGTATTCTGGAAGAGCGTCTACAACCGGGCCGAGCGCTCGATCGGTTGGATCCTGCTGTGCCTGGGCCTGGTGGTGATAGGCGCGTGGGGCGCCACCGAAGCGGTGAGCGCCATGTGGAAGACCGATGAACTTCCCCTGTTGATCAAGGGCGGAGTCCTGGTGGTGGCCGCCGGAACGATTGTCCTGTTGATTTCAGTCGTGCGCGAGCGAGTCTTCAAGCGGGGTCGCACCCGGTACAAGGACGTCATTCGCTGATTTTCTGAAAGGGATGGACCATGAACGGATCGATGCTGGTGACGACAACCCATGACATCGCGGGCAAGCGCATCGTCAGGACCATTGGCCTGGTGCGTGGCAACACCATCCGTGCCCGCCACGTGGGCCGGGATTTCATGGCCAGCCTGAAGAACATGATCGGAGGCGAGATCTCCGAATACACCAAGATGATCGCCGAATCCCGCGAGGAGGCCCTGGACCGCATGGTCGCCCAGGCCCAGGAAAACGGCGCCAACGCGGTGGTCGGGGTCCGCTTCGCCACCAGCGAGATGATGGAGCACGCGGCCGAACTGTTGGCCTACGGTACGGCTGTCGTGGTCGAAGACGTGGTTCCGGCAGGGGAATAATCCTTCACTCTCATTCCTGGAGAGCGGCCGCCGCGGTGAGCACCTGATCGCGCCAGGCGGTCAGGGACGCCGTGTCTTTCGCCGGGCTTCCTTGGGCGGCCAGAACCCTTTCGATCAGAATCGCCGCCTCGGCCAAAACCGCCCTGGATTCCTGCCGCGGGCGGGCGTCGGGATCCGTCAGGTAACCCTGCCACAGGGCGTCGGCCAACCCCAGGGCGGCCTGGATCCTGTCCGGCCGGGCTTCCAGCAGGGTGCGGAAGTTGTTCTGCGCCGCCGTGAATTCCCCTTCCATCAACTGGAGCCCGGCAGCTCTTTCCAGCAGGTCCAGCCTCGTGCCATCGCGTTGGAATCCCCTCAGGTAGGCGGCGATGGCCTCGGCGCGAAGCCCCACCTGTTGGGCGGCCGTCCCGTGGGCCGCGGCCGCTTCGGAGTCCTGGGCGTTCATTTGGAGAAGGCGGCGGGCTGGTTCCAGGGCCCCCCGGTAGTCCTGGTCCAGCACGCGGGCCACCAATCCCATTTTTAATCCGTAGACGTATCCAGGATCGGCGGCCACCGCCCGGTCGTAGGCCAGGACGGCTTCGGCCAGGTTTCCCTGGTTCAACATGTAGGTCCCATAGATGGCGTGGAACCGGGGGTGATTGGAGCAGACTTCCCCCGATTTCCGGTAGTGCCGGGCAACCTCTTCAGGGTTGCCGGCCATTTGGTGATGGTAGGCGAACTGCTCATGGAGCAGGCCGCGGGGGTAGGGGGCAAGATCCGTCGCAACCGCTTCCAGTCGGGCCAGAGCGGCCGCCGGGTTCGCATTGACGGCGAACCAGGGCAGGGCCAACACCGCGGCGACCGCCACGACCTGGCCCACCAGTCCGGGCGCCGGTGTGCTTTTGGAGAACCCGCCCGAGATCGCGTACCACCCGGCCAACACCAGCAGCGATACGTGGGGGGCAAAAAGAT
>CBDTUS010000128.1:0-10751 GCA_965363725.1 uncultured bacterium | reverse complement strand
ATCTGGCAGATCCAACGCTGGGCGTCGTTCACCCAGGCATCCCGCTCGTTGGGCCCCCACTCCAAAATTATCTCCCCTAGATTGGAATGTGGCTTACCCTGTTTCATCCCAGGGAAAGAAGAGAAGCGGTATATTACCACACCCCAATTATTCAAACAACTCTTAGTTCAAATCTGACGACAATTCATGGAAATCCGCTGAAATACAAGAACGGCAGGGAGGAAGCGAACCTCTTTCCAATGTCTACTCAAGCCTCCATCATGGCCTTGAGGGTGGCCATGCGCTCTTCGTAGGCCGCTTCGTCGATCTTCAGCAGCCCCTCCACGTTGAACCCCTCGGGACAGAAACTGGCCGTCACGGTACCGTCGAGCATCGCCTGGCGGAAGGGAGTGTCGTCGCTGGTGCGGTCGGCGCCCACCTCAGCCAGGCTGCCCATGAACCCGCCGGCGAAACAATCGCCGGCCCCGGTGGGATCAATCACGTCATCAAGGATGATGGCCGGCACCGCCAGCACCGAGTCGGTGCCGAAAAACAGGGCGCCGTGTTCCCCCTTCTTGACGATGACGCGCTGCGGTCCCATTTCGCGAATTGCCTGGGCCGCGTGGGCCAAGCTACGCTTGCCGGTCAGCTGGCGGGCTTCGCTGTCGTTGACCAGCAGGACGTCCACGCGAGCCAGGATGGCCCGCAGATCCTCGGGCGTCGTCTCGATCCAGAGGTTCATGGTATCCAGGGCCACCAGCCGGGGTTCGTGCATTTCGTCGAGCACGTGGGACTGCAAGGCGGGATGGATGTTGGCTAGAAACAGGTACTCCGACGTCTTCCACAGTGAAGGAATCTCAGGCTGAAAATCGGCGAACACGCCCAGCTCCGTGGCCAGGGTGTCCCTTTCGATCATGTCGTCATGGTAACGCCCCGACCAGTGGAAGCTTTTCCCGGCGACCCGCTTGATGCCGCTGACGTCCGCGCCCCTCTCGGCCAGCAGATCCAGATCGCTCTGCAGGAAGTCCTCTCCTACCACGCCGACGCAGCGCACGTCACCCCGCCCGAGGGTGGCGATGGAAAAGAAACTCGCGCTGCCGCCGAGCTGGCGTTCACGTTTTTCACGGGGGGTTTCCACGGTATCATAAGCAACGGACCCGACGACGACGATCGACATATCAGACCTTCTCTCCCATGGTCTCCGGGGCATCCACCCCGATGAGTTCCAGAACAACCTGCAGGACATGCTTGGTCACCTGGCTCAGGTGCATCCGGGCGCGTGAAACATCCTTGTCTTCGACGAGGATGTGGCACTGGTGGTAGAACTGGTGGTACAGGCCGGCCACCTCGTAGATGTACCCGGTCAGCCGGTGGGGTTCCCGCGAGTTGGCGGCCGACACGATCACCTGGGGCACCCGGATCAGTTCGCGGACCAGGCTCCATTCCGCCTCCTCGGTCAGTTGGCCGAGGGAGGCGGCGGTGATGGGGCCGGCATCGAAGCCCAGCTCCTCCGCCTTGCGCAGGACCGAACAGATCCGCGCATAGGCGTATTTGACGTAGAACACCGGATTCTCGTTGGACTGTTCCTTGGCCAGGTCCAGATCGAAATCGAGGTGGCTGTTCGGCTTCCGCGTCAGGAAAATATACTTCGCGACGTCGGCCCCCACTTCGGCGATCAGTTCATCCATGGTCACGAACTTGCCCGCCCGCTTGCTCATCTTCAGGGAGTGCCCGCCCTCGATGAAGGTGACCTGTTGCAGGATCTGCACCTCCAGCCAGTCCCGCGGGATGCCCAGAGCCACCATGGCACACTGCATGCGCTGGATGTGGCCGTGATGATCGGGGCCCCAGAAGTCGATGGCATGTTCGAAACCACGCTGGAACTTGTGGAAGTGATAGGCGATGTCGGCCAGGAAATAGGTCGGTGTGCGGTCGGCCTTGATGACGACCCTGTCCTGCTCGTCCCCGTAGGCGGTGGACCGGAACCAGGTGGCCCCGTCTTCATCGTAGAGGGCGTCCAGCTTTTCCAGCCGATCCAGGACACGTTCGACCCGTTTGGTCTCGTGCAGCTCCGATTCGAAATACCAGGTCTCGAAGCGCAGGCCGAATTTGCGGCACGTGTCCCGCTGCCAGCTGAGGATCTTCATCAGGGCGAACTTGGCGAAGCTGCGTACCGATTCCTCCTCGGGCAGTTTCCGCCAGTCCTCGGCGTTGCCCGCCGGGGCCTGGACCCGCTGGAAACTCTCGTCGTCGAAGGCCGAGGCGGCCTTGGCGATCGCATCGGTGTCCTGTCCCAGAAGTTCTTCGGCCATGATCTCGAGATAGCGGCCCTTGTAACCGTCCTCGGGAAACTCAACCTCTTCACCCACAAGCTGCAGGTAATGCGCCCGCAGGCTCAAGCCCAGCTTGGTCACCTGCTGGCCTGCGTCGTTGACATAGTACTCGGCGTGGGCATCGTATCCGATGGCGTCCAGGAGCCGCACCAGGGTCATCCCGAAAGCCCCCGCCCTGGCCGAAACCACGTTCAAGGGACCGGTCGGATTGGCACTGATGAATTCGACATTGATCCGCTTGTTGCCCCCGGTCCGGATGTCCGCCAGCGCCCCGTCGGGATCCATGATGTCCAGCAGGAGCTCCACCTGGTAGGCGCGAGCCAGCCGGAAGTTGATGAACCCGGGTCCGGCGATTTCCACCGACTCGACGATGGTCTTGGGAAACTCCACCCCGGCGGCGATTTCGCCGGCCAGTTCACGGGGTTTCCGGCCCAGACGCTTGCCCAGCACCATGGCCAGGTTTGAACTCAGGTCGCCGTGGCTGCGGTCCCGGGGTTTTTCCAGGAGGATGTCGACGTCCTCTTCGAAGACGCCGAATTTCTCCAGGGCTTCCAGGAGGCCCTTTTTCAGAAGATCTTCGAGCATGCCTGTCCGTTCCTCAATCGGCGCCGGTGTCGGCGGCGGTCGTGAAGTTCAAATCGGGATGGCGGTCGATGGTTTCGGTCCGGGCATACCAGCCGGGATCGAGGTCCAGCCGGGGCGCGTCGCCCCACAGCTTTTCCAGCTGGAAATATTCCCGCGCCGCTGGGTCGAAAACATGGACCACCACGTCGAAGAAATCCATGAGGGCCCAGCGGCCGTCGTTCATGCCTTCGAGCCCCTTGGGCTTGTGGCCCGCACCCAACAGGGCGTTGTGAACATGTTTGGCCAGGGCCTTTACCTGGACGTGTGACTGGCCCGAAGCCAGGACGAAGAAATCACACACGTCGGACCGCCCCCGCAGATCGATCACGACCAGGCCGTCGCCTTTCTTTTCCAGCAGATGCCAACCCGCTCTTTCGGCCAGATGAAAACCCGCGGATTCGTCGGGCAGCTTGAATGGCGAAACGGCGTTTTCCTCGGAGTTCACGGATTTGTCCTGATTCATTCCACGTCCCTTGGCCTTCTGTCGAGGCCGGGTTCAGTTCAAACGATTGATTACATATTCCACCGCGACGGCCAGCAGGTCCTTCTGGGGACCCGACGCCACGGGGCCCAAGGCGACCTTGGCCTCTGCCCCGAACTCGCGCGCCTTGGCGAAGGCGTAGTCCACCCCGCCGAAGTCGGTGACGAAGGCCTTGACCTCCGGCCAGCAGGCGGCACGGACGGCGCTGTCGGTCTCCAGGGCAAGTTCCCCGATGCGCTTGCGGGCCGCGGGCGACCCGTTGCGCCAGGCGGCGATCAAGGGCAGGGTGATCCGCCCCTCTTCCCAATCCTGGCCGGTCGGCTTGCCGAGCCGGCGTTCGTCGCCCAGGTAGTCGAAGATGTCGTCGGTGATCTGGAATACCAGCCCGGTCTGGCTGCCGAAAATCCCGAAGGCCTCTTCGGCGTCGGCCAGGCGCGGATTGAATGAGACCCCGATCCGGCAGCTGTTCTCGATCAGCGATGCGGTTTTCTGATAGATGATCTGCATGTAGCGTTCTTCACTGATCTCCATGTCGTAACGGTATTCCAGCTGTAGCATTTCCGCTTCACTCATCAGGACGGTGGTGCGCGCCAGCAGCTCCACCGCGTGGTGCAGCTCTGCCAGGCAGAGATTGTGCAGCGCCTTGCTGTAGAGGTAGTCCCCCATGATCAGGGCGGCACTGGGACCGTACTTCGCGTTGACGGCGGGCAGCCCCCGACGGGTAACAGCCTCGTCGATAAAATCGTCGTGGACCAGGGTCGCCGTGTGCACGAGTTCCACACTGGCGGCGGCCGTGACGGCATCGGGCGAAAAACCGTCCCCGTCCTGGGCGGACAGCAGCAGCAAGGTCGGCCGAAACCGCTTGCTCTTGCCCTGCCGGATGTGATCGCAAATCTCACGCGTCAAAGGACTGTCACCGTCAGTGATGCGGCGAAACTCCTGGTCGACCTTTTCCAGGGCCGGACCGATCTTCTGCTGCAGGGTGATCAGCTTGATGCGCTCCTTATCAACCAGTCCCATGGACACCTACTCTCCAAGGATGACCGCCCGCACGGCGGGGCGAACAGCAAATATTCCCAATGGAAGGGCCGGGGTCAATCAAGATCCTCATTCTCTTTTTTATTTCGGCGCCCGGTCACGGCGATCGACACCAGCACCGACCCTATATACAGGACCAGAACCGGTCCGGCCATCATCACCTGGCTGATCACGTCAGGCGGGGTCAGCATGGCCGACAGCGACACGATGATGATAATAGCAAACCGCCAGGTCCGCAGGAGCATACGGGGGTTGACGATCCCCAGGATGCTCAGGAAAAAGATTAGCAAAGGCAATTCGAAAACCAGTCCGAAGGCCAGGCACAGGCGCGAAACGAAGTTGAAATAGGGCCCCACCCCGATGAGGGGCTCCATGACTTCGGTGCCGAAGCTCATCAGGAAGCTGATGACCTGGGGAATCACCACCAGGAAGGCGAACGCCACTCCCAGGTAGAAAAGGGCCGTGGTCGCCAACAGCAGGGGCGTCACCACCTTTCGCTCGCGCTGGTAGAGGCCCGGCAGGACAAATCCGTAGATCTTGAAGAAGATGAACGGAGCCACCACGAACAGGCCAACCACGGCGCTCAGCTTCAGCCGGGTCAGGAACGCCTCGTTGGGCGCGGTGAAATAGACACCCTGGTCCTGGATGGGAAGAATGAGCAGATCCAGCAGATCCGCCGACCAGAACCAGCACAGGATGGTCGCGGCGAAAGCGGCGATCGAGGAATGGATCAGAACGCCCCGCAGTTCTCCCAGATGGTCGAGCAGGCCCATGCGGGCGTCCTCGTCATCATCCTTGTCCGGCCCCGGGTCCTCTTGCGGGGGATCCGGTGGGGGATCCGGTGGGAGATCCGGCGATGGGTCAGGCAATGGCGGCTGGTCCTTGGGTCCGGATCCCCGGATCGTTTCCGGGTCGGTTTCCGGGCCCGCCACCGGCCCCGACGGTTCGGATTCCGGCGGGTCAAAGGGCAATTCTGGTTCGTGGCGATCGGTCACGTCGGATGGTCCTCGGAACGCAGATCGTTCAACAGGGCGAAAAATTCATCAATGTTCTGGAAGCTCCGGTAGACCGAGGCGAAACGCACGTAGGCCACCTCGTCCACATCCCGCAACTGTTCCAGGACATACCGTCCAATGGCTTCGCTGGGTACCTCGCGGCGCCCGGCACGGGCCAGGTCCCGTTCGACGCGATCCACGATGATCTCGATCTGCTCCAGGGACACCGGCCGTTTCTCGCAGGCCTTGGTCACGCCCAGGACCACTTTATCACGGTGGTAGGCCATGCGTTCACCGCTGCGTTTGACCACGAGCACCGGCTGGGTCTCCACCCCCTCGTAGGTGGTGAACCTCTCTTCGCAGGCCAGGCATTCCCGTCTGCGGCGGACGGCGCGACCGTCACGCACGGCGCGGCTGTCGACCACCTTGTCCTCTTCGCTGCCGCAGGCGGGGCACTTCACCGGTCAAACTCCGTTTCGGTTAACATCACATGCCGGGATAAAGGGGGAACTGCCGGCAGAGCTCTTCGCTCTCGGCCCGCAGGACAGCCAGGGCGTCCTGGTCGTCGCGGCTGGTCACCGCCCGGTCTATGATGGTGGCGATCCGTGTCATCTCCTCGGTACCCATGCCCCGTGTCGTCAGGGCGGGGGATCCCAGCCGGATGCCGCTGGTCACGAACGGACTCTCCTGATCGAAGGGCACCGTGTTCTTGTTGGCGGTGATCCCGACATGCTCCAGCAGTTCCTCCATGTCCTTGCCCGTCAGGCCCTTGTTGCTGACGTTGACCAGCAGCAGATGGTTGTCGGTGCCCCCGCTGACCAGATGGAATCCCCGCTCCTTCAAGGCTTCCCCGAGCACCGCGGCGTTGGCGACCATGCGACGGGCGTAGTCCTTGAAATCATCGGTCATGCATTCCTTGAAGCACACGGCCTTGGCCGCGATCACATGCATGAGGGGCCCGCCCTGGATTCCGGGAAAGTTCATCTTGTTGATGGCCTTGAAGCGGTCCTTGCGGCTCAGCACAAATCCGCCGCGCGGCCCCCGCAGGGTCTTGTGGGTGGTCGAGGTCACCACGTCGCAGTAGGGCACCGGACTGGGATGGGCCCCACCGGCCACCAGGCCGGCGATATGCGCCATGTCGAACACCAGTATGGCGTCGATTTCGTCGGCGACCTCGCGCAGGATCTCGTAGTTCCAGTGGCGGGGATAGGCACTTGCCCCGCCGACGATCATCTTAGGCCGTTCGGCCAGGGCCTGCTCACGAAGCCGGTCATAGTTGATGGTCTCGGTGTCCTGATCCACCTCGTAATGGATGGCGTCGAACAGCAGACCCGAAAAGTTGACCGGGTGTCCGTGGGTCAGGTGCCCGCCGTGGGACAGGGACAGGCCCATGATCTTGTCACCTGGCTTCAGGAACGCCAGGTAGGCCGTCATGTTGGCGGTCGACCCGCTGTGGGGCTGCACGTTGGCGCGCTCGGCGCCGAAAAGTTCCATCGCCCGCTTCTTGGCCAGGGTCTCGGCGGTGTCCACGTTCACGCAGCCGCCGTAGTAGCGCTTGTTGGGATACCCCTCGGCGTACTTGTTGGTCAGAGTGGAGCCCATGGTTTCCATGACCGCGCGGCTGGTAAAGTTCTCACTCGCGATCATCTCGAGCTGGTTCCGCTGCCGGGCCAGTTCCAGGTCCAGGACCTCGGCGATCTCCGGATCGGTCTTCCGCACTTCGTCGTACATGACGGTCACTCCGTATTCTGATGGTTGTTTTCGTAGGCCGTGATCTTGTCCACGCGGCGGCCGTGCCGGCCGCCCTCGAAATCCGCCTCCATCCAGGCGTCCAGGATGACCAAGGCGTTGGCGGGATCCATCGCATCACCACTGAGACACAAAACGTTGCTGTCGTTGTGCTGGCGGGTGGTCCGCGCCTGGTCGGGCGTGAAACACAGTGAGGCCCGTACCCCGGGAACCTTGTTGGCCGCGATGCTCATGCCGATGCCCGAGCCGCAGATCAGCACCCCGGCGTCGGCCAGCCCTCGGGCCACCTGCTCCGCCACCAGGAACGCCGCGTCGGGATAGTCGGCGGAGTCGTCGCTCCGGCAGCCGCAATCCTCGGCCTTGACCCCACGTCCGCGCAGGGTCTCCAGAAGCAATTCCTTGTGGGCGAAACCCCGATGGTCCGAACCCAGGGCGATCTTCATGTCGGCGTATCCTTCCGATCGGCAATCTCTCGAAATACAGGTTCCCAGTCCTCCAATAAACGACGGATCTGTTCGCAGGCCAACTGGTAGACGGCGGCCGATCCCCCGAAGGGATCGCTCACCTCTTCGCACGAGGGCGAATGGACCCGGCGGGCCAGGTCCACCCCGGGAGCGCCGAGAATTCCGATGCCGACGTCATGGACCATTCCGAAACGGCTCCGGAAAAGGGCCGCGTGGCTCCGGGTCATGCCGATCACCCAAGCGGTGTTTTCCAGAATCTCGGGCGTGATCCGGCGCGACCGGTGATCCACCAGGGACGTCCCCGACTCCAGCGCATAGGCAGCCGAAAAGGTCGACGCCGGCAGGCCGGAGGCGGCATCCAGACCCGCCGAATGAAAACCCAGGCCGAGGTCACCGAATACCTGACGTGCCGCCACCTCGGCCACGGGGCTGCGGCAAATATTGCCCGTACAGATGAACAGGACGCTCGGGACCACGGGTATCCTCGGCTGCCGAAGTGAGGCCAAGACCAGCAGGACACGCCTGTTGGGCCGGTATCAGGCCAAATTAGACCTCCCGGGAACCCCCGTCAAGACTCCCTCACCCGGCCGGCGGGGGATCGCAGGGGCCGGCGCGCAAAGGGCGGGGCGGCCAGAGGGTCACATCGATCAGGGCGCTGGGGACCCCCTCACCTGAAGAGTTCATATCTTTTTTATTTTCTTCCGGTTGCCAAACACCGTCAACCTTGTCCATGAAGTGGTCCTGGGCGGTCTCCAGGCTGGTGAAGGGCGGCTGGCCGGCCAGGTTGGCACTGGTAGAAACCAGGGGATACTCCACGGCGAGGACCAGCCTGCGGAGCGAAGGCACCGCCGGCACACGGACGGCGACCGTTCCCTTGGAGGCCTTGATCGAAGGAGACAAGCAGTCCCCCGCCGGAAGGATCAGCGAGAACGGACCCGGCCAGCACCGGCGGCAGTAGTCCGACTGGAGATGGTCGAGGGCTCCGGTGACCAATTCAGCCTGCGCGGCCGAACCCGCCAGGACCAGCAGCGATTTGCCTTTCTCACGACCCTTCAGTTCCAGGATGCGATCCACGGCCTCGGCCCGGTCGGCCCGACAGTGGAATCCCGGCAGGGTGTCGGTACCCATAAGCAGGACGCCGCCGGACTGCAGGATCCCGACGGCGTCCTCACTGGTCAGCAGATTTCCAGCCACGGTCAGCTGCCGCCCTTCGCCAGCTCCCGTCGGAATTCCTCGACCGCGGCGGCGACCTTCGGGTCCTTCAGGGCGATCATTCTCGCCGCCAGACAGGCGGCGTTGCGGGCACCGGCGCTGCCCACCGCGACGGTGGCCACGGGCACGCCGGGCGGCATCTGAACGATTGACAAAAGGGCGTCGACTCCGGCCAGCGGCCCCGAAGCCACGGGCACCCCGATGACCGGCAGCCCCGTCATGCTCGCCACCACCCCCGGCAGGTGGGCCGCCATCCCCGCGGCGGCCACGAACACCTCGACGCCGTCCTTCTCCGCTTTTTTCACCACCCGTTTCAGCTTTTCGGGTTGGCGGTGGGCCGAGGCGATCACCACCAGATGGGGCAGACCGAAACGATCCAGCAGGGGCAGCATCTTTTCGATGACGGGCAGGTCGCTGGCGCTGCCCAGCAGCACCACGACCCGGGGGTTCGAAGTCTTCTTTGTCTTGTCAGCCACGACTTTCCCCTTTTACCGCGGCGATGTCCCGCCGGAATATCAATCCCTCGAAATGAGTGTCGTTCAACAGGTCGTAGGCCGCCTGACGGGCCTCCTTGAGATTGTCCCCCGTGCCGACGGCGCCTAGGACCCGGCCGCCCGATGTCTCCAGACCCGCAGCGGTGGCCTGGGTACCCGCGTGGATCACCCAGCGGTCTCCCCGGTCCACTCCGGGAAGTTCGATCACCTTGCCCTTGACGTAGTTTCCGGGATATCCATCCGAGGCACCGACGACGACCACGCAGTGTTTCTTCCAGTTGGTCATGCCGGATCCCGGCCAGTCCTCGTAACCCGGGGCGTCCCCCCCGGGCAATCCCTGGAGATATCCACCCAGCTTGCCGGCGGCGGTGCCGGTGCAGAGTTCGAGGAAATCCCCTTCCAGCAACGGCAGCACGACCTGGGTTTCCGGGTCGCCGAAACGGCAGTTGAATTCCAGGACCTGCGGACCGTTATCGGTGAGCATCAGTCCCGCGTACAGGACGCCCCGGTAGGGAATGTCCCGCCGGCGCAGTTCGGCCAAAACGGGCAGGATGATGCGGGTGTCGATGTCCGAGGCGAGTTGAGGAGGCAGATCCACCGGAGCAAAGGCCCCCATACCTCCGGTATTGGGACCGGTGTCGCCCTCGCCGATCCGTTTGTGGTCCCGGCTGGGCGCCAGCAGGCAGTAGGACTGGCCATCGGTCACGATCAACACCGAAAGCTCCGGCCCGAAGAGGCATTCCTCGATCAGGATGCGCAGGCCCGCGCCACCGAAACGCTGGTCGTCCAGGCACTCGCGGATGAAACTCTCCGCATGATCCCGGGTCGAACAGACGGCCACCCCTTTGCCCTGGGCCGCACCGCAGGCTTTGATGACCACCGGCAGGTCCGTGTTGTCCAGATGCTTCAAGGCGGCCCGGGAACTGCTGAAGGCGTGGTAATGGGGCGTGGGCACGCCGGCGGCAGCCAGGATCTCCTTGGCGAATTCCTTGTCCCCTTCGAGCCGGGCCCCCTGGGCCCCCGGTCCGAACACGGCGACACCAGCCTTGTGCAGGCTGTCCGCCAACCCGGCAATGAGCGGATCTTCGGGGCCAATGATGACCAGATCGATTTCCTCGGTTCCGCAGAAGGCCACCACCTTGGCGGGAGCCATGGGATCCAGATCCACGTTCCGGGCGAGTTCAGCGGTCCCAGGATTGCCGGGGGCGGCAAAGATGACCGGATTGCGGGGAGACAGGGCCAGCTGCCGGACAATGGCGTGTTCGCGGCCTCCGGAACCGATGACGAGAACTTTGCGGGCCATGGGGACGGATCCTCCTCGAAAAAAGGGCAGCAGGCAGTACCGGATGTTTTACCACCCGAATTTACCTCAAGATCAGGGA
>CBDTUS010000127.1:0-10821 GCA_965363725.1 uncultured bacterium | reverse complement strand
GACCCACCGCGGGTGAAGAACCCCAACTGTATTTCGAAGTACGGCAGGGGCGCACACCCCTGGATCCGGCCGACTGGTTGAAGTCCCGTTGATGGACCTTCCGGCGGGGGCCGGGCGGTATCCCGGGGTCCGGGGTGGCGTGTATCAACCGGGATGGGAGCATCGCCTTGGGCAGGAGCCATTTCCTCGGCCGGCCGGCCGTTCTCGATAGACTGCTGAAGATCCGCGACGCCGGGAAACTCGGTCAGCCCTTCCTGCTGGTGGGGCCCGAGGGGTCCGGCAAGGAAAACACCGCTCTCGAATTCGCCCGCCTGTTGAACTGTTCCGCCCCTGCTACCTGCGGTCCCGATAGACTCTGCGAAAGCTGCGTCAAGGCCCTGGGCTTCCAGCATCCGGATATTCGATGGGTCGGGCCCGCGCCAGCATCCCTGGACAACGCGGGGGTTCGGGAGCTCCTGGAAAACAAGATCGCCAACCCGTTTTACCAGGATCCCTCGGCGGCCACCTCCCAGGTTCGTATCGGGGATCCCGAAAAACCCGAGCCGATGACCATCCGATCGCTGATCCATTTCCTGCGGCGGCGCGCTTTTCAGAGCCCCTACAAGGTTGCTGTGGTCGCCGATGGACAACGCCTGAACACCGCGGCGGCCAACGCCTTTCTCAAGACCCTCGAGGAGCCGCCCCCGGCCACGGTGATCTTCCTGCTGGCCACCGGCACCGAAGGTATGCTGCCCACCATCCTGTCCCGCTGCCAGAAAATCCACTTCGAGCCCTGGGGCGAGGACGAACTGGCCGGCCTGCTGGAGGACATCGGCGGGGTGGATGAAAAGACCGCTCGTGCCGCCGCCCGGACTGCCGAGGGCAACGCCCGCCGGGGTTTGTCCCTGCTCGGCGAAGAAGCCGGCCTGATGCTGGAATGGGCTGGTCACCTGTTCGAAGGAATCCAGGCCGGCGATCGGGCCATGGCGTCGATCGCGGCGGACGAACTCCACCGGGGCCACATGTCCCACCTGTGCCGCCCGGCCGCGGGCGGCGGCAAGAAGGCCGCGGCGGATTCGGGACCCCTGCGGCGGGACCGCGCCATCCGGCTATGCGAACTGCTCAATCTCCATTACAGTGATACGGTGCTGTGGCGGGAGTTGCAGGAAGACCGGCGGCCCCGGCTGCCGGCTGCGGCCGATGCCACCGCCCGAGCCGGAGCCGTGCGCAGCACTCCGTCCCTGCTCGAAGACATGCTTACCATCGAGGATGCGCGCATGGAAATCGATCGAAATATCAACATCGGCCTGGCCATGGCCGTGTTGTTCGAAGGACTGATAGATCATGCCGAACGAGACAAATCCGCCGGAACGGTCCGCTCCTGACGACGACCTGGTGGTCGTCCAGTTCAAGGGCCATCGCAAGGGCTACTACCACAATCGGCGCGGGCTGGACCTGACCGTCGGCCAGTACTGCCTGGTCGAGGCGGATCGCGGCCGCGACATGGGACGGGTCAACTACATCGGCCCCGGCAAGGACGAGTGGTGGAACCTGGCCGGCAGCCAGGGGGTGGTCCAGGTGGCCGGGGGGCAGGACCTGGCCCGCCTGCACGATAACCGTGGGGACGAGTGGGAATTCTGGGACATCTGCCGGGAGAAGATCCAGGCCCGCAAGCTCAAGATGAATCTGGTCACCGTCGAGCGGCAGTTCGATCACAAGAAGATCACTTTCTATTTCACCGCCGAAAAGAGGGTCGACTTCCGGGAACTGGTCCGGGACCTGGCGGGCATCTTCCGAACCCGCATCGAGCTGCGCCAGATCGGGGTGCGCGACGAGGCCCGGCTCAAGGGTGGCCTCGGCGTCTGCGGCCGCGAATTCTGCTGCTCCACCTTCCTCCACGAATTCGTGCCCGTGACCCTGAAGATGGCCAAGGTCCAGCAGCTGCCCCTGAATCCCGGCAAATTGTCGGGCCCCTGCGGACGCCTCCGCTGCTGCCTGACCTACGAAAACGAGGTGTACCGGCAGGTCCGCCGAAGGCTGCCCCGGGTGGGCTCGCGCGTCGTGACGCCCGATGGATCGGGAACCGTCCGGAAGCTCGACCTGTTGCAGGAATTGGTCGGAGTGGCCGGGCCGGGGCATCAGGGGCTGAGAGAATGGCCAGTCGGCGAACTGCAATGGGATGATGGACGTGATCTGCCGGCTCCCCGGAGGTCTATCCAGCCTGAAAAAGGCGGCTGTCCGGGAGGCGGCTGCCCCGAAGGTTCGCCCGGTGGAGGCCGCCATTGATCGACAGCCATGTCCACTTGAATCGCCGGGAATTCCAGGGGGAGGCGGGCGAGGTCCTGGACCGGGCCCGCGCCGCTGGCGTCACCGGTTTGTTGAACGTCGGCTACGACCTGGAGTCCAGTCGCGAGTCCCTGGCCCTGGCCTTGGAGCATCCCGATATCCTGGCCACGGCCGGGATCCATCCTCACGACGCCCTGCTGGTCGCCGATGAAGAGGGGAACGTGACGGCCCGCGGCCGGGAAAATCTCCAAGCGGTGGCCGAACTCGCCTCCGCTTCCAGGGTGGTGGCCATCGGGGAGATCGGGCTCGACTATTACCGGGACCTTTCGCCACGGCCGGCCCAGAAGGCGGCCCTGACCGCCCAGCTGGAACTGGCCGACCAGGTGGATCTGCCGGTCGTCTTTCACGTCCGGGACGCCTGGACCGAGACCCTGGAGCATATCGACCGGTGCGGCGTGCCCCGCCGGGGCGGCGTGCTGCATTCCTTCAGCGGGGACGCCGAGGCCGTGGTCTGGGCCCGCCGGCGCGGTTTTATGCTGGGCATAGGCGGCCCGGTGACCTATAAAAACAGCCAGTTACCTGATCTGGTGGCCGCCGCCGGACCGGATATGATCCTGCTGGAGACCGATGCCCCCTGGCTGCCGCCGGTGCCCCACCGGGGCCAAAGGAACGAATCGGCATTTATGGCTCATACCCTGCTGAAAGTGGCCGAGATCCTGCATATGGAAGCGGATGAAGTTGATCGCAGGACGACCGCCTCATTTTGTCGGCTGTTCGGCGATCCCGCCGCCCTGTAACGATATGGACCGCGATCTTGCGCCTACGGAGAATTCCTTGAGCGAAAGCCAGCACGCCCTGTTGAGGAAATACGGGATCCGACCGGTCAAACGGCGCGGCCAGAATTTCCTCGTGGACGGCAACCTGGCCCGCGCCATCGCCCAGGACACCCTGGCGGTGAGCGACCGGGTGCTGGAGCTGGGCGCCGGGGGCGGAGCCTTGACGGTGCATCTGCTGGCGGCGGCCAGCCGGGTGGTCTGCGTCGAAGTGGACCGCCACTTGTGCAACCTGCTGAGGACGGAATTCGGCGCACACGAAGAGTTCGAACTCATCGAAGCCGACCTGGCCAAGCTGGACTGGCCGGCCGCCGTGGAGGCCGCAGGGGAGCGCCCCGTGGTTGCCGGCAACCTGCCCTATGTGCTGACCAGCAAGGTCCTGTTCGCCCTGTCGGACCTGCGCGACGTCACCAGCGGAGCGGTCTTCATGGTGCAGAAGGAAGTCGCCGAGAGATTGGTCGCCGAACCCGGCGGCCGGGACTACGGCATCCTGGCGGTGGTCCTGGGTTCGGTGTTCTCCATCAGGATTCTTCGCTCGGTTGCGGCCTCGGTATTCTGGCCCAGACCCGAAGTGGAGTCGGCCATCATCCGGCTGACGCCTGTACAGGAATGGGACCAACAGGATCTCGACCGCTTCACGGCGGTGGTCAAGACGCTCTTCGGCCAGCGGCGCAAAAAACTCCGGACCCAGCTGCGCGGGAACTTCGATCTGGGTTCGGACGAGGTAGATGACATTGCCGCCCTGGTGGGGCTGGATCCTGACAGCCGTCCGGAACAGACGGAGCGGGCTGTCTTTCAGCGTTTGGCCCTGGAGCTGGCCCGGAGGGGCAAGCTGTGAGCCGGGCCCGTGGCATTGGTTGGCTTCCCCTGGTCTGCCTGGTCCTGCTGGCGATGGTCGCGGGACTCCCGGAGGCGGCCGCCCAATCCGATGACCCCTACGCGTCCGCCGACAGCCTGTCCGCGGCAGCCGACACCAGCGGGTCTCCCTACGGATCCCCGCCCAGATCGAGCGGGGGACATTCGGCCATCGAGGAGGCACGTCGCCGGGCCGCCGCTGACAGCAGTGTGAACCAGAGCGTCTCCGTGGCCGTTCCCCAGTCATTCTTCATGGGAATTTCCAATGCGCCCAAGGCCGGGGCACTGGCCAACGTCCGGCAGAACACCTTTTACGCGGACCTGGTCACCACCGTCCGGTTCCAGAAGAATTCCATGTTGAGAAACACCTTCAAATGGTCCTGGGAGGAGTACCGCAAGCAGGACAAGAACGTTCAGAAAAGAGACAACCTTTTGACCTACGGGCTGGGGGACAACCTCCCGGTGGTCACTTCGATCGATGCCGCCTGGAACTGGAGCGAAGACAACACCGTCAACACCGCGGGGTTTGCCAACCTGGCCAAGCGGAACATGAAACGTGCCGGCATCCATCTCATCAAATCGAATTTCCGGACGGGGTTTTTGAACAACACCGCCAAGGCGTCGGCCAATATCAACGACCAGCAGAGCATCAACCAGAACCAGCGCAACAATTTCAACGAGGGAACCCTGAACGGAGGGCTGCAGTCGGACATGAGGATCGCCTCCGGGGTCATGATCGCCGGCCGGATTTACGGCAAGACCACCAGCGGCGACCGTCTGCTCGGCACTACCACCAGCCCCTCGTCCGCCAACGGCGACTCCCTGGGATTCGGGGTCTACTATAATCAGACCTGGGCCAACGGCCGGGCGGCCGCCACCAGCAGCAACTTCGACAAGAAGTACCTCGACTTCAGGCGGAACAGCAACGGCCTGATCGATACCGTGGGCATCGACGAGGACGACAAGGTCGTGACCGAACTCGAGACCACCGACGCGATGGCCTACGAACTGGAAAACAATTTCCGTTTCGGCCGCGTGGGCTTCAACTCCCGGCTGACCCGGGTGACCAACGACCTGGATCACGCCGTGAGCGGCGTGGGCCTCAGGGAGCGGGAACAGGACGTGATGGACCTGGCCCTGACCTTCGCCGCCGGAAGGGATTCGTTCGCTCTCAGCTACGACTATCTCTGGAAGTGGGACGACCAGCGCTACAAGAATGCCACCGAGAATCGCGGGCGGCAGTTCAACAAGTCCCGGGACTACGAGTTCAACTATGTCCGGCAGTTGTTCCGGAAGACCAGGCTCAATCTGCGCTACCACGAGGGGCTGTCCCAGGATGTCGCCCAGGATCAGTTCAACGATAACGACAAGGACCGGCACCAGTCCGATATCGGCGCCCGGATGGAACGGACCTGGGTCAACAAGTTCCGGACCTCCCTGGTGTTCGCCTACCAACAGGTCCAGGACTTCAACATCCGGGCCTCGCGTTCGTCGAACAACAACGTGAGGAACTCGTACGAGGTCTCGCCGGGATACGGGTGGACCATTTCGCGGTGGCTGAGCCTGGATCAGAGTTACCGCGTCTACATCCAGTACACCGACTATTCCTATGCGGGGTCCGGAGGGACCACCCGGCAGGACGACTACAACAAGCGGGGCAACCTGGCGACCAAGGTGATCATCGACCCGACCAGGCGCCTGAAGATCACCCTGCGCCACGACTTCAACAAGCGGTTCGCGGCGACCAAGTCGGGCACCGACGCCTCGGGGAACGCGTTCTATCGGCGGGACCTCAACCAGACCATCAGCAAGATCGAAATGCTGTTGAAGTTCGTGATCGCCCCGAACGTCACGCTCGAGGCCTCCACCTACCGGACCAAGGACGACCGGACCACGTTCGGGACCACCACCAACCAGACCCTGACCTATTCGGGGGAAATGTGGGTGGGGGCCCAGGTGCGCAAGAAGTGGTTCCAGAAAAATCCCCTGGAACTTTCGGCCATGGTCAGGAAGTTCAACGCCTTCGGGCCAAGTGTGACCGAGACCAGTTCGGACTACTGGGAAGCGGACATCTGGTTGAGTTGGGAGTTTTAGAATGAAAATCGGAATGCAAAACAGTATGGCCGGGGCAGGCAGCGTCCTGTTGTTGCTGGCCAGCCTGTCGTCCGCCGTATTGATGTTGTCGGGCTGCCTGTTTTCGCCCCGTGAACCGGAACCCCCCAGCACCGGGGAGCAGATCATCTATCTGCCCAAGAGTTCTCCCGCCAATGTTTGGGCCAACCTGCAGACTTCACTGCAAGCCACCCATTCGCCTGGGTGGGAGGACAATATCAGCCAGATCGAATTCCGCTATATTCCCGATGATCAGGCCGCCGCCCAGTTTCCTCCGGGAACTTTTGTGGGCTGGGACCGTTCCCGGGAAGTGAGTTTCATCAACGGTTTCTACAATAGCGGGGTCAGTATCCTGGCCCAGATGATCCAGAGCGGGTTCGTCTTTCCGCCCCCTTCGGGCAGCCAAATGACCATCGAGGACATCATTTACGATCTTCAGGTGACCAATGATGCCGACGGGTCCGTGGTGCGTTATCGCGGCAGTTGCGACGTTATTTTTAGACTCGAGGCGAATTTTTGGTATATTTACGAGTGGAGAGACCTCCAGGGGGAAAGCGACCCCAATACAGGCCAGCTTCTTTCGACGATGGGGGTGTTGCGCGGAACTTTTGGTAGCCAATAGCAACTCGATATGTTAAAATTGCTGCTGAATCCCTCAAATTTAGCGGGCTTCTGTACCGTGTACCCTGCCAACGCATGGGTAATTGCCCCTGGGGAAGCCCTGGCCTGCTGGAGGAATGTGAGATGAAGACGAAATTTTTGCTGTTGCTGGCGGCGTGTGCCCTGCTTATCGCTCCCGCCGGTTGCATTTTTTCACCCGATGAAGGCGACGACAACGACACTCCACCCCCGGTGACGGAACTGCCTTTCCCCGGAACACCCGCGCAGTTGATGGCTAATTTGCAGACCATCTACGAGACCCGGGATTTCGACGAATACCGGAAAGTCATGCATCCGGACTTCCTGACGATCCTGCAGGAAGCCACGACCGACGAATTTCCGGATGTCGGCACCACCCTGGACGTGAACGAGGAACTGCGGATCCACGAACGCATGTTCTCCGGTGAAGCGGTGACCGATCCCCAGGGGGAACTGGTCCCCGGCGTACTCAACATTTCGTTCACCAAGTTCCAACCGCTGGACACCTGGGCCACGTCGCCCCCTGATGACATCATCCCCAACGCTGAATGGTCCCAGTGGGAGGTGGAGTTCCTGTTCGACCGTGGTCAGAATTTCTCGACCCTCAAGGTCGACGGTTCGATCAAGTTCTACGTGACCAGCCGGGATTCCATGCATCAGGGCTCCCCCAGGCAGTACTACCAGATGATCGGTCAGGTCGACCTTACCAACACGGGCCCCTGATCGGTTTCGTGGATTTTCGAGCATGAGGAGGGAGCGCCAGCGCTCCCTCCTTTTTTCAGGCCGGGCGGCTCGGGTCTGGCCACCGGAGCCCATCTCGGCTAGTATTCCCTGATCTTGATCGCCCCGTCCGGGCAGGGACGCCCGGACCAGGACATCGCCAAACGGAAAGCGCCGCCTTGAACCTGTTCCAGCGAGCCTTCGGCTCATCCCCGTCCAAGCCCAAATCAGGTGGAAAGTCCCGCGGCAAATCCGGTCGCCGGCCCTCCAAGCGGACCCGTGCACGGAAAAGCTCGGGCAGGGTCGCCCCCTGGCTGATCGGCGGCGCGGTGGTGGTCATCGTGGCCGGAGTGGGGCTGGTGAAGTGGTCCCAGACGGGTTCAGGCCAGGCCACGCTGCTGTCCCTCGGTTCGGACAAGATGTATGCGGATGTGCAGGCGACGGTGGAAAGTGCCTTGACCGAAGCCCTGCCGGGATTCCGGCCGGGATCCGCCGATGCCGCCGGTGCGCGTCCCGACGCCGACGGTGGGGATCACGATTGGCCCGCGCCCGACTTCGGCCCCGGAGCCGCCGTGCGCTGTCGGGCGGTTCCGGTGAAGGACGGAGCCTCCTGGTGGGATGTGCAGGCCAGGATTGCCAACGCCGTCCGGGCCCGTGGGGGGCGGGTATTGTGGGGCGAGCGATTGTATCCCACCCGGCGTCTGCCCCAGGACCAGGTCAAACCCAACGAAGCAAAAGACATGCTGCGACTCGACGTGGGCGTGCCGGGCAGGCCGACTCACACCCTGGTCCTGTACCGCGCCGGACGCCGGCCCGAACTGACCTGGGGCGGCGGGCCTGGTCAGGCGGCCTGGTCTCGGTTGGCCGCAGGAGAGGGCCCGGTTGTGGCTCTGCTGATCGACGACTGGGGTTACAGCAAAAGCGAAGCGGCCCGGGCCATCCTGGCTTTGCCCGCGCCGGTGACCCTGGCCGTACTGCCCGGGTTGCCCTATTCGCGTCATTTCGCCCTGAAGGGCACGGACCTGATCCTGCCGCCCGGTGGTGAACACTCCAGCAACCGGGACGAGGAACGGGCGGATTCGGGCCTGAGCCGGAGGCTGGAGCTGGGTTGTTTCGTGGAAGTGGGCTTCGGCACCGGAAATGTCGAATATTCTGTCAAAAGGCGGGAAGTGTTCCTGCACCTGCCCATGGAGCCGCAGGGGTATCCGGATCCGGACCCGGGACCGCGCGCAGTCATGGTGGGGATGGATGAAACCGCCATCGGGGAGCGCCTGGACGAGGCCCTGTCGGCCTTGCCGTCCATCACCGGGGTGAACAACCACATGGGCAGCGCCGCGACCAGTGACCAGGCCACCATGGAGGCCCTGATGAAGGCCCTGCGTAGCCGGGACCTGCTGTTCGTCGACAGTTTGACCTCGTCCCGCTCCGTGGCTTTCGCCGAGGCCCAGAAGGCCGGGTTGCCTACGGCCAGGAACCGGATCTTTCTGGACTTCGACAACGAGAACCGCGAATCCATCAAAAACAATCTGGAAGTGCTGGTCCGTTCGGCCCGGTCGTCGGGTTTCGCCCTGGGCATCGGCCATCCCCACTGGACGACGGCGGATGTCCTATCCCGGGAGATCCCCCGCCTGGTCAAACAAGGCGTGCGGTTCGTGACGGTTTCCGAAATGATGGCGCTGCGCGACCGGACGCGGTCCACGCGCGAAGGAGGGTGAGATCGACCATGGCCTCCGATGTTTTTTTCCATCCCATCGATCCCGACGCCGGGCACGAACTCCTGCCGGCGGATCCGGGTCCCGGCCTGAAGGATTTGACCGCCCGCCTGGGGCTGTCCGGGGCGGCCCGGTCCTCCCTGACCTGGGGATTGAAGGTTTCGCTGGGGGCCCAGAGTCATTCGCCGGCCATCGATCCCCGCTGGGCACGAACCGTGGCCGAAACGCTTTCTGGCCGTGGCAACGGATCGATCCCTGCCGGGAGTTTCTGCTTCGACACCCTGTCCATCACCACGGCGGGGTTGGACCAGGCCGTGACCCATCTGGGGCTGGCCAAGGTCAAGGGTTTCGGCCCCGAAGGCAACGGGATGCCCTACCTGGTGGCCGATGGGCCGGATCTGGGACCACCGCTCGTTCCTGCCATTGAGGTAGATCCGGACCTGGCGGACCTGACCCTGGCTGCCGGCCTCGGCCAAATGGACGGTTTGTGCCAGCTGACCCCGGTCCGCCCGCATCCCCACGCCGGGATGCAGGGAGCGCTCATGGGCCTGGGGGCGGGGCTGGCCGACCGGGAGGGGAAGATCCTCCTGCACCGTGACATCCGGCCCCAGGTGGACACGCCCCTTTGCGCCGGGTGCGGGTCGTGCCTGGCCGTTTGCCTGTTCGATGCCATCGCCATCAATTCAGGACGGGCCATGATCGACCACACGAAATGCACCGGGTGCGGGGAGTGCATGAACGTCTGCTTCATGGCCGGCATCAGCGCCGACGAAGCGGCCGGCATACCGCGATTCCAGCAGAAAGTTGCCGCTGCCGCCCTGTCGGCCCGCGACCTGGTCACCGGGGGCCAACCCGGCCGAGCGGGATTTTTCAACTTCATGGTCCGGCTGGATCGGCATTCCGGCGGGGCGAAGGCCCGGGGCCGGAAGCGCCTGGGCGACGTGGGCGTTCTGGCCTCCCGGGATCCCGTGGCCCTGGACCGGGCAACCTGGGACCTGATCACCGACCGTATGGAGGGCCCCCTGAGTTCCTGGAGCGGGTTTGCGCAGGAACCGGGCCCCCTGCTGGACCGGGCCGAGGAACTGGGATTGGGCACCCAGGAGTACCGCCTGGTGGAGATCAAAATCCCCTAAGTTCAATTTCTGGTGCATCGCCCGGCAATGTGTTATCATTCCCGCCTCAATTCACACGTCGTCACGGCGTGCTTTTTTGTGTCGAGTTCGCCAGTTTTGTCCGCCATTTGGTTCAGAATTTTGTTCGAAATTCTGTCCGGGATTTTGTCGTGAAAGTCGTGGCCCGGTTGGCCATGACAGGGGAGTTGAACCATGAATCGTTCCCTGCAGATCAGGGCAGGGCTGACAATCGTCATCCTTCTGTTATCCCTCTACGGCCTGCTGCCTACCTTCAAGGCCCTGTCGATCTCACCGGCGGAGCGCGAAGCCGCCCAGGACAACCCGGAGCGGTTGGACGAGATCGCCGATATCGACGCCGCGGCCATTCGACGCGGGCTCGACCTCAAGGGTGGCATGTACCTGGTCCTGGAAGTGGACCAGGAAGGCATGAACTCCAGCGAAGCCGCCGACGCGTTGTTGAGGGTCAAGGAAATCCTCTACAACCGTATCGACAAGTTCGGCGTGTCCGAGCCGGAGATCACCACCTTCGGTTCCAGCCGGATCGTGGTGAAG
>CBDTUS010000126.1:0-10957 GCA_965363725.1 uncultured bacterium | reverse complement strand
TCGTTGCGGAAGGCGCGGCTGGTCAAGGTGACCTTGGCGGCCTGGCGGCGCAGGGCCTTCAGCAGCCGGGGATGGCAGTGGCCCTGGTTGACGGCGCTGTAGGCGGCCAGGAAATCCATGAAACGGTTGCCTGCGACGTCTTCGACCCAGATTCCGTCGGCCTTCTTGATGACGATGTCCAGGGGGTGATAGTTGTTCGCCCCGTACTGGTCCTCGATCCTGATGAGCTTATCCGCCTTCATGACAACCTCCTTCATGGGTTTCTGCTGGGAAAATTGGGTCGTGCCGGAGGGTTGGCCCGCCCGGAACTGTTCGGATCAAGATAACTCCACGGGCCGCCAAGTCCAGCCCGGAAACCCCAATTGAAGCCGGAATTTCGCCTCTCCAAGAAGTCGCTTATCCAACGGGAAAAAAACTTTGCAATAATTGATTTTTCTACTTGAAAAAGCGAAGTACTTGGAATATTAAAGTACTGCGGCTGGTCACTGGACCTCCGAGTCGGAGATGGATTTCCGGCGACGAAGACCACCGCAAAGTCAACCCGGAGGGGTTATTCGGATTCCGGGTTTGGTTTGTCGAGATGGTTTCGCCGGGTCCCGACGGAGCATTGGCCGTTGGCCATGGACCCCCGCATGGGGCCGGAGATGGATCTCCGAACGGCAGACGGGGGGCGGATCACTGGTCCTGGGTGCCAGCCGCCCCCTCGTCAGGCAACATCACCCGAAAGGATTCGGGGATATTGTCTGGCGGGCGGAGGCCAAAACCATCAGGCAGACCCGCTTCAGGGAAAGCAGGGCGGCTTTCCCTGACACACAGGGACCGGACGTTCAAGAGCTCGCGCTCGCGAGCGGCCGGTCCCTGAACAGCGAAGCCACTTCGAACCCGTGTGGCGACAAGGATGTGGCCAAGGAGCGAAGTGGAGGCGATGACGCCCGGCAAGGAGGCCGGAAGTCGTGGCGGGCACCAAGCAGACGGGATCTGGATCCCCAGGTTCTCCGGGCGACCGGGGGCGGGCTCCACTATCGCCGCTGATTCACGGCAGGGTCAGATTGCTGATCCTGTCTTTTCTGCTGCGCTCCAACAAGGCCCACGCCTTCACCTCTCTGCGCAACGGCCTCGGACTTACCGACGGCACCCTCTCCGTCCACTTGAGCAAGCTGGAGGAGGGGGGAGTGATCAGCATTGAAAAAACCTTCGCAGGCAAGAAGCCCCTGACCCTGGTCCGGGTCACCCCCCTGGGGAAACGCCTCTTCAAACAGTACCTGGCCGACCTGAAGGGAATCGTGCCCGGCCTGGAGTCCGGATAGCCGCCCGGAATACATATTGCAAATCATGGTGGTGATACGACAGGGGATCGATAGCGGAGTCTCAATTCCAGGCGCCGCCTGACCCGAGGAAGCCGCCATGTTCAACGATGAAAAAATCTATTCGATCGAGTTGGGGGAAGATCTCGAACTGCCGACCCCTTCCAGGGAACCCCTGGAAGCCGTGGTTGCCCGTCCCGGGGGACCCCAGATGTCCCGGCCGCCCCGGTCGAAACCCAAGCTTCCGCCCAAGTCCTCCCCCAAGCCAGCGAGCAAACCGCCCAGTTCCGGATTGCAATTTGCTCCCCTGATGATCCTGACCTGGCTGCTGGGGCCCTTCTCCGCACACCTCAATCCCGAGCACCGCGACCGGAAAATCCTGCTGGCCGTCGGCATGATCAGTGGCGTGGCGGGGCTGGGAATGTTTGCCGGTCGGTCCTTTATCCTGGATATCATCGGGAAAGGATGGCCGCTGTGGCCGTGGGCCGCCGCCGGAGCCGTCGTCATGGTCACCGTCTTTTCGGTATGGGCAAGGACCGCTTATCTGACTTGCCTTAACCAGGGCGTGCCTCAGCACAAGCTGCCGGGACCTTTCCGGAGGGCATGGGCGATAGGGATCGCCGGGCTGATCGCCCCGGGCCTGGGTCTCCTGCTGGCGGGATGCGCGCGACGCGGCGCGGCCGTACTCTGGCTGGCCTGGCCCGTGGTGAGCGCGGCCCTGCTGCTGGTAGGCGGGTCGCAGATCTGGATCCGCAACCAAGGCAGCGGCGGGGTCTCCATTCATCCCCACGTCCTGGAGAACATCCTCATGGTTTCGTTCCTGGTGTTGCTGGCGGGTATGGTGGGCTGGCTGGCGCAGGCTCTGGAGGGTGCGCGCCAGATGATGGGCGAACCCGGCATCCGTCTGCGGATGCGGGGCGACTGGTACGCGGCGGCCCTGGTAGTCGTCCTGGTCACCTTGGCGTTCGCCTCGGATCCTGCGGGGTTGGCCCGTCAACTGGACAGCGCCGGCGTCATTCTGGGGGAAAAGGGATTCCAGGCCATTCCACTTCAGTTGGCCGAAACGGCCCATCGTCTTGACCCGGGCTCGTCGGAATACGCCGTCCGGGCGATCGCCTTGAACGAGAAGCTGGGCCGCCGGGACCGGGCGCTGCATCTGCGGCAAAAACTCGACGGAAACCTGGCTTCCTACCTGGCCCTGGTCAATACGGAGTACCAGCTGGGGATGCGCCAGGCCGGCATCAGCCGGTCCGATGTGGTGGAGTGGCGGACCAAGGAGGAATTCCTGGGCGAGAACGGTCCCTACGGGGGCTACCGGACCAACTATCAGGCCCGGTGAACGGTCACGCCCTGGACCTTGGAATCCGCGTCGTGGTCGATGCCCGACGGATCATCCCACCAGGAAATCAGCCCGGTTTCAAACCGGTCCAGCGGGTAGCCGTCCTTGCGGGGCACCGCCCGCACGGTGAATCCACGGCGTCCCGCCCGGCGGCAGGCG
Organism: uncultured bacterium; assembly: GCA_965363725.1. Classification (GTDB taxonomy): domain Bacteria; phylum Krumholzibacteriota; class Krumholzibacteriia; order LZORAL124-64-63; family LZORAL124-64-63; genus JAGLCY01. Next base: position 8,155 of record CBDTUS010000126.1, on the reverse strand, counting down.
ATGTCGCCGGTGTAGACCACGCTTCCGTCACTGGCCTTTTCGCCGGGGAACAGGGTGGCGGTTTCGCCGTTGACGATTTTTCCCGCTGAATCCAGCAGTCCGTGGTAGACCTCGACCAGGACCTCGTCGGGGGCGATTTCGCCCATGCCAATGGTGGCGCGCACCGGCAGGTTCGACCCCATGGGTTGGGCGGGAAGTGGCGCCGCATCCACGGCCAGGACCCTCAGTTGATCCCAGCTTGAATTCATCCGGGCCCGCCACTCGGCCAGTTCCCGGGCTCTGGCGAAACCGTCGGCGCTCAGGCGGTCCGAATTTTCCAAGCAGGGGATGTAGAAACGCTCGGTGTATTCCTCGACCATCCGGTTGGTGTTGAACTCGGCGTTCACCGTGCGCATGGAATTCTTCATGATGCGCGTCCATTCGCGGGGCACGTCGTCGCTGCTGCGCTCGTAGAAGGTGGGCACGATCTCGTTCTCGAGCAGGTCGAACAGGGCGGTGCTTTCCACCTCGTCCTGGTAGTTCTTGTCCTCGTAGTCCTCGCCGCCGCCGATGGCCCAGCCATTGTCCTGCTGGTAGCCTTCACACCACCAGCCGTCGAGCACCGACAAGTTGATCCCGCCGTTGGGCGGAACCTTCATGCCGCTGGTGCCGCTGGCCTCGAGGGGGCGCCGCGGGTTGTTCAACCAGATGTCCACGCCCTGCACCAGGTATCGCGCGACTTCGATGTTGTAGTCCTCGACAAACACGATCCGCTTGCGGAACTCCTCCTGTTCGGCCAGGTGGATGAGCTGGCGGATCAACTCCTTGCCGGGATGATCCTTGGGATGGGCCTTGCCGGCGAAGATGAGCTGGACCGGCCGATCGGGATTGTTGAGGATCCGGCTCAGCCGGGCGGGATCGCTCAAAATCAGCGCGGCCCGCTTGTAGGTCGCGAAGCGGCGAGCGAAGCCGATGGTCAAGGCCTCGGGATCGAGCACTTCGGAGGCCTGTTTGATCCAGGAGCGATTGGCGCCGCGGTTGCTCAGCTGCTGCCGCAGACGGCGCCGCACGAAACCAACCAGGCGTTCCCGCATGCGCTCGTGCGAGCGCCACAATTCCGCGTCGGGAATCTGATCGACCCGGTCCCACAGGGTCTTGTTGGTCGGGTCCTCGTACCAGCGGGGCCCCAGGTACCGATCGTACAGCCGGGCGATCTCGGTGCACAGCCAGCTGCGGGTGTGGATCCCGTTGGTCACGTGGGTGATTGGAATTTCCTCCGCGGGAACCCCCGGCCAGACCTGCTGCCACATCTGACGCGACACGTGCCCGTGAAGCTCGCTGACCCCGTTCACGAAACGGCTCAGGCGCAGGGCGAGCACCGTCATGCAGAAAGTTTCCGCCTTGTCGGTCGGGTCCTGACGTCCCAGGGCCAGCAGGCGCTCAATATCGATCCCCAGTTCGTCGGCCTTGCGCTTCAGGTAGGTGCGCACCAGGTCGGGATGAAAGTGGTCGTTGCCCGCCGGCACCGGCGTGTGGGTGGTGAAAACGTTGCTGGCGCGCACCATCTCGAACGCCGTGTCGAAATCGAGGCCCTGGTTCTTCATCAGCAGGTTGATGCGTTCGAGGGCAAGAAAGGCCGAGTGGCCCTCGTTCAGATGGCAGACCGTGGGCTCGAGTCCCAGGGCGATCAGGGCCCGCAGGCCGCCGATGCCCAGCAGGATCTCCTGCCGGATCCGCATGTCGTTGTCGCCGCTGTAGAGGCGACTGGTCAGATCGCGGTCCTCTGGCCGGTTTTCCGGGAGGTTGGTGTCCAAAAGGAACAGGGGATTGCGGCCGACCTGCAAGCGCCAGATCCTGGCCTTCACCACGCGGCCGGGATAGTGGACCTCGATGGTGGTGTCGCTGCCTGCGGCATCCTTTTCCAGGGACATGGACATGTTGAAGAAATCGTTTTCCGAGTATTCCTCCATCTGCCAGCCGTCGTGGTTGAGGTACTGGCGGAAGTAGCCGTACTGGTAGGCCAGGCCCACACCCACCAGGGGCAAGCCCAGGTCGGTGGCGGATTTCAGGTGGTCGCCGGCGAGGATGCCCAGGCCGCCCGAATACAGGGGCAACGATTCGTGCAGACCGAACTCCAGGGAGAAGTAGCCGATCAGGCCGTTCTTCTGGTCCTCGTGCTCGCCGTCGAACCAGGAGGACATGTTGAGGTAGCGCTCCAGATCGCTCCGCACCCGCTCCAGGTGGGCCAGGAAGGCCCGGTCGCGTTCCAGTTCGCTGACGCGCGCGGCGGACAGGGAGCCGAGCACGGCCACCGGGTTGCCATCGTGCTGGTCCCACAGGTCGGGGTCGACACGGCGCAGCAGGGAAATGGCTTCGACGCTCCAGGACCACCAGACATTGCGGGCGATATCCAGCAGGGGCTTCAGGGGCTCCGGCAGGTTCGGGGTGACGACGAAGGTCTGAATCGTTGGCATTGCAGTCTCCTGGCAACCGGCCGGGCCGGGTCATCTTGCGGGCATTTTTTTCTTCACCTGGAAGGGGTTTGAGATCCCCCTTTGACATCGGCTGATTTGACTCATAATAAAGCAGGACCATGCGGGGGCCAATGCCCTTGTCGTGTGGGCCAATCTAGAGCACCCGGGTGGCAGGCGCCACCCAAGATCAAAGAGGGGCCATGGCAAGCCTTGGCAAGACTGATTTCGTGACCCGGCTTGAGGATATGCCCGGCTGGCAGGAAGGCAACATCCTGGATGTGCGTTCAACGAAAGCCTTTGAAGATGGCCATTTACGCGGGTCCGCCAGCCATCCCCGGGAAGATCCGGATTCCGCGAAGCCGGGTTCCGGAACGGCGGGGGTCCCCTTGCCTTCCATTTTCCTGCCGCCCCGTCACGAACCCCTGCTGGTGGTGGCGAGCCGGCAGGATGAGGCGGACCGGTTGGCCGCCGACCTGGCCGCCCGGGACCGGGCCCAGGTGGACGGTTTGGCGCTGCCCGACCGGTGGATGACGGATCTGCCGGCGGCCGTGGCCGCGGATCTGGTCCGGACCGGGCCATCGGATCATTTCCTTTGGCAACCTCCCCGGTGGCTCGCCCGTCATGCGGATCTGCTGCCGCCGCCGATGGCGGGGGAAGTCCTGGATCTGGCCTGCGGCAGCGGTCGCGCCGCCGTGTGGCTCGCCGCCAGGGGATACCGGGTCACCGGAATCGATTGGCAGCCCGAAGCCCTGGCTCTGGGCCGTACCCTGGCCGCCAGCCGATCGGTGACCTGCCGGTTCGTCGAAGGCGATCTTCGCCAGATCGAGACGATTCCCCGGGGGCCCTGGGCGGTGGTCCTCAACTTCCGTTACCGGCAGACCGATCTGCTGGAGATGATGCCGCGCCTGTTGCAACCGGCGGGCGTGGCCCTGGTCAGGACGTTTCGATCGGCGCCCGGTTACGACGGTCATCCCAGCCCGCGACACCGGCTCGCCCGGGGCGAATTGCTGCGTTACTTCCCGGCCGGCAGCTGTGAAATCCTGGCTCATGAAGAAAGCCACGATCCCGACGGCCGCCCGGCAGCCGGAATCGTGGCTCGCAAAAAAAGCTGAACCAGAGGGTCCTATTTCACCAGGGTCAATTTGACGGTCTGCATCTGGCGTTCCCCCTCGATCAGGGCGATATAACCTCCGGCACTCACCAGGCGACCGCCATCGTCGGTGCCGTCCCACTGGATTTCGGTCACCCCGGTCCCGAAAACCCGGCTGGCCAGGGTTTTGATCCGCCGGCCGTCGATCGTGTAGATGGACACCCGGGTCCGTTGGGCCCGGCCCAGCCGGAAGGAAATGGTGGTCAGGGGGTTGAAGGGATTGGGCCAGGCCTTGTGGTCCTTGATCCCTTGGTGGTCCGGGACGGAGACCAGGTGGGTCTCACCGAGCAGGGACGCATCACCCTGCTGGTCCAGCAGGTAGAGGCGGAAAACGAACCTTTTCCAGCTGTCGGCCCTGGCCTGACGATCTTCGCCCACGTACCTGCCTCCGCCTTCCTCGACGAAGTCGATTTCCCATTCCTTGCTGTTGGAAGATTCGAGGGCTCCGGTCAGACGGAACAATGGTGTTTCGCCATTAGAGATGGCCTCCCAGGAAAGCAGGGCGTAGTCGCCGCTCCAGTCAGCCTCGAACAGGGTCAGCTGCGTGCCCACCAGCCCGCACCCGACGGGCCAGGCCCCCAGAGTTCCGCAGGGATTGGCATCAGAGCCGCAGGGGGAATTGTCCTGGAGGGAGAAATCCAGATCGTTGCCTAGATCGTCGGAACAGAAAATCGGGTCGGCCGAGATATTGTTCTGCATGGCCCCCTGGTTGGCAATGTTGCCCACCCAGTCGCCGTCGCTGTTGCCGAAGATGTCCGTGCAGGAGATATCAGGGACCGCGGCGCCCTGGGCGGCAATACCCGTGCCATCCTGGAAGACGATGATCGAACTGGTCACCCGTGGGGAGGAGTCGTTGCAGAACAGCCCGGCACCGCTGAACTGGGCGGAATTTTCCGTGATGGTACAGTTTTCAAGATTGGTTTCCGCATCCTGAAAGCTGGCCAGGGCGCCGCCGTATTTGGCGCTGTTCCCGAAAAATGTGGTGTAGGTAAACACGGGGGTGGCTTCGAAATCGGAGAATACCGCGCCGCCGAAACCGAGGCTCCCGGAGGCGGAGTTGTTTCTGAACCGGCTATCGGTGACCATGGGGGAGGAGTCGGCCCGGCAGGAGAGAGCGCCGCCCCAGGAGGAGCTGTTAAGCTCGAAGTCGCAATTCCGGAATAGGGGTGAGGATCCGTAACTGCAATCCACCGCACCGCCGCCGCCGTTGGGGGCCTGGTTCCCCTTGAACACCGAATCAACGATCAGGAGGGTGGAATTGTTGCAGCGAATGGCGCCGCCGTGGCTGTCGGCCCGGTTGTCTGCGAAGACGCAATTGGAAATCCGCAGGCTGCTGTTGCTGGAATGAATAGCGCCGCCGCTTTGATCGTAGCTTGTTTCTCCCTGGGCCCATCCGCCGGTCAGGGTGAGGTTGTCGATACTGCTGGCCTGCAGGAGACTTTCACACAGGATAATCCGGCCCTGACCGCCGCCATCGATGACGACTTCACTGGGCTTTTCTCCCATGCCTTCGAGGGTGACACCTTCGGGAAATATAAGGCTGTGTTCGTTGTAAACCCCGGGGGCGAGCTCGATGCGGTCGCCGAGTTTGGCGAATTCCAATGCGGCCCCGATGGTGGGATAGTCGCCGGGGACCTGAAAAGTTTCGGCGAAAGCACTTAAAGAAGTTTGGGAAACAACAAAAACAAAGCCAAGGGCTATTAAGGCTTTACATTTCATTATATCAAAATCCTCCGTGATTGACCTCGCCGACCAACCTTCCTCCACGGGGCTGGGCGTGCGGGCGGACATTCCACCGCTGGGGTAAATATGGGGAAACCCACTTCGCTTTGGCAACCTTTAAATTCCAAATTGTGGCGTTTACGGGACATTTAGAGCTGGTTTTGGATTTCAGGTTCATTTTTGCTTTCGCAATAAAATCGATATATATTTGGTGGAGAACATTCTAGATTCTGGCCAAGAATTCTGCCGGGTTGCGATTTTTTTTAGATGACGGAAGTAAAAAAATGGAAAAAGTAAACAGCTCCCTTTGGTGGAAGATCATTTTGGCGGTGGCGGTGATCGCGATCGTGGGCATCGGAACGGCCCTGGTTCAGGAAAACAAGAACAAGCGCTTCAACAACGACGACGCTCCCGACCAGGAGTTTGTCTGGACCGCACCCTCGACGGGGACTCCCGTACACCACTATGTCGCCCAAGTATTGATCAATGACCTGGACACCCTCTTCTTTGATCCGGTTCCCACCGAAGATATGCTGGTGGATGTCACCTACGGCAACAAGTACCGGATGAGGGTGGCCGGCGTGGATGCCGCCAACATCCAGGGGCCCTGGTCCATGTGGTCGCGATCCGTGACTCCCGAAATCGACCCGCCCGGATTCTAGTTCGGTATTGGTTTCGGCCGGCCGGTCTGTTCTGGATTTCCCTTTGCCAGACATGTTTTTTCTACCCCGGTGAGCCGGGGTATGTTCTGATCATCCTGCCTGGGATCAGGTTTGCGGTATCAAAGACCCAAAACGCGCTGGAGGAAGCTGTGCAGATCGGGATCATCGGTGTGAAGTTCACCGGCAAGACCACCCTTTTCAACGTGATCACCGCCGCGGGCCTGCCGACGGGGCAGGGGGGCGTGGATCCGCACCTGGCCATCGGCAAGGTGCCCGATCCCCGGCTCGACCGATTGACCGAAATGTTCAGCCCCAAGCGCACCGTGCACGCCACCGTCGAATGGGTGGACATCCCCGGCTTCCAGGGCGGTGCCGCGGCCGACGGCGGGCGTGAGGCCACCCGCTTTCTGGAGCTCGGCCGGAAGATGGATGCCCTGGCACAGGTCATCCGCTGTTTCGACGGCGGTTACGGCGTGCCCGATCCCGCCGGCGAACTCGATACCATGGCCCTGGAACTGGCCCTGGCCGATCTGCAAATCGTGGAAAACCGCCTGGAAAGGCTGGACAAGGAAAAGGCCCGGATGGGGAAGGTGGCCAATCCCCTGGAACCGCCCATGATGGAGCGTTTTCGCGAGCAGCTGGAAAACGATCGCCCCCTGCGGGATCTCGAACTCAATGCCGACGAAATCAAGCTCTCCTCAGGTTACACCTTTCTGACCCTCAAGCCCATGATCGTGGTCCTGAACCATGAAGAGGGGGCCGAAGCCCCGGCCGATGTGGTGGCCGCGGCCCAGGCTGCGGGAGCGGAGACGGTAGCAGTATGCGCCAGCGTGGAAGAGGAGCTGGCGGAGCTGGACGCCGCCGAAGCGGCGGAGTTTCTGGCCGATCTGGGTATTGCCGAACCGGCGCTGCACCTGATGATCCGGGCCTCCTACGGGGCGCTGGATCTGCAGAGTTTCTTCACCGTGGGCGAGGACGAATGCCGCGCCTGGGCGGTGCGCAAGGGGGCGCTCGCGCCAGTGGCCGCCGGCGTCATCCATTCGGATCTTCAGCGGGGATTCATTCGCGCCGAGGTCACCGCCTACGACGAACTGATCGCCGCCGGCAGCATGGCGGCCGCCAAGCAGGCCAACCAGGTGCGGCTGGAGGGCAAGGGTTACGAAGTGCAGGACGGGGACATCCTCGAAATCAGGTTCAGCGTGTGATGCCGACCAACGGCGGAGGGAGCCAATTCCTCAGGCCCCGCCGCTGGGTCTGGCCGTTGTCCCTTTTGATCGTGGTCGTGGTGTTCTGGTCCGTGTTCCTCGGTCAGGCCGAAAAGTCGGTCTTCGGGCGCGTGCCCATCCTGGATGAAGTCTACTTCCTCGATCGCGCCGGCGATCCCGGTTCCGAACCGTATTTTGTTTCCCCCTTATACCCCCGGTTGATCGGAATGACCGGCAGCGGCGGCCATGAGCCCGCGGACCGGGTCTTCGAGCCCGCCGAGCTCCGGGGCATCCGGATTTTTCAGATTGGCTGCTGGCTGGGCGTGATCATCCTGTTGCGGCTGATCGCGGGCCGTGCGGGGGGCCCAGACCCTTCTTCCGGCTGGAAGAGGGAGTTCTGGCTATGGCTGCCCTCCATCCTGTTCGCCTTCTATCGACCCGCCGCGGTGTACACCGTATCGGTCCTTCTCGAATTGCCTCTGCTTTTCCTGGTGACTCTGGGTGTCTACCTGCTGACCCGCCTCCGGGATGAAAACGAAGCAACCGCCGGCCTCGGATGGATGGTTTTTGCGGCGCTGGGGATGGTCACCGGGATGGCGGCCCTGTTGCGGGGCACGGCCCTGCTGCTGCTGATTCCGGCCATCTGGCTGGCGATCCGCGGAGCGCGCGGTGGGCGCGACAGAGGGATCAGGATCCTGGTTTTGGCCGGAGCCTGTGCGATGATGTTGGCCCCACCGGTCCTCCACAACAGCAGGCAGGCCGGGCGTCTGGTCGGTCCAACCCTCAATGCGGGGGTGAATTTCTACATCGGCAACGGGCCTGACGCCAACGGTTTCTACGTGGCGGCGGTGCCGGGAGACTGGCGCCATGATCCGGCTGGCCGCAGGTACCTGGCCGAAAGACTGGAGATCCTGCCGCCCTCGCTGGCGGAGGCCGACAGCATCTGGGCGCGGGAAGCATGGC
>CBDTUS010000125.1:0-10964 GCA_965363725.1 uncultured bacterium | reverse complement strand
ATCACAGGCCCTGCGGCGCCGGCTAGGAGGAAGACCGTCAAGGCTCCGTAGTGGAAAAGTTGTTTCATCGCCGTCCTTGGCTTCTGTTGCCGATACTGGCCGCCGCCCGCCGCTGGAACTCAACGATGGTGGGATCCAGCCCCGGCAGGTCCATCACCGTGCGGAACACTTCGTTGATGCTGCGCTTGGATTCATCAAGACCCGGATTGATCTCCAGACCCTTCTGGTATTCCTGTACGGAATACTTATAAAGCTCGAGAGCCGCCAGGGCGGACTGCCTGGCAGACGCCGAATCCCCCCGGGCCAGGGCGGCGGCCATCCGGTCGAATCGGACATCCCCCAGCCACGTGGCACTGACACCCAGATTGCTCCAGGAACGGAAAGAGCGGGGGAAAATCTCCACGGCCCGCTGGTGCTGTTCCCTGGCTTCGTTCACCAGGGGTTCGGCGCGGTCGAGGGCCGCGGCCGCGCGGGCCCAGTCGCGGTTGTCGGTGCCCGCGGCGGCCGCATTGATCCAGGGTTGGGCCTGTCTCAACAGGGAGGCGCCCAGACGTTCGCAAAAATCCACTTCATCGGGAGCCAGGGTGACGGCGCGACGGAAGTTCTGCTCGGCCAACCGGGGATCGGGTTGCCGGTCACCGTAGGGCCGGGCCTGGATCAGCCCCTGGTTGAACCAGTCCCGCGCCAGCCATCGCTCCGCTCCCAGATCGAACCAATCGACATTCACGACCACGAACATGAGGATGGCGACGGCCAATCCAAAACCCAGGGACCGGCGGTCCCGCGTCTTCCAATGGCCGATCAAGGTCGCGACGCCCGCTGCCGCAAACAGTGCCAGCAGTGGCATCAGCGGCAGGCGGAAGCGCGCGTTCACGAAAAACGGAAGAACCGCCACGGCCTGGACAAGAATAGCCCAGGCCAGCAGGCTTGAACCCGGCCGCCAGTGGCGAAAGCGCATCAGGCCCAGCACCGCGAACGGCAGTACCAGCCAGGTGGCCGGCCACCAGCGGGCCAGCAGGAACAGGCCTTCTTCGCGGGCAAACCAGAGCGGATTGATGTTGTTGCGGCCTTCGCGGGCATTCACCAACAGCAGGATTTTTTTGCCCACCAGCTGCAGCGCCTGCGCAGGATGGGAGGCAATCCACTCCATTGCCCGACCGGACAGGAAACGGGAGGCCGCCGTCGGGCTGCCGGCCCCCGCCAGTCGGGTCTGGAGTTGCAGATCATCCCAGCGGACACCCACCGGAATGGCGGAGACGCCGTCGGCCTCGTCGGAATTGCCGGCCACCAGGTTGGCGCCCAGATTGGCGCTGATCAGGGTGAAGTCCCCGTACTTCAGGTTGTGGATCGTTGCCGGGGAAATCGCCAGCAGAAAACCGGCCAGCAAAAGCCCCAACGATCCGAATCCGGGGCGGGGCAGGCCGCCCGAACGGCCCTGCCACCAGAGCCAGACGGCGATGGCCACAATCAGAAGCATCAGGTTGGGCCGACCCAGCCCGGCGATTCCCAGCAGCAGGCCGGCAAAAAACAGGGTCCGGCCGGTTGAGGTCGCCCGGCCCTTCACAACCCGCAGCACGAGCACCAGCGACCCCAGGGTCAGGGCGGTGGTCCAGGTCTCGGCCAGCAGCTGGGTCTCGAAAAAGGGCAGGATGGGCAGCAGCGCGGTGACCAGGGCGCCGGCGAATCCGATTTTCGGAGTGAAGGCCAAACGGCCGACCGTCAGGGTCAGCAGAACCGTGACCGCGCCGATCAACATCTGCAGGATCAGGATCCCGGTCATGGAAAACCCGGCCTGGTAGAACCACCACAACAGGTAGGCATACAGGGGCGGCTTGAAGAAAACCGCCGCCTGGAAGACGCGACCTTCGGCCAGGGTGTGGCCCCAGATGTCGAAGAAGGAAGCATCTACCACCGGGGTTTGCAAAAAGAGCGACTTGGAGGCCAGCAGCCAGTAGACCAGGCGCAGGGTCAAAGCGGCAGCCACCACGATGGCGGCCTGCCTGAGGGGCAACGGTTCGCCGACGGGACGCTTTTTTTCCCTCCGGGCCATCAACGCTTCCCACCGGTCAGGACCGGAGAGAGCCGGGCGGTCAGCAGCGAGGCCATCAGCTGGTGGCCCGGGTCGGTCAGATGGATGCCGTCGCGCATCAACAGCTGCTGGGGCGCCCCCGCGGCGTCAAATGCAGCAGCCGCGTCGAGCAGCATGGCGTCCGAACTGTCGACCACCTCGCGGACCTTGGCCAGGTACTCACGATGCACGGCCACGGCATCATCGCCGCGGATCAGGTAGCGCGTCTGCAATATGCGGGCCCGCGCCTCCTGGGTCAGATTCGAGGGCGCGGCCACCAGGATCACCCTGGATCCGGCCGCTGCCAGGTCCTCGGTGATGGCCTCGAGGTTGTCCCGGTACTCGTCGGCTGAAATGCGCAGCGGCGGCGGGTCCGGCATCTTCTGTAGCAGAAGGGCCAGCCGCAGCCCTGAGTCCTTCAGCCGATCCGCGTAATCACGGTCGGTGATTCCCGTGGCTCGCCAGTGATCGTTCCAACCGAAGTAGACCACCGTCACGTCCGGCTGAATGGCCAGCAACTGTTTGGCCAGCCAGGCCCGTCCCTGCCAGCTCGTGTAGCCCGGCACCGATGCATTGAAAACCTCCACCCCGAACCCGCGCAGGGAATCCTCCAGCAGAACCGCATAGGGCGGGATGGCCGTCGAGATCCGCGAGCAGGAATCGCCCATCACGAGGATCCGGCGGCGCTGGCCCTTGGTCGGCACCGGGACATCGGGCTGGACGGCCCGCAGATCCCGATCGCTCGGGTGGCTGGGCAATTTCCAGAAAAGATCCGCATCGGGCAGGAAGCGGCCCTGATCCAGGGCGAGCTGGGTGTTGACCCCGAAGTTCATCTCGGGCGTGATGGTGCCGTACCCTATGGCCCGCAGCACGACTTCGCCGGCGGCCAGGGCCAGGACGACGGCCACGGTCAGCAGGATGATCTTTTTGCCTGTGTCGGACACGCCGCGCCCTTTCGCGATATCAGGGGATCCGGGGATTGAAGCGGCCTGGAGTGTAGTTCGCGGCCCTGGCGGCGTCAATCTCCGCCCCGGGGCATTCCCACCGTTTCGCTTGGTTGAATGCCGCCCGTGGTTGCCCTATTTTGGTGAACCACCCGTCACCCTGTTGAAGATGGACGCCGCGCGTCCGGGAGCGTCATGGAAAGCTGCTGCGGATCCACACCCGAGATGACCACCATGCTCACGGTCTGGGCCGCCTTCGGCATCGGGGTGACCACCAGCCTGGGCCACTGCATCGGCATGTGCGGCCCGTTGATCAGCACCTTCTCCCTGGCTCAGGGCCGGACCGACCACCGGATCCGCAATCTTCTGCCCGCGTTGCTGATCTACCACTTCGGGCGTGTGAATGCCTACGCCCTCATCGGTCTGCTGTTCGCCCTGCTGGCCACCGCCGCCCAGGCTGCCGGGCCTTCCAATACGGTTAGGGGTGTGCTGTTTTCGATCTCGGGCGTGCTGATGATCCTCCTGGGTTTGGGCTTGAAAGGCTGGCTGCCCACCACCCGGATCGTCGAGAGCAGCCGCCTGGGCCGTTTCACCGCCGAGAAGTTCATGTCCCTGGTCGGCACCCGCAGCATGGCGGGCCGCTACATGCTGGGCGTCGCCAACGGCTTTTTGCCCTGCGGCCCGGTGTACGCCGTGGCCATGGCCGCCCTGACTGCACCGACCCCCCTGCACGGCGCCCACACCATGGTGATGTTTGGCCTGGGCACCATGCCCGTGCTGATCGCCGTGGGGCTGGGAGCCGGGCGCCTTGCGCCTTCGGTGCAGCGAAAATTCAACCTGGTCGCGGCGATCCTGGTGATCATCGTGGGACTCGAGTTCCTGTTCCGGGCCGGGAAGCTTTTCGGGTGGATCGAGGCCATCAAGTGGGGATTCATTCCGGTTTGGTGAGGGGGGTTATCGGGGGCCCACGAGGGGCGTTTTGTCTCTGGTTTGGTTGATTATTTCAAATCTACAAACAATTGAAAAAAATAAATTTACGCCACTTTTTCCTTGTTGTTTTCGTCTTTTGTTCGTATATTGATTTTACCTCCCATTCACTTATTCTATGGAGGAATATCATGACCGCCATTCCCTTTGCCCCTGACCAATCCCCCGCCAAGGTCCACTCTTCCTTGCGCCGCTCCCTGAAAGCCATGAATCAGGCCCACAAGTGTTCCGTTCTGTGGTTCGCAGAGGTCATGAATCGTCATCTCTACCGGGATCTGGGACATGCCACCATCAACCAGTACGCCATGAAAGGACTGGGCTTCTCCAAGTCGCGGACCGGCGATTTCATCCGGCTCGCCCGGCAGCTGGACCGGTTGCCGGCGGTGCGCCAAGCGTTGACCTCCGGCGAACTGGGTTACACCAAGGCTCGAGAGATCGTGTCGGTCGCCACCGCCGAAACCCAGGACCGTTGGCTCGAAGCCGCCAAGGGATCCCGGAAGGAACTCGTACTCGAGGTGAAGAAAGCGAAGCGGGCAGCCCGGGTGGATCCGGGACAAGGGGAATTGATGCCGGCAACCCCACCGGTTGTCGCGGCCCACGAACTGCCTGTCCGATTCCAGCTGGACCTCACCCCTGAGCAGGAAGCGCGGCGCGCGGCACTGGTCGAGCGATTGCATAAAATAGGGGCGGGGCCGACCGATCGCGCCGAATTGATGCTGGAAGCCCTGGCCGCCCTGGTGGAATTGAGCGAAGCGAAAAAGACCCCCCGGGGGGCCCTCACCACCCGGCCGCCGGTCCAGATCCATGTCCATGAAATCGCTGGGAAAATGACCGTTGCCACCGAAACCGGGGAACGCGAACTGAGTCCCGCCGACAGCGAACGCATGCGGTGTGACGCTGCGGTTTGCAAGTCGGGCGGCCGTAATGTCGCCACCATCCCACCACGCGTACGCAGAGGAGTTTTGGCGCGGGATGGCCATCGTTGTCGGGCCCCGGGGTGCGGCAGAACTCGATTTTTGGAAGTACATCACCTGGTACCGCGATCCCGCGGAGGAACAAACCACCCCGAAAATCTGGTGACGTTGTGCGGGACCTGCCATCGGTTTTGGCATGAGCGGGGCGAGGGGATGACCGTGGGAATGCTGAAGCCCACTGGGTAAAGGCCAGGCCGAATCAATTCATCATGATCATGCTTCGGGAATGACTGAACGTGCCGACCTCGAGGCCCTTGCCGGCCAGCGACAAACAAAGTGCGATTGCACAACGGATCAGCAGGAACCGGGTTCTCAAATAATTACCCGTTTCAGCCCCAAAGTGGTTGGGCAGGGGCAATGATAACTGGTGCGCCCCAACCATCTAGTGATAGGGTACCTGCATCAACATCAGGGATTTTTTCACGGAGTGCCCATGTCCAGATCGACCCTCAAAAGCGCGGTAGTTTTTGGTCTCCTGATCCTCCCGATCATGACCAGCTGCTCCCACACCCCCCAGCCCCAAACCGACCACGCCGCCACCTTCACCCGCTGGGCCGTGGCCTGCGACCACGTCCTGGCCTCCGAAGCCGGCGAACAGATGCTGGCCGCCGGGGGCAACGCCGTCGACGCCGCCGTGGCCTCTTCATTCTGCCTTTCGGTGGTGCGGCCGTTCAGTTGCGGGATCGGCGGGGGCGGGTTCATGGTCATCAGTCTGCCGCCTTCGGCGAAAGATCCCGACGGCCGCGCGATCGCCCTGGACTACCGCGAGACCAGCCCGGCCGCCGTGGGTCCCGACTATTTCGAAAACCTACCCGAAGGTGCAACTGAGCTCGGCCCCAAGGCCTGCGGCGTGCCCGGCACCGTGGCGGGGCTGCTCTACGCCCTCGAACACTACGGCACTCTGGATCGCGCCACCGTGCTGGTGCCCGCCATCAGGGCCGCCCGCGAAGGATTCGCAGCCGACGCCTTTCACGTGGGCGCCGTGGAAACCATGAGCGAGGCCTGGCGGGATCATCCCGAACTCCGGCCGAACCTGGACGCCGCCTGGAAACGATTCGCACGCGAAGGCCACATTGCCGTGGGCGACCTGATCGTGAACGAGCCCCAGGCCTGGGCCCTCGAACTCATCGCGGGCGAGGGCGCGGCCGGCTTCTATGACGGCCCCATCGCCGAGGCCATCCTGGCGGTGATGGCCCAGGACGGCGGCCCCATGACCCGCGACGACCTGGCAAACTTCACCGTCAGAGAACGCCCCGCCCTGACGGGCGAGGTCGGCCCCTGGCGCATCCTTTCGATGCCGCCGCCCTCGAGCGGAGGGATCGCCACCCAGCAGGTCTTCGGGTTGCTGGAGCGCCTGGGTGGATTGACCGACTCACAGGCCATCAACTCCCCCGAGTGGCGGCACCTACTGATCGAATCGTTCAAGCACGCCTTTGCCGACCGCGCCCGCTGGCTGGCCGACGACGCCTTCTCGCCCGTGCCCGTGGCCCAGCTGACGGCGCCGTCCTATCTCGACTCGCTGGCCGCGCGCGTCGACCTGGACCACACCCGTCCCGCTGAGGAATACGGCAGCGCCCCCCAGCTTCCCCGTGACGCCGGGACCAGCCACGTGTCGGTGCTCGACGCAAGCGGCATGGCCGTCGGTTGCTCCGAAACCATCAACCTCTACTGGGGATCCTGCGTGGAAGTGCCCGGCTTCGGCTTCCTGCTCAACGACGAGATGGACGACTTCACCACCAGCTCCGAAGCCAACGCCTACGGGCTGATCCAGTCGGACCGCAACCGGCCCGAGCCCGGCAAAAGGCCCCTTTCGTCCATGAGTCCGACCATCGTTTTGGAAAGTGGAAGACCCGTCGCCATCGCCGGGTCCTCGGGCGGGCCGCGCATCATCACCGGCACCTTGCAGGTGCTGCTCAGCGCCCTTGTTTTCGGGGACGATGCCGGCCAGGCGGTGGCGCGCCCGCGTATGCATCACCAGTGGCTACCTGACGAGGTTCGCGTGGAAACCGGTTGGACCGATGACACCACCCTGGAAGGCCTGAAAGCGCGGGGTCACCACTTGGTCGACTACCAGAATTTCGTGGGTGTGGTGCAGGCGATAATCGTCACCGATGGGCAGATCACCGCAGCCAGTGATCCCCGCAAAGGCGGCCGCCCGGCCGGCCGGTGAAACGACCCCAATTGACAATGCAACGTCACATCCTCTATAATGATGAATAATAACAGCTTGAATATGGATTTTTTGGAAATTGCCGCCCTCAAATCCCCACCCCGCAGGGAGAAAATACCATGACCGCAGGTAGACTTTTCGGAATTGTCCTTCTGACCTGCACCCTGTGTGCCGCCGGAGGAGCCTTGGCCCTGACCGGGTCCGGTGATTCGCCTTTGTTCAGTCTCAACACCCGCTGGGTCACGGGAGTCGAAAACCTGCCGGATCTGCCGGCGGTCGACCGCCTGGGCGACTGCTTCCCCAATCCCTTCAACCCTCTGACCAAGATCCGCTTTGAACTGGCCCACCCCACGGCTGTGGATCTGAGGATCTACGATTTACAGGGCCGCCTGGTCAGGGTCCTGGTGGCCGACGAACTGCTGGTTTCAGGCAGGCACGAGTCCGAGTGGAACGGGCGGGACGAAGGAGGCGCCGAGGTCGCCGCCGGAGTTTATCTCTACCGGTTGGTAACCGATCGATTCTCCGGATCACGCCGAATGACTTTGATCAAATAATATGGGCCTGCAACAAGGGGATGGGGCCAATGAAAGCAAGAAATTTAAATACTCAAATGGTCATGACATGGGTGGTCCTCGGAACTCTGCTGATTCCGCTGACGGCTTTGGCCGATACCGCGCCGGTGGTCTCCAACATCCAGGCCGCCCAGAGGCCGAATACCTTCATCGTCGACATCACTTATGATCTGGTGAATGACGAAGGTGACGCCACCTGGGTCAGTTTGTATTTTTCTCCTGATGGTGGCGTAACCTGGCCCATCCACTGTGCCGCCGTTACAGGTGCCGCCGATACCTTCGTTCCTTCGGGAACAGGGCACAGCGTTCAATGGGATGCGGAAGCCGATTTCCCCGAGTTCATTTCAGGTAGCTGCACCATTCGGGTCATGGCCGTGGACCACTATCCCTGGCCTCGCATCCAATCGTTATGGAAGACCGATCTCGACGGACTGAACCCGGTCACCCTCGCCGACGGTGACACCCTGGGCTTCGCGGAACCCTTCCGGCTCCACTGGCAAGGTGAAGCACCCGCCACCATCGACATGGACCCCCAGATGCGGGCCTCCCTCGACCACGTCTATCCCTATGATGACGGGTTGCTGGGATACAAATACGATCTCCTTCTGCAGGACTGCATTCCCGATCTGGAAGACTGCTGGAGCCCGCGATTTTTCAACGAAGACACTGGCGACAGCGTCTCTTACTTCGGCTCGGTAACCAGTCTCGACTTCCACAATGACGGCAGTGGACCCGACCCGTTCCATGAACTTATTCCCAGTGGATCTTTGCAATTCAAATTGAACACCCTCGATGTGGGCGACCAGGAAATTCGCGAATTTTTGCAATTGAAAGAACTGGTGATCAACTACGACCCGGAAACCATCATTCTGGACGGGCAGACCGACTGGGCCCATCCCGAAGACCCCGAGGTCTACCCGTACTATTTCCTGCTCAACGACCCCCTCAAGGTGCATCACCCCTTCCAGGGTGGAGACCGCATCCCCGACAGGTCCTATGTCGTGGTCAAGGCACTCGGACGCGATGACGCGAGAGACCACCTCCTGAACCCGGACCATCCCGTGGGGATTTCGGGTTACCTGAAAGGCGTCCGCGACAACCTGTTCGGTGGACAATATTCTTTCCAGACCCTGGCCAGCGCCGTGGGCCCGACCCCTACCTGGGGTGCCACCTGCAACACCTGTTGGAGTGCGGACACGCTGGGTTTCCTGACCGGCCCCCGCACCACATTCACCATCAACATGCAGGCCATCGACGAACACGGCCGCAGGGACGGCACCCCCGCGGCCCTGAGCTTCGACGTGGGATATCCACCCTGTCTGCAGTGTATCGAGATCCAGCCGAAAACCTCCACGCCCTCCCAGTTCGACGAGACCCTCGAATGTCTGGCCGACACCGATCCGGGCACCATCGAGGCTCATCCCTGCTTTGGTGACACCACCGTCATGCGGGTCACCCTCGACGGACTCGGCAACGACGACCTCGAGTTCATCCAACCGGCTTACATGCTGGTGCATAAGGTCACCGGGATTATCCAGGTGGAATTGGACCCCGGTCAAGGCGGCGAAGATTATTTCGAGATCGCTGCCAATCTCTACCGAATGAAAATCCTGCTTCACGGCCTCGACGACAGCCGCGAACGCTGGGCAAGCATGGTCCGGCGCATGATGGGCTGGGCTTATCAGGTCGATTATGAATGCGACCCCTTCAACCTGATCCATGACGGCGGCGGAAACGACAACATCCAGTTGCCGACCTGGGGCCCGACGTCTGGTGTTTCAGGCCTGGAGATCGAGCCTGATTCCGGCTTGTGGAATATCTCCGTGGATGTGGCTGTGCCCCGTGACCTGATGATTTTAGGGCCGGACAATTTCAGGGATATAGCTCTGCGGTTTATCGTGGGGATCGAGGATCCCGTTCTTCGCGACCGGGTCTTCGACGACTCCACCAGGCAACTGGGTCCGGGACGAGTGCAAGCGGTCGCGCTGGACCAAACCCAGTGCAGCTTCGTTCTGCCCAGGCCCGCAATATACAATCTCTTCAAGTATGTCCGTCCCTCGGTGGAAGACCTTCTCCCTGGTCAATCCTGGCGTGATTGCGACCTCTGGGTCACCACTCCGGATATCTATCAGGAGATTGATCTATCACTGGGGTCCATGGAAAGCCTGGACGGCGAACCGGTATCGCAGTATTTCCGGATCGTCCTCGAAACGGAAACGGGTGATTTTGAATGTCAGGCACCTGGGGGGTTTTAGACGGGCCATTTCCCCACTAAACCCCTGTGAAACCCACTTCGATTACTCTTGATTGAGCCCCGTCAGGCCAATATCTTTCGAGGCATCCTCACCATTGCCTTTGCGAATGAATGGCCAACCGATGACTACCTCGACCTTGCCCCAGAACTATCCCGAAGAATGGCCCTCCGATTGGCGCCGGTCTGCCGAAGAGGGGGCCTGTATCCACTGCGGCAACGAGCTGGGACGGTTCTGGAACAAGGCCGACGGTCCCTTCTGCTGCCGGGGCTGCAAGGGTGTGTACGAGATGATCCACCAGGAGGATCTCTGCCGCTTCTACGACCTGAAGCCCGACGCCCACGCTCCCGCCCCCGTCCTGCGCACCGAAAGTTTCGACTGGCTCGACCGCATGCTGGCCGAACGCGAAGCCGCCGGCACCCCGGCGAATGACCCGCTGCACCTGGATCTCGACATCCAGGGCGTGCATTGCGCCGCCTGCGTGTGGCTGATCGAGGAGCTGTTCAAGCGGCGCGAGGCCGGCATCCAGCTGCGGATCAACCCCACCCTGGGCACCGTCGAGCTGAGCTGGGATCCGGTCCGGGGCGACCTGAAGGAATTCCTGGCCGAGGTCGAAAAATTCGGCTACCGGCTGGGCCCCCGGCGCAAGGGCGGAGGCCGACAGTCGCGGGCGCTGCTGATGCGCATGGCCATATCCATCGCCATGGCCATGAACGTGATGATGTTCAGCCTGAGCTTCTACTTCGGACTGGGCGAAGGCGCGCTCTACATGTTTTTCGGCTGGCTGAGCCTGGGCATGGCCACGGTTTCCCTGCTGGCGGGCGGCGGCATCTTCCTGAAGGGCGCGATTGCCGGGCTGAGGCGCGGCGTTCTGCACCTGGACGTTCCCATCTCCCTGGGCATGGTCCTCGCCTACGCCGGTTCGACCTATGGTTTCCTGACCGGCGGGCCCGATCACGCCTACTTCGACAGCCTGACCATCTTCATCGCGCTGATG
>CBDTUS010000124.1:0-11004 GCA_965363725.1 uncultured bacterium | reverse complement strand
GGGGGGGGGGGGATCAACTCGCGGATTCGGGACACCAGACCCCTGACATACGTGATGTCGCGGTCGGTTTCTTCTTCGCCTGTGTGGCGCCTGCTTCGGTAGTGGAAGAAGAGGGCGATGCGCAACTCCTCGATGGAATCGGGGTCGGGGTTCCCGGATATCTCGGCGCAGCGCTCGAATGAACCCGCCAGCCCGTAGCCGTCGATCTGGTGGGCGAACCTGCTGATCACTCCGGAGCTCGCGTCGGCCTCCGGCACGTCGGACAAGCGCAGCTTCCGTGACTCATCCACCGTTCATTCCCCTTCCAAAATTTTAAAGATCCCCACTCCGGAAATAGTGACAAATGCGAGAAGGCCTACAATGGCGCGATCGATCAGGCCGGCGAGGAAGTGCTGTAGGCCCTCCGGTCTGGTTGCCTGGATATACACATCGGCCCGTTCCTGCGAATGTGAAACCTAAGCGGGAACGGGCCGATGTGTATATCCAGGCAATCTGATTGGACCGCCTACAGCCCTTTCTCTCCCAGCCACCTCTCTGCTTCAATCGCCGCCATGCAGCCGGTCCCGGCCGAAGTGATCGCCTGCCGGTAGAAGTGGTCCTGCACATCGCCGCAGGCGAAGACACCCTCGACGTTGGTCGCGGTGCGGTCGGCCTTGGTGATCAGGTAGTTGTTCTCGTCCATGTCAAGTTGGCCGGCGAGGAACTCGGTGTTGGGCGTGTGGCCGATGGCGATGAAGCACCCGGTAACCTGCAGTTCGCGCAGCGATCCGTCCTGGGTGTCCTTCAGCTGGAGGCCAATAATGTTGCCGTTATCGTCGGCGACGTAGCTGTCGATGGTGCTGTTCCAGGCCATCTCGATCTTGGGATGGTTCAGCGCCCGGTCCTGCATGATCTTGGAGCCGCGAAGTTCGTCGCGCCGGTGGATCAGGGTCACCTTGGTGGCGAAATTGGTCAGGAAGGTGGCTTCCTCCAGGGCCGTGTCGCCCCCGCCGACCACGGCGATTTCCTGGTCGCGAAAAAAGAACCCGTCGCAGGTGGCGCAAGCGCTCAGACCCTTGCCGAAGAAAGCTTCTTCGCCGGGCAGTCCGAGCCAGCGGGCGGTGCTGCCGGATGCGATGATCACCGCGGGCACCACATACTCACCGGCGTTGGTGGTCACCTTGTAGGGTTGGGAGCCCATGTCGATGGCGGTCACCGTCTCGCTTTTGACCACGGTGCCGAACCGCTCAGCCTGGGCCTTGAATTTCTCCATCAGTTCCGGGCCCTGGATCCCTTCCGGGAAAGCCGGGTAGTTTTCGACCTCGGTGGTGATGGTCAACTGCCCGCCGGGCTGCTGCCCCTCGAACAGGAGGTTGGAGATGTTGGCGCGGCTGAGATACAGTCCGGCAGTGTATCCGGCAGGGCCGGAACCCACGATGATGACCTTGAATTCCTTGTTGTCGCTCATTTCAGGAAAATCTCCCGGTCAGAAGGAAAAGGGTGCCCCGGGCGGGGATTTGCATACATCTGCCAACTTTACGATGTTCCTGCCGGATGTCAACCTGCCAGGAGCCGCCTTGGCTCTTGGGAGCCAAAATGGGAAAAATCAGGGGTTTCCTTGACGAATCCCCGTAGGGGCCCTTATTGTTCCTGCTTGCAGTTCGCCACAGGGAGGCGGGATGGCAGTCTCCCCGACGGACGTTTTTGTGTAACTTCCGGAGGTCATCCGGATAGGAACGGGTCCCATCTAACCCGCGGAGAGAAAACGCGATGTACGCCGTAGTCAAGATCAAGAACCAGCAGTACCGGGTGCAGCCGGACGCCAAGGTTCAGGTGCCCCTCCTCGAGAACGAGGTGGGCGATAACGTGACCTTCGACGAAGTTTTGATGTTCGCCGACGGCGATGACGTCAAGGTCGGCACGCCGACCGTCGAGGGCGCCTCCGTGGCCGCCGAGATTGTCGGCCACGGCCGCAGTCGCAAAATCGTGGTCTTCAAGAAGAAGCGTCGGAAGAATTACCGCCGCAAAAACGGCCACCGTCAGGCCTACACGGAAATCAAGATCACCGGCATCTCCGGTTAACACGGCGTAGAGACCAAGGAGCAGGCTCATGGCTCATAAAAAAGCAGGCGGATCAACCAGGAACGGGCGGGATTCCAATCCCCAGCACCTGGGAGTGAAAAGGTTCGGTGGACAGGCCGTTCGCGCCGGCACGATCATCGTGCGGCAGCGGGGCACCCGGATTCATCCGGGCAAGAACGTCGGCAAGGGCGGGGACGACACCCTTTTTGCCCTGATCGACGGGCTGGTCCACTTCGAAGATTTCCGGGGGTCCAAGAAGCGGGTCAACATCCAGCCCTTCTAACGGATGGGTGACCGGTGAGATCAAGCCCGCCCCCCTCGGGGGCGGGCTTTTCTTGTAGTAGGGGAGTAACCGCTTTGAAAAACGAACCTGGCGCTGGGTCGGACAAGGTCCTGGTGGTCATTCCGGCCCGCTACGGGTCCACGCGTTTTCCCGGCAAGGCTCTGGCTGATCTTGCCGGCGCCCCGCTGGTCGTGCGGGTGGCCGAAGCCGCGGGCGCGGTGGGGTCGGCCGACCAAATCGTCGTGGCCACCGATGACGAACGGATCCTGGCGGCGGTCCGGGACGCGGGACACCGCTGCGAAATGACCGGCGACCACGCCACGGGGACCGATAGGATCGGCGAGGTGGCTTCCCGGCACTCCGCAGGGATCATCGTGAACCTGCAGGGAGACGAGCCCCTGCTCGAAGCGGAGGATGTGGAACGGCTGATCGCCGCCCTGCAGAATGACCCGAGCCTGGACATCGTGACCTGCGGTCACCGCTTCGAAGCGGCGGAAAGCTGGCGGGACCCCAACCAGGTGAAGGTGGTCCGGGACACCGACGGTCTGGCTTTGTACTTTTCTCGCGCCCCGATTCCCGGTACTTTCCCGGGGGCGGATGTGTCGGCCTGGGCCCAGGCCCTGAGGCACGTTGGCATATATGCTTTCCGGCGCGAATCACTGCAGCGGTTCCTGGCCCTGGGGCGGACGCCGCTGGAAATGACCGAGGGCCTGGAACAATTGCGTGCGCTGGAGAACGGAATGCGCATCATGGTGCTGGAAATTGCCGCGGCGCCCGTGGGGGTCGACACCCCCGCCGACCTGGACCAGGTCAGGGAGCTGTGGCGAAAACGTTCGTGAACCCGGGAGATTTTGGAATGGCCAAGTTCGTATTCGTCACCGGCGGGGTGGTTTCGGCCCTGGGCAAGGGGATCGCCAGCGCCTCGATGGGCAACCTGTTGAAGGCCCGGGGTCTCAATGTCATCCTGCAGAAATTCGATCCCTACCTGAACGTGGATCCCGGCACGATGAGCCCCTTCCAGCACGGTGAAGTTTTTGTCCTGGAGGACGGGGCAGAGTGCGACCTCGATCTCGGCCACTACGAGCGTTTCACGGACAACAATCTGTCGCAGATCAACAACCTGACCAGCGGCCGGGTCTACGAGACCATTTTGTCCAAGGAACGCAAGGGCGAGTACCTGGGCCGAACGGTGCAGGTCATTCCCCATGTGACGGACGAGATCAAGCGCCGCATCATGCTGCCGGCCAAGGAGAATCCCGAGGCCGACGTGATCATCACGGAGATCGGCGGGACCGTGGGCGACATCGAAAGCCTGCCCTTCCTGGAGGCCATTCGTCAGTTCCGTCTGGAGCAGCCCCGCGAGGACACCGCTTCGGTGCACCTGACCTTAGTGCCCTATATTGCGGCGGCAGGCGAAATCAAGACCAAGCCGACCCAGCACTCAGTCAGGGAACTGAGGAGCATCGGCATCCAGCCGGATTTCCTGGTTTGCCGTGCCGACAATCCCATCGGCGATGAGGCCCGGCGCAAGATCGGGCTGTTCTGCAACCTGGAAGTGAGCCACGTCTTCGACGCCAGCGACGTCAAGAGCGTCTACCAGATACCGCTGAATTTTCGCGCCCAGAATCTGGACGGACTGCTTTGCGACCTGTTGGGTTTGGTCACCAAAGCTCCCGACCTGACGGAATGGGAGCGCATGGTCCAGGCGGTGCTCAACCCCGGCGACACCGTGCGCATCGCGATCGTCGGCAAATACACCGAATTGAAGGATGCCTACAAGAGCATCATCGAATCGTTCATCCATGCGGGCATTCCCCATCATGTCGGTGTGGAGCAGGTCTGGATCGATTCGGAAACCCTGGAAGCCGACGACGTGGGGGACCACCAGCTGGCCGAGATCCTGGGCGACTGCCACGGCATTCTCGTGCCCGGCGGTTTCGGCGATCGCGGCATCCCCGGCAAGGTGAACGCCATCCGCTACGCGCGGGAGAACAACGTGCCTTTCTTCGGCATCTGCCTGGGCTTGCAGTGCGCCATGATCGAGATCGGCCGCGACCTGGTCGGACTAGAGAAGGCGGGTTCCGCTGAGTTCACACCCGAGACGCCCCACCCTGTCATCCACCTGATGGAGGAGCAGCGCGGCATCTCCAACCTGGGCGGCACCATGCGGCTGGGTGCCTATCCCTGCCGCCTGGTAGCCGGCAGCCGGGTGGCGGAATTCTACGGGGATTCCGAAGTCAGCGAAAGGCACCGGCATCGCTACGAGGTGAACAACAGCTACCGCGAGGATTTCGAAAAGGCGGGCGTCGTCTTCTCGGGCCTTTCGCCGGACAACAAGCTGGTCGAGATCATGGAACTGCCGGAGCATCCGTTTTTCATCGCAGTGCAGTTCCACCCCGAATTGAAGTCCCGGCCCAGGCGGCCTCATCCGCTGTTCCGGGAATTCGTGGCCGCCGCGGTCAAATATCAGAACGAGGGATCGAAGAAATCGGTGGACCAGGCCGCCAGCTGAGCGGCCGTCGACTGCCGGGAAGGATGGACCGATGGCCGTCGCGACACCCGTCACCGTGGGCCGGCACCTCGTTGGGAGCCGCCAACCCCTGTATGTCATCGCCGGACCTTGCGTCCTGGAGGATCCCGACGAGATGCTGGCCACAGCGGACGCCCTGGCCGGGGTCTGCGAGCGCCTCGGTGTGGGATACTGTTTCAAGGCCAGCTACCGCAAGGACAACCGGACCAGCGCCGAGTCCTACCGCGGGCCGGGCCTCGAGGACGGACTGCGGCTGCTGGAGAGGATCGGAGAGGCGGTGGGGGCACCTGTCCTGACCGATATCCATCATCCGGACGAGGCGGACGCGGTGGCTGAAGTGGCAGAAGTTCTGCAGATTCCCGCTTTTTTATGCCGGCAGACTTCCTTGCTGGAGGCCGCCGGGAGGACCGGCAAAGTGGTCAACGTGAAAAAGGGACAGTTTCTGGCGGCGGCCGACATGGCCCACGCCGCGGGCAAGCTGCGACACGCGGGGTGTGAGCGAATTCTGTTCACCGAACGAGGGTCCTTCTTCGGGTACCGTGATCTGACTGTCGACTTCCGCTCCATCCAGGTGATGCGCGGCTTGGGGCATCCCGTCGTTTTCGACGCCACGCATTCCGTCCAGTCGCCGGGCAGCACCGGCGTGACCACCGGCGGCAAGCCCGAACTCATTCCGCTGCTGGCCCGATGCGGCATGGCCGCCGGCTGCGATCTGGTGTTTCTGGAAGTGCACCCTGAACCGGCCCGGGCCAAGAGTGACGCCGGCAGCCAACTGCCCCTGGAGGCGTTCGAACCCCTGGTGGCCGAACTGATCCGATTCCGGAACCTGTACCTGGAGGCCAACGATTGACTGCATCCATGGGGAATAAGAAAGCGTGGCCGCCGCGTAGCGACGACGACTATCGTCAGGAGGCAGTCGTCCTGCTGGGCGAGGAACTGGCCGACCTGTTCGCCCGGATCCGGCTGGTGGTGCTGGATGCCGACGGGGTCCTGACTCCCGGGAACCTCATCTACGGCTCCGAGGGAGAGGCCCTCAAGGAGTTTCACAGCCACGATGGTCTGGGGCTGGTGATGGGCAGGGTCGTGGGTGTCAAACGTGCCGTTCTGACGGGCCGCAACAGCAGTATCGTCGGCCGCCGTTGCCGGGAACTGCGCTTCGATGCGATCAAGCTCGGACGTTTCGACAAGGTGGCGGCTCTGCGGGAGATTTTGGGTGAGACCGGCTGCCGGCCCGAGGACTCCCTTTACATGGGGGACGACCTGATCGATCTGCCAGCCATGTACGAGGTGGGTTGTGCGGTCGCCGTCCCGGACGCTCCGGCGGAACTGCGCCAATACGCGGACTACGTCACCCGGTCTGAAGGAGGACGGGGTGCGGTGCGGGAAGTGATGGATCTCATCCTGAAAAGCGCGGGCCTCTACGGCCAGGCCCTGACGGGGCTGGGCCGAAAGGAAAGCCAACCGACCCGTGCGGAATTGTCCTCCGACGTCGACGAGGAGACCTGGCAATGATGGAAGCTGACCGCCGGAATCCCGAGCCCGCCGAATTGAAGGACGAGGCCCTGATCGCCCTGGGGCGGGAGGCCATCGAGCAGGAAGCGGCCGCCCTGGGATCCATCGCCCTGGGCCTGGACAGCCAGTTTGCCGAAGCTGTGCGCATGCTGTTCAACTGCACGGGCCGGGTTCTGGTGACGGGTCTGGGCAAGTCGGGAATCGTGGCCCGCAAGATGGCCGCCAGCCTGACCAGCACCGGTACGCCCAGCCATTTCATCCACCCGGTGGAGGCCACCCACGGCGACCTGGGTATCGTGCGGGGTTCAGACATCCTCATCGCCATTTCCCGCAGCGGCAGCAACGCCGAGGTGGTGGCCCTCATGGCCCGTTGCCGCCAGTTCGGCATGACGGCCATCGCCATCAGCGGCTCCCGTGAATCCGAGGTGGCCGCCTCCAGCGACATTCTCCTGCACACCCCCATCGAGCGGGAGGCCTGCCCGCTGAATCTTACGCCTACCACCAGTGCCGTGGCGGCCATGGCCATGGGGGACGCCTTGGTGGTGGCCCTGATCCGGTTGCGGGGTTTTCGCGCCGAGGACTTCGCCATGTTCCACCCCAGCGGTGTCCTGGGCCGCAGCCTGCTGATGAAGGTTTCCGAACTGATGCACACCGGGGACGAACTGCCCGTCGTTTCCCATCGCCTGACCCTGAGGGAGTCCCTGCCCGAAATCGTGGAAAAGCGCCTGGGCGGAACCTGCGTGGTGGACGACGACGGCAAGCTGGTGGGCCTGTGCGTGGACGGCGACGTCAAACGGGTGCTGCTGGAAAGCGAGGACGCCCTGGATCTGCCCATCACCCATTCGATGAACGACCGGCCCACCACCATCAGCCCGGACATGCTGGCGCTGAGCGCCCTGCGCATGATGGAGCAACGAAAGCGGGGACCGGTGACCCTGCTGCTGGCCACCGATGACAGTGGCCGGCCAGTGGGCCTGCTGCACATCCATGACGTTCTGAGGGCGGGACTGCTGTAGTCATTTTCCGTTGATTCAATCTGCTCATTCATCAATTGCCGCCGGGCCTTGTCCTATTCAACTCCTTGCCATAAAATTCATTGCATTGGTGGCATAACTCGTGCTTGACGAGAGGCTCGCCGGAAGGCCAAAGTGGAGTGTGCCACGGGGCCCGGCGGTGGGTCGCTGCCCCGCCGAACCCCTGTCCAGAAGGTAGGGAAGGATTGACCGAGCCCGACATCCCGCTGTGGCGGAGACTGCGGCGGCGGTTGTATTGGCTGCTGGTGGTGCTTCTGTTGCGGGTGGCCGACCTGGTGCCCGTGCCGGTGGGCCGTTGGTCCTGCCGGGGTTTGGCTCGACTGGCAGTCCGTCTTCGACCCCACGACCGCCGGGTGGCCGAGGCCAATCTTGGCCGCGCCTTTCCCGGGCTTGACGGTTCCGCCCGGCGGCGTCTCCTGGAGGAGTCGGCCGTGGCCATGGGGGAAAACCTGTTCGACACCCTGGCGGTGGGGCGTCTTCTGGACCACGGTGGTTTTGTGGCCGAGCCCGTGCCCGGGGAAGTCCCAAACATCCTGGAACGTCTGGCGGAGCCGGGCCGGGGCGTCCTGATCCTGACGGGCCATCTGGGGTGTTGGGAACTTTTAGGCGGTTGGCTGGCCCGCGAACTGGAAATGCGGGGCCTTCCTGGCCTGGGCGTCGTCACCGGAACGGTTCACAATCCGCCCGTGGACCGCCTCCTGCAGGATCGACGTCGCCGATTGGGCATGACCGTCCTGCCGCGCGAGGCGGGGGCGGCCCCCTTGTTGCGCTTCCTGAAAAGCGGGGGGATCGTGGCCGTGCTTCAGGACCAGTACACTCGGGTCCAGAACCTGGAGGTCCCCTTTTTCGGGGATCCGGCACCCACCCCGGTGGGGTTGGCGCGACTGGTTCTGAAGTACGACATACCGGTGCTGCCGGTGGCAATAGCCCGCACCGGCACAGGTGGCCGCCACGAGGTGCTTCACCGCCCGCCCTTGACGTTCAAGAAAGGGGGAGATGGTGACGAAGATATGGAGAGCTTCCTGACTCTCTGCAATCTGGAACTGGAACGGTTCATCAGGGGGAACCCGGCCGAATGGGTGTGGTTTCACCGACGATGGTCCTCTTGAACCTGAGACCCGTTTCCCCGGGATCCGGGGTGAACAAGGAAACGATGCGAAAATCGGACAAGACATTCGGCTGGGCGCTGCTGACAATCTGCCTGATCCTGCCGGTGGCCCTGGCCGCGTGCGGGGACGCTCAGGAACCCCAGGATACCTCCGAGACAGGTGCCACCGGGCAGCGCGTCCCGGAACAGCAGTTCTTCGATTACCGTCTGATCGAATCGAACGCCGGCGTCAAACAGTGGGTGCTGCAGAGTGAAAAGATGTTGAAGTTCGCCGGGGAGAAGGATGTTCAGCTGATCACCCTGCTCATGGATTTTTTCAAGGACGGCAAGCATTTCTCGGTCCTGACTGCGGACAGCGGCCGGGCCAATCTCAACACGAAGGACATCCACACCTGGGGCCAGGTCATCGTCATCACCGACGACGGGCGAAAACTCGAAACCGAGGACCTGTATTTCAACAACGAGACCCAGCTGATCCACAACGATGTCTTCAACCGGTTCACCCGTGATGGCGACGTTCTGACCGGAATCGGACTGGAGGCGACGCCCGATCTGGAGTACATTGAGATCAAGCAAAACGTGGAGGCGGAAGTTGAAGACAACCCCGACGGGGAAAGTGAGGTCAGGTGACCTCTGGCATGAGTCCTAACGATTCAGGCGTCAGACTCCAGGCCCGGGGGCTGCGCAAAGTCTATCGCGGCCGGGCCGTTGTCGACAGCGTCGATCTCGAGCTGGTCCAGGGTGAAATCGTGGGCCTGCTGGGCCCCAACGGGGCGGGCAAGACCACGTCCTTCTACATGATCGTGGGCTTCATCACCCCGGACAGCGGCAAGGTATTCTTCGACGACCGAGACATCTCCCGTATGCCCATGTACAAGAGAGCCCGGCTGGGCATCGGCTACCTGCCGCAGGAGTCGTCGATCTTTCGGCAATTGACGGTCGAGGACAACGTCATGGCCATCCTGCAGAGCCTGAAGATGCCTCGGTCGGACCGGAAGCGGCGCCGGGACGAACTGCTGGATATGATGGGGGTCACCCACATCCGGAAGAACCGGGGCTACGAACTTTCGGGAGGGGAGCGGCGCCGGGTCGAGATCGCCCGGGCCCTGGTGACCGAGCCCAAGTTCATGCTCCTGGATGAGCCGTTCGCCGGTATAGATCCCATCGCGGTGGCGGATCTGCAGGCGGTGGTTTCCCAGCTGCGAGACCAGGGGCTGGGGGTGCTCATCACCGATCACAATGTTCGCGAGACCCTGAACATCACGGACCGGGCGTATATTCTTTTTGAAGGAAAGATCGAATTGGCCGGCACCAGCGAGGAGATCGTATCCTCGGACAAGGCGCGGGAAATCTACCTGGGTGAAAAATTCCGGTTGTAGCCGGTTTCAAAGTGCCGGGGAAGGAACCCCGGCACGGAATAGGTCAAAGGAAGGCATAGCATCATGGGTCCCAACATAGGATTACGTCAGAGCATGCAGCTGCGGCAGCAGCTGGTCATGACCCAGCGGCTCCAGCAGGCACTCAAACTTCTCCAGGTTCCCACCCTTGAGCTCGAACAGATCCTGCGGCACGAGCTGCAGGGCAACCCCCTCCTGGAAGAGATCGAGCCGGAAGAGGAACTGGAGGAGGAAATCCTCCGCGAGAACCAGATCACGGCCGATGATGAAAAGGTCCGCGAAAAGGAACAGGATCCCCAGGACGAGGACCGGGACTGGGGCGACAGCTGGGACGACGGTTTCCGCAGCCTGGCCAACGAGCGCAACTACGACGAGGAGGACGAGCTCGAACGTCCCCAAAAATACATTCCCTCGGGACAGGAGGACCTGTCCGAGCAGCTGCAGCTGGCGGTTCCCGAAGGCATCCAGCGGATGATCGGCGAATACATCATCGGCTGCCTCAATGAAGACGGCATTCTGGACTGCCCCCTGTCCGAGATCGCCACCTATTACGAAGTTCCCGAAGAGGAAGTCGAAGAGATCCTGAAGGTCGTCCAGGGATTTGATCCGCCGGGTGTCGCGGCCCGCAGCCTCCAGGAATGCCTCCTGCTGCAGTTGGCCGCTCGCGGGTTCGCGGATTCCGACGAGACCCACATCATCAACCATCATTTCGACGCCTTGAAGAACCGCAAGTTCAGCGATATCGCCCGGGAGATGAAGATCACCCCCAAGGAGGTGCAGACCATCGCCCAAAGGATCGGTGAACTGGATCCGCGCCCCGGCCTTTCGGCGAACACCGAAGGTGCCCGTGCCGTCGTCCCGGATCTGGAAGTGGTGAAGGTGGACGAGGACGGGGACGAATACGCGGTCTATCTCAACGATGCGAACCTGCCCCGGCTGCGGGTCAGCAAGGCCTACGAGGGGACGTCCCAGGGCAACGAGGATGCGGTCAAGTTCATCGACGAGAGGAAGCGGCACGCCGAGTGGGTCATCAAGACCATCGAGCAGCGCCGGCGGACCATGATCAAGGTCATGGAGGC
>CBDTUS010000123.1:0-11098 GCA_965363725.1 uncultured bacterium | reverse complement strand
GTTCCTCCTCGAGGGGAAACTCGTCATCAGCGGCGGGTTCCGCGGCGGCGACCTCCATGTCGTCCGCCACGCCGAAGCTCGCGGCCAGCTGGGCCAGGTCCACGGGCATGAGATCCTCGGCCTCGGTCTGTTCGGACACCCGGGCTAGGCTGACATCGGCCTTCTCGTAGTTCTCATCGGCCTCGATGGCGGCGGTGTAGGCTTCCCCGGCCGCGGTGAAATGGCCCGTGCGTTCCAGGGCCACACCCAGGTTGTTCTGGAAGCAGGCCACGGCGGGCTCGATCTGCACGGCCTTGGCCAGGGCGGGCAAGGCTTCATCGTAGCGGCCCTGCTGGATGCGGATCAGACCCAGATTGTTCAGGCTCCACGCATCATCTTCCCGGGTCCTCAGGACGGTCAGATAGCTGGCGGCGGCCTCTTCAAGGAGGCCCTGGCTGTACTGGATGCGGCCAAGGACACGGGTGGCGTCGGTGCTGCCGGGAGCGGCGGCCAGGGCCAGTTCGATCTGCTGTTTGGCGTCCTCGGATCGGCCCTGGTCCAGAAGCACGCGTCCGTAGTTGACCAGGCTCTTGGCGTGGTCGGGTTTGATCTCCAGGGCGTGGGCGAAGGCTTCCTCGGCGGCGTCGAGATCGCCGGCCTTCCATTCGCTCAGGCCGAGCATATAGAAGCCCCAGGCGTTGGCCGGATGATCCTCGGTGTATTGGCCGAACATCTCGGCGGCCTGATCGTAGCTCCGCTCGAAAAAGACCTTTTCCGCTTCGGCGTAGGAGACGACTCGGCGTTCGGGATCCGCGACGACTTCCGCGGACAGTTCTGCGGCGATCTCGTCGGGATGTTCGGCTTCCACGGTAATGGCCGGCGCTTCGATGCCTGCCTGTTCCGCCTTTTCGGCGACTTCCGTTACGACGACGGGTTCGGTCACGATCTCTTCACTGTCGCTTTTGGTGACGACCTTGGCGCCGATAAATATCGTCAAGGCCAGAACGAGCACGAACAGCACGCCTGCTTCGGCGAATTTCATCTTGCGCTCGCTGGCGGTGGTGAGCTCCTGCTTTTTCATGATGGACTCCTTTTCCTGTGTGATGCGGCTCGGGGACCGGCCGCGTTGTTGACGATCACACAGGGATAAAGGCAAGGAGTCGGCCAATCCTGGCCGGCATCTTAAGTTCAATTTTTACAATTATATATGAGATTTGTAGAGGAAGGATGTGTCGACTTGGACACAGGTGGTTCGTGTGGTTCGGGCCACGAAAAAGGCCCCCCGGGGGGCCTTCATCGTCGTCGTGAACCTACCAGCTCAAAGCCAGCGCGGCATTGAGGCCGAACAGGAGTCCCGGGTCCCGGCTGTCCTCGACCATGGGGGGCCGAACCATGAAGGTGCCGCCGAGATCCAGGCCGACCCGCGAGGAGAAGGGAATCACCACGCCACCCTGGACGGTCACCCCGGGGCCGCTCACACCGCCGCCGACCCAGGCGCCGGATTCCTCGTTGAACCGGTTGTCGTAACCGATGAGAGACAATCCCATTTCGATGTAGCTGTAGTTGTTGTTTTTCCGGGGGTGGTTCAACCGGAGGCCGAAGAGAAGGTGGAGTTCGTTGGCGTTGGTGGAAATGGTTCCCCCGTAGCCGTGGGCCTCTTCGGTGATTCCCTGCCGCCGGTACAGGACGTGAATATGGGTTCGGGACCCGAGGCTGACCCGGGCACCGGCCAGGGCCGCTCCGCCGAAGTGGAAACTTCCTTCGCCCTTGTTCATGGTCGCCGACCCTCCGACCGTCAACATCAGGTCGAACAGGAAGGGGGTCACCCTGCCCTCCCCGAGCAGGGCGAACGAGGCATCGGTGGCGGGGCTGGCGCCGGCGACCTGGTCGGTGATCTCGTGTCCGCCACTGTCCCTGATGACGACGATTCTGGTGGGGCTCAGGAGCGTCTCAATCCCTTCCCCGGAGACCACCTTGATGGAATATCCCTCCAGGGCCCAGGTCAACGAAACGTCCTGGTATTCGACGCCGTCGACCATGGTCACGCTGACGTGATGCCAGACCGCCGGGTCGGACGGATCGGCAGCCTCGGTAACCGAGGGAATCACCAGGCCCACAGCGAGGCTGAAGACCAGGAATGCACGCCAGGACAGCTCAATCATGTCAGTTCCCATCGTCAGGGTGATGCCCCTCAATCCAATTGCCGCCATTCTTCGGGCAGCACGTCCGGTCCGACCATCATCACCGGCGCGCCCGGCCGGGCGCTGAGGGCCTTCAGGTATTCCACGTCAAAGGCCGAAAGGCCCGCGGCCCCGCTGAAGGGTTCCGCTTCGAGGCCATCGGAGGCTCCGCCGGCGTACCAGTCCGCCAGCACCCGGTTGATCCGGCCGCCCAGGCCGAAGAAAGCCGGCATTTTGGGGCCGAAGCTGGGCCACTGGATCCACGGACGCGGGGGATATTCTACAATTTCGACCTCTTCCCAGTCGCCGACGCCGCCCAGTTCGCGGGCGCGGGTGATCGCGTCGTCCAGGGAGCCGAACCGGTCGCACAGGCCGATTTCGATGGCGTCGCCGCCCATCCACACCCGGCCCTGCGCGATGGCCTCTACCTCCTCCGTGGTCAGGCCCCGGCCGTTGGCCACCGCGGCGACGAACTTGCCGTAGTTGTCGAGGATCAAGGCCTCGATACGTGCCAGTTCCCCCTCATCGAGGGGTCGCCGTGGGATGCCGCCCAGGAAGGGCAGCTTCACGGTGGCGAAGAGGTCGGCGCGTTCTCCGCGCTTCACCACGTCGGAAGTGACGCCCATCTTGTCCGTCAGGCCGTCGTCCCATACCCAGCCGCCGATGACCCCGATCGATCCGGTGATGGTCAGGGGCGTGGTCAGGATCTCGGTGCCGTCCATGCTGATCCAGTAGCCGCCGCTGGCGGCGACGTCGCCCTGGCTGACGATCACGGGTTTGCCCGCTTCGATCAGGGTGCGGACGGCGGCGGCCACCAGGTCGCTGGGCAGGGCGTCCCCGCCGGGGGAGTCGGCCCGCAGGACCACTGCCGCCACGGAGGGATCGGAGGCCAGCTTGCGCAGGTATCCGCTGGTCTTGCGGCCCTTGATCCCGGCATCCATGGCGCAGGGTCCCACCGCGAAGACCACGGGAATCTTCTTGGGTTGACCCCACTGGTCGTCCCAGAATTCCCGGTAGGTCTCCACCGGGGGAACAGGCCACAGGTGGGCGTCTTCCAGGCGCAGGGACTGGGCTAGCTGATCCCAGCGGGAGATCCCGTCGATCAGACCCAGTTCCAGGGCCTCACCGGGCACCAGGATGGTCTTCTCGTCGATCACGGCGTCGAATCCGGCGGGCGTCAGGTTGCGGGAATCGATCACGCCTTCACGAACCGTTTCGTAAAGGACGTCCACGATGCGCTGCCGCTGCACGCGATCCGCGTCGGACATGCTGTCGCGGCTGTAGGTTTCCATGGCGCTCTTGTATTCGAAGTAGCGGAGCTCCTGGAAGCCCAACCCCATTTTTTCCAGGGTGCCCTTTAGGTAGCTGCGGCTCAGCGCGAAGCCGGGCAGGGCGACAAATCCCATGGGGTCCAGCGTCAGGTGGTCGGCGACCGACGCCAGATAGTAGGTCGTGGGGTCGAGCCGGTCGGCGTGGATGATGATCCTCTTGCCGGTCGCCTGGATCTCCTCGAGTTTCTGGCGCAGTTCCCAGATGAGGGAGGGACGCCCGCGGAACCCGGCCAGGTTGAGGGCGATGCCGTCGATATCCTTGTCGTCGCGCAACGCGTTCAGGTAGGGCAGCAGGTCGAGCCAGGCAACCCGCTTGTCGTCGAAGAGCCGGTATTTCTGATAGGTGAGGACCTTGTTCTCCAGGCTCAGGGGGAAGTACCGGCCGTTGCTGCCGAACCAGTCCCAGACGTGGGGGAAGCCCCGGAAGGAGGGACGCGACCGCAACAGGGCGCTGGTGCCGAGGTTGTCGCCGTCTTCGTTGTACACCGGCATGGCGGCGCCGTGAAAGGCGCCGATGGTGACCCCGAAGAGGGCGGCGTAGTCGATGTCGCCGGTCCCCGGTTGCTGGCGGGCCTTGAAACCGAGGTGCAGACCCCGGACCGGCCGGACTTCCAGGCCCGCGCCCCAGACACCGCGCTTGAAGAAGGCCTGGTCGTCGTTGACGGCCCAGTCGGCGTACAGCGTCAGCCAGTTGCGGTTGAAGGGGCGCACGCCCAGGTCGAACACGTACTGCGCCGCCCGCGATTCCAGGCTCCAGGCCGCCGAGGCCCCGAACGATGTCCAACTGCGCTGACGGGTGACGAACCCCGCCACGAGGGATTGCTGCCGCGGCCGGCGCTGGGTTTCCCCGTTGGCCCAGCGATAGCCGAGACCGAAGGAGCCCATTCGTGTGCCACCGGCCAGGCCCAGCTGATAGTCGTAGATCTTGTAGCTGTCCCCGCTCGTGCCGAAGGTGCTGGTGTTCATGGCAAAGTTGAATCCGTGGCCGAATCCGAAACCGTAGTTGTCCAGCCCGCTGCGGATGCTGCGGTCATTCCACCAGAAATCGGCTCCCCCGCGGTCGCTCAGGGCCCAGGCGCCGGGGTTGAACAGGCCGCCGGCGGGTCCGGCGGTCACGCCGGGGCTCTGGGGCAGGAACCAGCTTTCGGTGCGGTAGTCGAGAAGAGGCAGCACGTCGCGTTCGGCGAGGGCCGCGGCCGCGGGCATCAGGACGGCGAAAATCAGGACCAGCGCCAACAGGCGGGCGGTGCGGATGGCGGGCATGCGGGATTCCTCCGGAGTTATTTTTTGAGGCGGTGACGCCTCATGATCTTCAATAGACTGCTGTGGTCGGCCAGTCCCAGCTGGGCGGCCGTGTTGGTTATGTGCCAGTCGTTGCGTTCCAGCGCCGTCAGGATGATCTGCCGCTCGGAGGCGGCTTTCTGATCCTTG
This sequence comes from uncultured bacterium, assembly GCA_965363725.1. Classification (GTDB taxonomy): domain Bacteria; phylum Krumholzibacteriota; class Krumholzibacteriia; order LZORAL124-64-63; family LZORAL124-64-63; genus JAGLCY01. Next base: position 6,177 of record CBDTUS010000123.1, on the reverse strand, counting down.
AGAGTGCCGCCCGGCGCAGGGTCCGGTCGGCCGGGACCACCCGGAATTCCAGGACCGACGGCAATCTCCGCGGGCATCAGATCGGCGCCGATGATATCGCCGCTGCCGGCGATGACCAACCGCTCGATGACGTTGCGCAGTTCGCGGATGTTGTTGCGTGACCAGTCGTAGTTCTGCAGCGCCTGGACCGCCTCGGGAGCCAGCGTCCTTTGCCTGACCCCGAACTTTTCGCAAGTCAGGGCGAGGAAATGTCGGGCGAGGATGGGCACGTCGCTCAACCGCTCGCGCAGGGCCGGCACCTGCACCACATGGGTGTTCAGGCGGAAAAGCAGGTCCTGCCGGAATCGTCCGGCGGCCACCTCGACCTCGAGGTCGCGGTTGGTGGCGGCCACCACGCGGGTGTCCACCTTGACGGTCTTGTTGGACCCCAGGCGGGTCACCAGGCCGTCCTCGAGCACGCGCAGGAGTTTGGCCTGGGCCGCAGCGGGCAGCTCCCCGATCTCATCCAGGAATAGGGTGCCGCCGCCGGCGCTTTCGAAGGCGCCCTTGCGGGTGCGGTCGGCGCCGGTGAAGGCGCCCCGCTCATGACCGAACAGTTCGCTTTCGACCATGGTGTCGGGCAGGGCCGCGCAGTTGACGGCCACGAATTCACGCAGGGCGCGGCCGCCGTTCTCGTGCAGTCGGCGGGCCACGAGCTCCTTGCCGCTGCCGCTTTCGCCGAGAATCAACACCGGGCTGGGGATGGCGGCCAGACGGTCGATCTGTTCCTTCATCGCCACGGCGGCCCGGCTATCACCGATCAGCGGCGAATCGTCCCCGCTCTGGCGGCGGAGCCGGCCGACCTCGCTGCGCAGGCTGGCCCAGGCCAGGGCGTTTTCCACCTCGCGGACCACGCGTTCGAGGGGCTCGTCCTTGGCGATGAAGCTGTAGGCGCCCAGCTTGACTGCCCGGGTGCAGCGGTCGTAGCTGCCGGTTCCGGTGTAGACGATGACCGGCACCCGGCTGCCCTTGCGTTTGAGAGTGGCGAGAACTTCGAAGCCGTCGACCCCGGGCATCTCCAGGTCGAGGATGACGACGTCCACGTCCTCGGTCTCCAGCAGAGCGAGGCCCTCACTGCCGCCGCTGGCGGTCTGCGTTTCGAAGCCGCCCAGGCGCTTCAGGTCGTAGGCGTACTGGTCGCGCATGGCGGCGATGTCGTCGATGATCAGGACAAGGCTCATGTCGGATCGTCCACAGTGTGGGGGATGGGGAAGGACAACGTGAAAGTCGTACCATGACCGGGTTCGCTGGTCACCCGGATATTTGCCCCGCAGTCGGCGGCCAGGCGGCGGACGTTGCTCAGGCCCAGGCCGGTGCCGCCATCGCGAGTGGTGAAGAAATCGGTGAAGATGGCGTCGAGGTTTTCCGGCGGGATGCCTTCGCCGGTGTCGCTCACGCTGACCAGGATCCGCATCTCCTCGAGGTTGGGGTCCTCGTCGACGGCGGCGTCGACCGTGACGGTACCCCGCCCCTCGGTCAGGCTTTCCAGGGCGTTACGGATCAGGTTGTCGAAGATGCGCCGCAGGCTGACCGGGTCGGCCAGTATCGGCGGCAGGTTGCCGGGCACGTTGTTGACCAGCTTGGTGTCGGGCGCCGCCGCGGGATCGGCCATGGCCTCGGCGACCAATTCATAGAGACGGCAGGCCTGTGGGGTTCGGCCAGGACTGAGACGAGCGTAGTGCGTGGCCAGATCCTCGAGATATTCCAGACCCCCCTCCAGGGTTTCCCGGCGCTCGCCAAACACTTCGTTCAGCTGGCCGGGCTCATTTTCGGCCACCTGGGTCAGATGCCCCATGACGTTGCGCAAGGGAGTGATGCCGTTGCGGATGTCGTGGTTCACCTGGCGCGACATCTCGCCCAGCGTGGCCTGGTGCTCGGCCCGGCGCAGGCGTTTGACGCTTTCGTGCATCCGGCCGGTCATGTCTCCGAGCAGCCGCGTCAGGCGGCCGACCTCGTCCTTGCGTCTGGAGGAGAAGTCCACGTCGAGGTTGTCGAGGTCGAGATCGACGGTGCGGTCGGCCAGATCCCGCAAGGGGCGGCTGATGCGACCGGCCATGATGACGGCCATGATCACCGAAACAACCACGGCCAGAAGCAGTATGGCGCCCATTTTCAAGTTCATGTCCCACAACAGGTTGTTTAGCGAGGCGCGGTCGTGGGTCACGAGCAGCCAGGCGTCGTCCAGCCGGCCATCGAGGATCAGGGGCAGATGTTCCGACCGAACGATCGTGCCCTCGCGACGCAGCCGGTATTCGGTGTCCAGCACGGGTCGGTTTTCGGCCAGCCGCGCGGTCAGGTCTTCGGTGGTGGCGAAGGATCCCTGGGGCCAGACCACGGCCAGGGCCAGGTCACCGTCGCGGTTCAGGCTGGCGAGCCGCTCTTCGTCCAGGCGGTCGCCTCCGGTCAGATGGAAGGTGCGCCCACCCAGGGTCACGGGTCGGGAACGGGCCAACGCGAGAAAAGGTTCTTCGGGATTGCGGGTCGCGACGAGGGCCTGGCCGCCCCGCGCTCGGGCCAGCAGAGTGGGCAGCTGGGGATCCAACTCTCCGTAGGCGCCCCGGAAATGACCGCTGCTGACGGTGCGGCCGTCATCGTCCTGGATCAGCAGCATGTCCAGGTCCATGACCGACATCTGCCGGGGAGCGAAATCCAGCACATAGCCGCGAAGGTCTTCGCGACCGCCGACGGTGCCGAGGCGGAAGTCATTGTCCTGGGCGATGGTCTCGGCCAGCTTGTCCAGCAGGGTGGCGACCTCACGGCTCTGCCGGTCCAGGTCGTCCCTTACGATGCCTATCTGGTCGTCCACCCGGGCGGTGTCCAAATCGGTGAAACGATCCTGCACGCCGGAGCGGATGGTCATGATGACCAGGACCAGGGGCAGGACCGCCAGGGCGATCGATCCGAGGAGGATCTGCCCGCGAAGATTCATGGTGTGGCTTCGCCCGCGGGCGCGGTGGCAGAAATTCCCAGGCCGGCGAGCATGGGCGTGCCGTCAAAGGCCAGTTCCAGCCCGGCCACCGAACCCCGCGCGATCAGCCAGGCCCTGCTCAGGCCGAGGGGACGGACCAGGTCCCGATCAGTCAGCGACGCCGACGCCGACCCGCCCGAGTTGTTGGCGACTCGGTCGGCTCCCGCCAGGGTCTCAACCGGTTGGTGGGGCCGGTCCAGGGCCGCTTCCTGAAGCCAGGGGGCCTTACCCAGAAGTACAGCCATCTGCAGACAGCCCGTGGGATACTGTTGGTCCACCGGAAGGATGAAGGCGCCGGCCATCTGCCACTGCAGGGCGAATTCGGTGCCGCCGCGGGGCAAGGGGACGGTGCGTACCGGGCTGCCGGCGAGGGCACCGATCCGGTGGGCGAGATCCCGGGCCCCGGGATCCGCCGCGGGATAGGCGACCACGTTTTCATCCAGATTCTTTTCGGCCAGGTTCCAGTCCAGGCGCGCGCTGCCGGAGCCGGTGACCGGACCGCTCAGTTGAGGGCAGCCGTCCTGGCCCCCGGCGGGGAAGGTGATGTGGGGCCAGGACCGGGCCGACACCGCGGTCACGTCCCGACCCGCATCCAGGTCAGCCGCGGCCCGCATCCAGCGGCCGGAGCCGGTCGGGTTGAGATTCGGAGGGCAGACCAGCAGATACAATCTGGTCCAGGGAAGGGGGACCGCGTGAAAGCCCGGGGCGTCGTCAAAAAAGCCCACAGCAGCCAGGCCGTGCACCAGGGTCAGATCCATGTCGGTGGAGACCAGGTCGCGGGGGTCGGTGCCCGGGGTGATCCTGAAGGTCAGAGTCTTCCAGGCCGGCGCAGCGGGATGGTTCTGGTTGGGTAGGCATTCCAGATCCGGCAACGGGGCGGGATCCGAGGCCCGCAGCCGCGCGGGACCGCTGCCCACGGGCCAGGTCCAGCCGGGGCGTCGGGCGGCCACGGCGGTGGCCGGGTGCGCCATCAGCATGGGGAAGCGGGCATGGGGTTCGGGCAACTGGACGGCCAAACGCCGGGCGTCCAGGAGGGTCACCGACTCCGCGCGGGCGTTGAGCCAGGTCCAGGGCGATGTTCGGCCGCTGACAGCGGGGCAGTCCTGATTGTCGGACCAGGAGTCGAGCACGGCGTCCGAAGTGACCCGAGAGCCATCCCAGAACCGCGCGCCTTCGCGGAGGGTGAAGACCCAGACGGTGCTGTCCTGGGTGCAGGTCCAGAGTTCGGCCAGGCCGGGTTTCAGGTTGCCGGCGCAATCGACCTGGACCAGGGTTTCGTAGAGCTGGGCGAACACCACCCGTTCGGAGTGATTGTGGGGGATGGGGGCCCGCCCGGGTTGGACCGAATCGGTCAGGGCGAAGATGAAATCCCCGCCGGGCCGGGCTTGGGCGGACAATACGTCGCAGCCTTCGCGGGCGGAGGCCAGACCGCTGCCCTGCCCTGCGGGCCACAGGTCGACTTCATTGGTGGTGAGCCCGCCTGCGGGTCCGGTCCCTGAGGAGCCGCCGCAGCCGGCGCCGGAAATGACTAAAAATATCAAAGACAAGGCCAAAGCAGGGCGTCCGGAGGTGAGTTTGCCCTGGAACCAGATGGGGATCATTGCTTTCCCTTCCTGACCGATCCGGTGATGGGAATCGTTCCGTCGATTCCCGGCGGATCATAACAGATTAATCCGGGCTGAAAAATGAAACTGGCAATCCCGGGCCGAATATTCTTCAATTCCCCGTGAGGATCGATCATGATGCCGCCGCACCGAAACCCGTCGCGTGACGCCAGGGGGATGCCCGGACCTTGAACAATCCCAAATGCCCGACCTGCGGTTTCGTTTTTCCCTGGCGCGAGGCTCTGCGCCAGATTCTCGGCCCCGGTCGCCGGGCCCGCTCCATGTGGGGCGCCCTGTGTCCGGAATGCGGCGCGGAGTTGAAGGTTCCCATGACCAGGGTCCTGCTGATCGCCGCCTGCGGGATCTTCTTCGGCAGCCAGACCTCGACCCTCCTGATGCTGAGCGATCTCACCCGGTTCGAGTTCTGGCTGGCCAAGCTGTGGTTGATTGTCGGATTCTATGCCCTCGCCATCTTCTTTTTCCTGAGATTGGAGCCGGCCGAATGAGCAGGAAGCGCGATTTGCGGGCGGTGCTGGTGGTGGTCGTCGTCCTGCTGGCGGGGCTGCTGCTCGGGCCCGACCGGGCCGACGCCATGATCCCCGAGGACATCCTGGCCATGAAGTCGGTGTCTGTGTCCGACCTTTCCCCGGACGGGCGATTCCTTTTGTACAGCGTCACCGCTTGGGATCAGGAGCTGGCGGAAAACCGGGCCACCCTGTACCGGCGCGATCTGGCGGCGGGCGACGATCTGGTGTTGTTCACCCCCGAGGATCGTTCCCTGGGTGCGGTCTGGCGCCCGGACGGTGAAGCGATCGCCTACCTGCGCACCACTGATGGGGAAACCGATATCTGGCTCATGGAGGCCGACGGGGCTACCCGCCGGAAAATCAGTGCCAAGTCCGGCGATTTTGGCAGTCTGGTCTGGTCCCCCGATGGGTCGGCCCTGGCTTGGGTGGGTTCCGCAGAGGTTGGCCCGTATGAGGGCAGGCGGGGCCGTTACGTTGTCGCGGACGGGATAGGGTACCGCCATCTCGACCAGGGTTTCCGGGAAGGCACCTTGCAGCAACTGTTCGCCATGGATCTGGCCAACGGGGAGACGCGGCGTGTCATCGACGCCGAGCTGGATGTCAGGTCGTTCAGTTGGTCCCCCGACAGCCGCCATCTGGTGGTCGAGGCCAAGGCCCGGGCCGATCTGGGCTGGAACCTGAATTCGGACCTTTGGGTCGTCGCTCGCGAGGGCGGGGAACTCCGCCGCCTGACCGAAAACCCCGGGGCCGACCGGTTACCCCGCTGGTTCAGGGACGACGCCATCGCCTACATGCGCGCCACCTACCCGATCTGGGAGAGCGCCCCCAACGTGATCGCCGTGGTCACGCCCACGGCCGGGGATACCGGAAAGATGGCTCTGCACGGCACCGGTTTCGACCGCCTGTTCTTCCGCTGGACCGAAGCCGACGGGAAATTCTACGTCCTGGGCGCCAACCACGGCTGCCTGGACCTGTACCGCCTGCAGGGCGACACCAGCGAACAGCTGACCGACTGGGGCCACGATTTCTGGGACGTGAG